>JBEARB010000132.1:0-39934 GCA_041163625.1 Pseudomonadota bacterium | reverse complement strand
GGCCGAGCGGCAGCGTCGGTGGCGTCGGCGGGATAGCTCGCCAGCAGCACGAGCGCGCCGATGCGGGCGTCGGCCGCGAAACGCTCGGCGGCGATCACCCCACCGAGCGAGTGGCCGAGGAGGGCGGTGCCGTTGTCGCGCAGCAGCCGACCGGAGAGCAGTCCCTCCACATCGAGCGCGTCGAGCAGATCCAGCGCGGCCTCAGCCGGCTCGGCGTCGAGGATCGCCAGATCCAGCGCGAAACGCGGCAGCACCACGACGTAACCACGGCTGACGAGGTGGGTCTGCAGCCACGCATACCGCATCGGCTCGACGGCCCCGCCCGGCAGCAGCACCGCGGTCGGAAGCGCGCCCTCGGCGACGGCGTCGTCGGCGTCCAGCGGCCAGCAGAGGTCGAGCTCGGCGGCGTCGTGCAGCCGCACGTTGCGGCGCAGGTGCGCGCATCCGACGCCGTGCGGCCCCTCGTCGCCGCTGTCGCCCTTCCGATTCGCGTCGGCGCGGAGGCGCACGACCTCGGGCCCCTCCGGCAGCGCCTCGCAGCCACCGACGAACGGCCCGAGCAAGGCGGCCGCGAGCGCGAGGCGCAGGGGAACGCGGCTCATGCGTCGCCGCCGAGCGTGGGCACCCAGACCAGCGCCAACTCGCGCAACTCGACCCCGCCCTCGCGCGGCGCGACGGTGCAGGCGTCGACGGCGTCCGCCTTGGCGAGCGCAGCGGCGTGGATGGCGGAGATCTTGGCACCGAGCTTGGACTCGAAGGCGTCGATCTCGGCGCGGGCGGCGTCGAGCTTGCGCTGCTCGGCACCGGCGGCCTCGGCGTCGCGGCGTGCCGCTTGCAGACTCGCCGCGCGGCGGGCCAGCTCCGACGAGCCGGCGCGGCCCTGCACCAGGTCGGCGAGCAAGCGGGCCTGCTCCTCCTCGACGCGCGCGGCTTCGAGCGTGGCGGCGGCCTTGGCGACGCGCTCGTCGACCGCATAGGCGGCCCGCGCGATGCGCTCGCGCTGTTGTGCCGCGTGGCTCGCCCAGCGCCCGGCCAGCGCAGCGGCCTCGGCATCGGCTTCGTGCTCGGCGCGAGCGCGGGTACGGCGGCGGAAGCTCTCCTCGGATTCGCCGGGCCGAGACGCCATGCCGAAGCCCGCGTGGCGGAAGACGACCAGCGCACCGCTGCGCCCCGCACGCGCGAGCAGGCCGGCGCGGACCTCGTCCCAAAACGCGGGTGCGGCGATCGGGGCGTCCGGCGCGACGTAGCGGACGCCGTCGGGGGCGCGACCGCGGAGATCGCGCTCGTCGTAGTCGACCTCGAACAGGCGCGAGGCGTCGAAGCGCTCGCCCGGCCGCGGCCACACCGCTTCCCACTCGACCTCGAGGGGCTCGAGCTGGCCGGGCACGTCGTACCGGACGACGAGTCGCGCGGCGACAGCGGCCTGCAGGACGCGCCCGCCGGCGACCGCTCCGACCAGCGAGGCCCACGGAGCCGCCGGATCGAGCAGCGCGACCCGGACGCCCTCTGCGACGCGTGGCGCCGGCTGCGGCGCCGCGGCGCGCGGCCGCTTCGGCTCGGGCGGCAGCACCGTCACGGCGGTGTCCTTGGTCGGCGTCGCCGTCGGCGTGGGGGCGAGCGGCGACGTCCCGGCCACGGGCGTCGGTGCCGGCGTCGACGCGGGAGCCGACGCGGTCGGCGCGGTCGGTGGAGCCGCGGGGCTGGTCTGCGTGGCCGTGGGGCTCGACGGCGCCGCGCCGCGCCGCAGGCGCTCGACCTCGTCGCGGGTCAGCGGTCCGCGCAAGAACGAGAGCGCGAAGCGGCTGGTGAACAGCCGAGGCTTCGGGTGGCGCGCACCCATGAGCACGAATTGGCGCTTGCCGAGGCCACCGATCAGCCGATCCAGCGTGCCGGAATCGACCTCGCCGGACGCCGAGCGCAGCGCCTCGACGATGCGGGCCTTGTCGCGCTCGGTGGAGAGGCGTCCGACCATCCACGCGCCCGCGTTCGACATCGCCTTGTAGTCGAGATCGACGGGGTTCTGGGTGGCCAACACGACACCGACGCCGTGCGCGCGGGCCTGCTTGAGCAACGTGAGGATCGGCCGCTTGGCCGGCGGCGATCCGGTCGGTGGGCAGAAGCCGAAGACCTCGTCCATGTAGACCAGCGCGCGCAGATCCGACGTCCCCGGCTGCCGGCGCATCCAGCTGACCACCTTGGAGAGCAGCAGCGTCACCGCGAACATGCGCTGCTCGTCCGAGAGGTGCGGCAGGTAGACGACGGCCGTGCGGGGCTTGCCGTCGGGCCGGTAGAGCATCTGCTGGATGTCGAGCGGGTCCCCTTCGAGCCAGGCTTGGAACGAGGGCGACGCGCACAGACCGTTCAGGCGCATGGCGAGCTTCTCGCGGTCCTTCTCCGGGAAGAAGCGGTCGAGCTCGAACACACCGATCCGGCGCAGCGGCGGCTGCGCGACCTGCCCGACCAGCTCGCCGAGATCCAGGCTCTGGCCGTTGCGCCACGCGCGCTCGATCAGGTGCGCGAGCAGGATGTGCTCGCGGCTGGCCATCGGATCGGCGTCGATGCCGGCAAGCACGAGCAAGCTCGAGACGAAGGCCTCGATCTCGGCGCGGAGGTCCTCGGCGTCCTCGTCGAAGGGGCGCGGCGGCGCGGCCAACGAGCCCAGGACCGAGAGCGGGGTGCCAGCGGTCGAGCCGGGCGTGTAGAGCGTGACGGGGGCTGCCTCTCGCAGCGCGGCGACGTCGGCCTCCGAGAGTCCCCAGCCAGCCAAGCCGCGGCGCCAGGTCTCCGCCGACTCGGCCGCCAACGTGGCCGGATCGACGCCACGACGGTGCGCCTCGCCGGGATCGACCCAGGGCTCGAACTCGCTCGGCGAGAGCGCCGGGAACGTCAGCGCCAGGTTGCCCATATCGCCCTTGGGGTCGATCACCAGCACGGGCACGCCGGTGCGCACGACCTCCTCCAGGAGCACGACGCCCAGGCCGGTCTTGCCCGAGCCCGTCATGCCGACGATCACGCCGTGCGTGGTCAGCGACTAACGACCGAGCTCGACCGCCACGCCGTCACGGTTGCCGGATCCGGCCTCGATCTGCTCGCCCAGGCGGAGGGTCGTACTCATTTGGACGGCTCCTCGATGCGCTGCGCATCTTCCAGCAGCACGTCGTAGCGATAGCCGGCGCCGATCTCACGGTCGCGACCGAGCTTGCCTTCGAGCACGACGACCTCGCCCGGCTGAACCGACGCCTGCGTGGTGACCACCAGCGCGGCGCCGTCCGCACCGGTGCTCGCGTCGACCAGGTGCACCCAATCCTTGCCCAGCACGCGGCGCGTGACCTTGCGGACACGACCGCGCACGCGCACCTGCTGGCCGGCGAGGGTCGCGGCGCTCGCGCGCACCTCCGCGATGGGGCGCTCGCCCGCGGCGGCGCTGGGCAGCGGGGTGTCCGCGGCGGCGGCACGCTCGGCGGCGGCGACGTCTCCGGACAGACGCCCGAGCCAGAGGACCTCGAAGGTGCGGCCGAGCGCGGCACTACGGAACTGCTCCATCCGCAACGCCTCGACCACGGCGACGCGCGAACCGACCGCTGGCGCTTCACCGCCGACCGCGGCCCAAACTTCGCCGTCGGCTGTCTCGAGTCGCAGGTAGGTGTAGCGATCGGCTGCTTCGGCCTGCAGCACGCGGCCGACCGGGCCGTGTGCCACCACGTCGCCGCGGGCGCGCTGCGGCTCGGCCGCACCGCCGCCGTGGACCGCACCGCCCTGCAGCGGCGGGTGTCCTGCGGGCAGCGCGGTACCAGAGACGGCGGCCGGGGCAGCGGCGGCGCGTGCGGCGGCGAGCGCGGCTGCGGCCTCCCCGCTCGCCTGCGCCTCGGCCGCGCCGACGGCGACCGCTTCGCTGGCGACTTCGGTGGGGGTCGGCTGCGGTTTGCACGCCGGAGCGAGCGCCGCCCCGAGCAGGGCGAGGGAGAGAGCGGGGATACGGACGGAGCGGAGCGGCTTCATGTGCCGACGCTACCCCCGGTCCGATCGGCCGGCAAGGCGGGCGGCGCGGCTCAACGCAGGGTGGTCTGAAGCTTGCGCTTGACCGCGAGCTTGACCGCGGCCTGACCGTTCTGGCCGAGGATCTGCTGCGCGAGGCCGTTGTCGATGTGCAGCTTGTACGGGAGCTTCATCTGGAACTGCATCGCCTGGCCGTCGACCTCGAGCCGGTTCAGCTCCCAGACCTCGAAGGTCGCGCCCTTCTCCAGTTTGGCCTCGACGCGCCAACGCCCGAGCGTGACCGATCCGTAGCCGGCGACCGGCATCGCGACGAACGATGGCTCGCCGATGAAGCGCAAGAAGGTGGCGCGCACGTGCTCGGCGAACTTCACGGTCTGCCACGAGGTGATCGTCGGAGTCTCGCTCAGGGGCCGCCCCATCGGCAGCAGGAACCAGCGCCGCGGGCCATCGTGGTTGCGCAAGACCAAGCGCACGGTGCTGCCGACCGTGCTGCTCTCGAGCAGTTCGACCTCGAGCTCGGCCTGCCCCTCGGTGCGCGCGGTCTGCGCCGCGCTCGATTTGCGGATCAGCTCTTGCTGCAAGGCTGGGTTGTCCTGGTAGTCCGGCGTCGCGGGGGCTTGGCCGTCGAGCAGGCGCAGCAGGTTCTTGGCGACCGCGTCTTCGGACAGCAAGCCGAGCTCGGAGCCGTAGCATTGCACGAGGTTCTGACCGGCGGCGTCGACGCGGACGAGCGTGGGCAGCTTGGTCGGGTTCACGCCGGGGATCAGGCGATGGGCCGGGCCCCGCCACTCGTCGACGTCGATGTAGATCATCCGCCCGTTGGCGAGCGCCTGCTGAACGGTCGCGCTCTCGTGCACGAGTTCCTTGATCGCCTTGCACGGTGAGCACCAATCGGCCGTGAACATCACGATCACGCCACGGCCCTGCGCCTGGGCCTCTCGGAGCTCGGAGGCGAAGAGCTCGGTGAGCGGACGGCCGTCGTCGGTGCGGTGGATCCAGCGGGAGACGTCGCCCGAGCTGCCCGGCGCGGCTGCGAGGGGTTCGCCGTCTTCGACCGCAGCGGCGGCAGCAGGAGCGGCGGCGGCGGCGGCGGCAGCAGCAGCAGGGGCAGCGGCGGCAGGGGCGGCAGCGGCAGGGGCGGCGGCGGCAGCAGGGACAGCGGTGCCCGCGGACTCCGGAGCGGCAGGCGTCGCCGGCGCCGCGCCGGGCGCAGGCGCCGAGCGGCCGCAGCCGGCAACCATCGCACAGGCGGCGATCATCGCGGCCGCGGCGGCGACCCCGTGGCGGGAGGTGTGGGCGAACGAGGGATGGCGAGGTCGTCGGGTCGGGCTCATGGCGGCAAGCTTACGAAGCCGCGGTTCGGGTGTCGAATCCGCGGAGCGCCCACTGCCACACGACGGCCCTGCGGGCCCGGGCGCGCGCGGTCGATTCGGGAATGGCGAATTCCCGCCCGCGTCGCTACGATGCATCGCCCGGAGGCCGTCCCCATGCAGCGAATCGCCGTCTCGACCCGCAACGCCCCCCTCGCCACCGCGATGCTCGTCCTTCTCACGTCGATCGTCGGAGGCTGTGGCGAACAGAAGGTGATTTGCCCGGACGGGTATTACGCCAAAGAGCAGTTCTGCTACCCGAACCCGACCGGCGGCGGCGGCGGCGGCGGTACGACCGACACTGCAGGGCAGCCCGACACCGCCGTTCAAGACGCCGCGGTGAGCGACGGCACCAACAGCCTGGACACCGTCGCCGACACCGGCGCGCCCGACACCGCTCCCCCCGACGCCGGCGCGCCCGACACGAGCCCCCCCGACACCGCCAAGCCCGACACGACGCCGACCGACACCGCCAAACCCGATACCGGCGGCGGCGGCAGCAAGAACCCGATCGGCGCGGCCTGCACCGACGGCTTCGACTGCATCTCCGGCCTGGAGTGCTTCAGCTGGCCGAAGGGCTATTGCACCGTCCCCGGCTGCACCATCGGCGGGCAGCCCTGCCCGGGCTCGGCGGTCTGTTGGGGGGCCGATGCGCAGAGCCAGCTGTGCATTGCCGGCTGCGAGCTGAACACCGACTGCCGCCTCGCCGACGGCTACGCCTGCAAGCGCTTGACGGCGTCGTGGGGTGGGTTGGACGCACAGCTCTGCCTGCCCGGCGGCAAGGCCACGCCGGGGCTGACGTGCAAGGGCCCGCTGGATTGCAGCGGCGAGTCGACCTGCGTCACCGATATCCCGGGCGGCTACTGCGCCCGCGTCGGCTGCGGCAAGGGCGACGACTGCGAGGCAGGCACCGCATGCGTGCTGCGCGAGGGCAAGCCCCTCTGCCTCAAGACCTGCGCCGCCGATTCGGAGTGCCAGGTCGGCGGTGGGCTGGTCCGCAAATGCGTGACGCGTACCGATTTGAGCAAGGCGACCGTCAAGGTCTGCCTCGACAGCGACAAAGCCGCGCCGGTCGGCGCCGAATGCCTCGCGGACCTGGATTGCAGCTCTGGCAAGTGCACGATCGTCGCCAAGGGCACCTGCCAGATCGGCGGCGCGCCCTGCCTGACGGACGCGCAATGCGGCGCGTCGGGCCCCTGCGACATGGCCAAGGAAAAGGAGAAGGGCGTCTGCACCCAGCCGTGCGGCAAGGATCAAGGTTGCCCGACCGGCTCGGCCTGCGTCAGCGACGGCGACGCGCTCTCGGGATCGTGCGCGGCGATCTGCCAGGGCCCGGGCGACGCGGATACCTGCAAGATCCCGGGTACCGAATGCGTCTTCGGCACGCCGATCGCGCCGCCGGGCGGTGCCGCGACGCAGACCTACGCCTGCGCCCCCCGTCCCGCGGGCAGCGCCGGCGCCAACTGCACGACGAGCGACGAGTGCGGCTCGGGCGGCTTCTGCTTCACCAACGCGGGCAAGACCGCGGGCTTCTGCCAACTGCCCTGTGGGATCGGCAAGCCGGCCTGCCCGTTCGGCACGCTGTGCGTGAATTCGGGCCTGGCGTTCTGTGAGCGCGTGTGCAGCGTCGACTACGACTGCCCGGTGCAAATGCAGTGCATCACTGGCGCGGCGCCGCCGAACAAGACGTGCAGCAAGCCGTGAGCGGCATCGGCCGCTAGACGCGAGGGCGCGGCTGCCAGAGCGGCTCGGGCTCGCCGGTCTGGTGCGCCACCCAGCGGCCGAACACGAAGAGCAGATCGGAGAGCCGGTTGAGGTAGCGCAGCTCGTCGGCTTGCACCGCTTCGGCGCGAGAGAGGGTGTACGTCACGCGCTCGGCCCGCCGACAGACGGTTCGCGCCAGGTGCATCGCCGCGCCGACCGGGCCGCCACCGGGCAGCACGAACGAGCGCAGCGGCTCCAGATCGGCGTTCAGCGAATCAATCTGCTGCTCGAGCCAGAGGACCTCGTCGGCGCCGATGACGGGCTGCCCCTCCCAGCGGTCATCGGGCGGTGTCGCCAGGCCGCTGCCCAAGTCGAAGAGTTGCTGCTGGAGCGTCTGCAGGAGATCGAGCACGCGGTCGCGCACGTCGCCAGCGACCAGCGTCGCCTCGGCGCGCTCGCGGCACAGGCCCAACGTGGCGTTGAGCTCGTCGACCGTGCCGTAGGACTCGATCCGCAGGTGGTCCTTCTCGACGCGGCGGCCGCCGACCAGCGAGGTGGTGCCGTCGTCTCCGCCGCGGGTGTAGATGCGTGTCAGCCGTACCATCTCGGGCCTCCGTCGGCGCGCGCGCGCCGGGCCCGGAGCGTGCCGCCTCGGGGCGAGGGCTGCAACGCGGTCCACAATTCGCGTCGGCGGGCTTGCCAGCGGCTCGCGTCCGATCAAAATGGCGCCGGCTGCCGGCCCGTGGGGGGCGTGGTGGTGAGAATCGCAAGCCGGCTCCCCGGAAGGCAGCGGGAGACCGACGAGGAGTTGCCGCATGGAACTCGTGCTCGACCTCGGAGTGCATGGTTCGGAGCCCCGCCGCACGCCGGCCCCCGAGACCTACGACGTCGATCTGCCCCTGCACGCGGGCTGGGACGACGAATGGGACGACGATCTGCCGGACATCGACGGCGACGAAGAGGACGATGACGAGGTCGAAGAGCTGAACTTCGACGACGAGCCCGTGCGTCGCCGCAAGCGCCGGCGTCCGGAAGAGGACGAAGAGGAAGAAGAAGAGGAAGAAGAGGAAGAAGAGGAAGAGGAAGACGACGACGACGATGACGACGACGACGACGACGACGACGACGACGACGAAGAGGAAGAGGAAGAGGACGAGGACGACGACGAGGCCCGTCTGATTCGGATGTTCACCGGCGACGAGGACGAGGACGACGACGACGACGACGGTGGCGGCGACGACGACATCGAAGAGGTCGATTTCGACGACGATTGGTAGACCGAACGGTCAGCCACCTCCGTCCGCACTGCTTTGCATCCATGCCGCGCCGCGGGGCGTTTCCGCTCCCGGCGCGGCATGGTAGTTTTTGACCTTTCCGCTGCCTGACCCAGCACCCACGGCCCTCGGGAGGCCCCATGTACCGTCGAATCTCGTTGTTCGGGCGCGTCGCCCTGCTGTTCGCGATCCTGCTCACGGCGAGCGGCTGCGCGCAGGACCTCGGCCTCATCGACCGCGTGCAGCCCGGCGCTCTCGACAAGCGTCTGTTCGAAGGGGAGTTCTTCCTCTCGCGGACGGTCGTCGACGTGCCCTACCACGTCGGCTACACCTTCGTCGGAGAGACCGAGGAGCTCGAGCGCGTGCGCTTCGTGGTGCGCGAAGATCAGCTCGTCGCCTACCGCGCCTACGACTTCGTCGCCGGCACCGATCTGGCGCACGCCGAGCGATCGAATCCGGGCAAGACGGTGCAGGGGACGCCCGTCGCGGTCTGGCCGATCGTCAAGCACTTCGACGTGCAGCGGACCTACAACGAGGCGACCGGGGAGCAGAGCAACGTCTTGGTCGAAAACGACAGCGACCGTCCGTGGTACGAGCGCCGCTACATCCGCGTGAACTGGGCGCAGAACCTGACGAGCTCGTTCATGTTCACCGTGGACGGGATCGACGCCGCGCCGGCCGACTCGATCGTCACCGATCCGAGCGACCCCGACGCCTTCACGCTGGCGTGGAAGGACTCCGCGGGCGCCGCCGGATGGAGCGAGACGCGTGACCCGCAGGCACAGCGGGATCGCAAGAGCGCCGACTACATGGACTTCGTGACCAAGGTCGTCGCCAACCCGGTGGCGTGGGATTTCTGGGACCCCTATTGGGGCCCGGAGCGCTACCCGGCGTGCTGGTTCTTCCTCAACGAGGACTGCAAGGCGGCCGAGATCGAGGTGCGCACCGCGCTGCTGCGCGTCGATCCCGCCGAGGACGCCGACTACATCCCGCTCGCCTATCCGGACAACGCGATCGCCCGGGATGCCGACGGCCACGCCATCCGCGTGTTCGAGGAGAGCAAGCTCGTCGAGGAGAACGGCGTCGAGGTCGCCAAGCACGTCGGACTGTACCGCGACCCCGAGGGCTACCTCGTCCGCCTGCCGTGGTTCGACAAGTTCGGGTACTTCCGCACCGAGCGCTACGGCTACGACGACAAGAACGGCGAGGTCGACAGCGCCCGGCAGCAGATGATCAATCGCTTCAGCATCTGGCAGAAGCACCGCGGCGCCGACGGCAAGGCCCTGCCCTACGCCAAGCGCGCGCCCAAGCCGATCGTCTACTACCTGACGCCGGGCTTCCCCGAGATCCTGCGCAAGGCCGCGCAGGAGGTCGCCGACGGCTGGAACGACGCGCTCCGCAAGACGGTCGCGGCCCGCAAGGGGGTGGCGCTCGACGCCGTGCCGCCGATGTTCGAGCTGCGCGACAACACGCAACTGCTCGACACCGACGGCAGCGTGCTCGACCGGGGTCAGCGCGTGGGCGATCTGCGCTACTCGCTGATCTCGCTGGTCGACGAGCCGACCCGGGCGGGGTTGCTCGGCTACGGCCCCTCGTGGGCCGATCCGGTGACGGGTCGCGTGATCGCGGCCGGCGCGCACATGTACGGCGGCCCGCTGCGTCGATTCGCGACCAGTGGTCGGGACCTGATCCGCTTGGTCCGCGGCGAGGTCGATCCCGAGGAATACGGCCTCGGCCGCGCGACCGCCGACGAGGTCGTCGCGAGCCTGAAGGGGCAGACCGACGTCACCGCGCAGGCGGCGGCGGGCTCGAGCCAGGGCCCTGGCCCCGGCGGCGGCTCGGCGGGCAAGGCGGGCTCGAGCGCTGGCGGCAAGAAGGCCGCGGCCGGTCGCGCCGCGGGCTCGCACGCCGGCAGCAAGTCGTGGCTGCCCGCCGAACCCGACGCAGACACGCGACGCGCGGCGGCCAAGGCGTTCGCCAAGCAGTTCGGCGGCCGTGAGGCCAAGAAGGCGCGCCGCTCGCTGATCGAGAAGACCGGCAAGGGCAAGGGCAATTGGGCGCAGGCGCGGCTGGACCTCTCCAAGGGCCACCCGATCGAGGCCTTCCTCGCCACGCGCGACGCGATTTTGGGCTGGGGCACGCCCGAGTTGCAGGCCAAGGTGGCGGCGCTGCCGCCGGGCGCGCCGCTGCCGCCGCTCGGGGCGGATGGCGCCGGCCAGGTCTCGCCGCGACGCTGGGCCGGCCTGTCGAATCGCTACGCGTCGATGGATCGCGAGCGCCTGCTGCGCCGCCACAACATGTTGCACGCCGCCTTCGTCGACGACGCGGTGCTCGGCATCGCCAAGGAGCTCGAGGGCGAAGATCCCGAGGTCGCCTGGACCAAGATCTACGCCGCAGTGTTCCGCTCGACCGCCGAGCACGAGGTCGGCCACACCCTCGGCCTGCGCCACAACTTCGAGGCCAGCACCGACGCGATGAACTGGAACGCCGGCTATTGGGCGTTGCGCGGCGAGAGCGGCAAGCCGCTCGACACGCCGACCAAGGCGCAGCTCGAGGCCGGCATGGACGACCACCGCTACTCCAGCATCATGGAATACGCTGGCCGCTTCCACGCCGACATGAAGGGTCTGGGCCGCTACGACTACGCCGCCATCGCGTTCGGCTACGGCGAATTGGTCGAGGTGTGGGGCGACCAGGCCAAGGCCGGGCTGCTCGCGCACGGCATGACCCGCGCGCTCTGGGAAGAAGCCCGCTACCTCGCGGTCGGCAACCCGAGCCTGGCGGATCCGGAGGCGGTCGTCGGTCACGCCACCCGCGGCTTCGTCCACTACACGCAAATCCCGAAGATGGTCGGCGGCACGGCCAACCTCGAGGACCGCAAGCTCGTCCCGATGGAAGACGTCATCGCGGAGATGACGGCCTCGGGCGGCACCGAGTCCGCGCCGCGCGAGCGCACGCTCTGGCCGGTGCCCTACCGCTTCTGCTCGGACGAATACGAGATGGGCACGAGCACCTGCCACGTCTACGACGACGGCGCCGACCCGTGGGAGATCGTGCGTTCGGGCATGCAGCGCTGGAGCGACCACTACGTGCTCGACGCGTTCCGCCGCGACAAGGTCGACTTCTTCGTCGACGACTACGCCGGCCGCGTGTGGTTCCGCTACATGCACCCGGTCGCCACGCAATATCAGCACTGGCTGTTCGATTCCTACGATCCCGACGACTTCTGGAATCCGGGCGCGCTCTGGTACTGGCTCGCGGATTGGCGCGCCGAGGACGCCGGCATCACCTCGGAGAACTGGGACGAGGACGCGATGGGCGGTCTCGCCGCGATCGAGGCGGTGCGTCGCGGCATCGCTTGGCTGGCGAGCGTCGTCGGCAACCCGGAGCCCGGCTACTACTGCCTGAACACAGCGAAGAATCAGTACCAATGGGTCGGAGCGGCCACCGAGGTCAACGTCTGCGACGCCCCGCAGGGCTGTGACGGCGGCGACGGCACCTGCGCGGACATGGTCATTCCGTTCGGCGTCGGCCGCTATCAGTGGACCGAATACGACGCCGAGACCGGCTACAGCTTCTACGAGCGACTGCGGCACGCCGGCGCCTTCTACGACAAGGTCACGGCGCTCGAGGTGCTGGCCGATCCGACCACGTTCTTCATCGGTGTCGACGCTGCGCAGCCCCTGAACAACTACATTCTCGGCGCCTTCCTCGCGTTCCCGAAGGAGATCACGCAGATCTTCGGCGGCGTCGCGGCCGGCCGCAGCGACATGGTCGGCTGGAAGGTCGCGCCGGACGGCACCCTGATGCGGCCCGATCCCTTCCGCGACCCCGCGGCATCGGCCAGTTGGCCGGCGATCGAGATGCCCGGCATGTACACGCTGCGCCCGTACGCGATGTACTACGGTCTCGCTTGGCTCAACGCGAACTGGGACCAGGGCTTCCACGACACCATGCAGGTGTGGAAGCAGGGGGCCGGCGAGGCCATCGATCTGCCGGCGAGCGCGACCGTCGCGACCTTGGTCAACCCGCTGAACCATCATATCTACAAGGCGGTGCAGTCGCCGCGCGCGGGCTGGTTCTCGGCCGGCTACGAGATGGTGCAGGGCGCCGCCAAGGCCGCCGCCGCCTACGAGGCCAACCCGACGGACGTCTACGCGCGCTGGGATCTGGAGGACGCGACGACCTTCCTCGACCTCTCGCGCGGCATCTTCGACGTCTTCGGCTTGGCCTGGTTCTGATGCCGCAGCGAATTCGCGTGCTGGCCGCGGTGGTGCGGCGCGGCGAGCGCCTCCTGCTCGCGCAACGACCGCCGCACAAACGCCACGGAGGACTGTGGGAGTTCCCCGGCGGCAAGGTCGAGCCCGGTGAGACCGACGCCGAGGCCATCGCCCGCGAGCTGCGCGAGGAGCTCGACGTGACGGTGGTCTCGACCGGTGCGGTCCGTGCGACGCACGCCGATCCCGGCAGCCCCTACGACGTGGTCTTCCTCGAGGTCGCAATCGACGGTGAACCGCGAGCCCTGGAGCACGCCGCCGTCGGCTTCTTCACCCCGACCGAGGCGATCGCGATGGCCCTGGCGCCGTCGGACAAACGCTTCCTGCAATCCCTGCCGGCGATCGGGTAGAGTGGGGCCTGCGCGCTGCGCGCGGCTGGACTGGCCGCGACGCGGCCGCCTTCGCCGGAGGCCCCGATGCACTCGCTCCCGATTCGCCCTGCCCTCACCCGGCTCGTGCCGCTCCTGCTGGCGCTCTTCGCCGCACCGGCGTGGGCCGACCCCGCCACGATCCTCTTCGACGGCGTGCTGCGTGCGAGCGGCGGCGGCCCCGCCAGCGACGGCGACTACGCCCTGACGTTTTCGCTCTACGCGAAGCCGGGGGACGCCTCGCCGACCTGGAACGAGAAGGCCGCCGCGGTGAAGGTGGCCGGCGGTGCCTTTCTGCACGCCCTGGGCAGCGTCACTGCGTTGCCGGACGCGGCGCTCGCCGGCTCGGTCGAGATCGGCGTGAAGGTCGGCGACGAGCCCGAATTGCCGCGGATGCCGCTGCACGCGGTCGCGTTCGCTCGCCGCGCCGCAGTCGCGAGCGGCGTCGCCTGCAGCGGTTGCGTGCCGGTCGGCGCGCTGCTCTTCGACGGTGACCTCGACCTCGGCGGCTTCGCGCTCAAGGCCAAGAACGGCGTGTTCACCGGCGCCGTCACCGCGCAATCCGTGAGCGCGCAGAGCTTCGCGGGCGACGGCTCCAAGCTCGTCGGGGTGCCGGTGCCCAAGGGCGCGTGCAAGACGGGCGAGGTGATGATCGGCATCGGCGCCGACCTGAGCGTGCAATGCGCCAAGGCGGCGACGGGCGGCGACCTCGCGGCGGTGACGGGCGGTCTGCTCACCAACGTGCTGACGCGGACGGCCAACGGCGCGAGCTTGCCCGCGGTCATCCCCGACAATACGGGCGCCGAGGCAGTGGCGCTGGCGAACCTCGAGGAAGCCGGGGCGATCGAGAGCCTCTCCGTCTCGGTGAAGCTGCAGAACTCGGATCTCTCGAAGGTGCGCGTGCTGCTGCTGCCGCCCGACGACAAGCAGAAGGGCATCACGCTCTGCGACCCCTGTGGCGCGACCGACGCGAAATCCCTGGACCTGAGCTGGCCCCCGGCGAAAGAGCAGTCCGGTGCGCTGGCGGACTACATCGGCAAGTCCGGCAAGGGGTTGTGGACGCTGAAGGTGCTCGACACCGGCTTCTGCATCCCGCAGGCCCCCGGCAACGCCGGCATCTGCGATGTGGGCGCGAGCAGCGACGGCGCCCTGCTCGCCTTCACGGTGAAGGTCCAGATCAAGACGACGGCGACGGTCGCGGTGCCCGGCACGCTGATCGCGCAGGGCGGCCTGCAGCTGCCGCTCTTCCCGAAGCCGGCGCCGGCCTGTACCGCCACGACGCAAGGCGCGACCTACCTCGACGCGGCAGGTGGACAGCTCGTCGTCTGCGATGGCGCGGATTGGCGGACGCTGCCCTTCAGCAAGGCATGCGGCAACCAAATCGTCAGCGGCGACGAGGAGTGCGACGACGGCAACAACGTGGACACCGATGCCTGCACCAACGCCTGCAAGAAGGCCGTCTGCGGCGACAAGGTGGTCCAGACCGGCGTCGAGGAGTGTGACGACGGCAACACCGTCAGCAACGACGGCTGCAGCGCGCAGTGCAAGTCCGAGGCGTCGGCGATCGGCTGCAAGGACGGCAGCGTCGAGGTCCAGTGGAGCGCCGAGATGGTCGGCTGCAACGGCAACTTCGTGCTCTCGAACTACGAGACCGCATGCAGCACCGGCTGGCATCCGGCCAACGCCAACGAATACGCGACCTACGGCGGCAAGACGAAGGCTCCGAACGCGATCTACTGGGTCGACACCGCGTGGGACAGCGCGGGCAAGGACACCAGCCTGAAGAACTGGCAGGGCTACTACGACAGCAGCAACGGCGCGGGTTGGAACGGCCTCTCGAAGAACAACGACTGCACCTGGATCGCCTCGCCGACCGAGGCCTGCTACCTCTCGTTCTCGAACCACGACTACGGCCCACTCAAGGGCTGCCACTGCCGCGGCGGCAACCCGAACAGCACCGGCCACGGCGTGGTGTGCGTGTTGGACAGCAAGGCGCTGCCGCGCTTGTGAGTCCACGCGCGCTGTGCATCGGTGCAGCGCCGGCGAGGCCGTGACGCCCCTTTCGACGCGCCGCGTTTCTGCTACCTTCCGCGCCGCTCGCGGGCCGGAGATCGCTGCCCCCGGTGCGTGAGCGTGGGAGGCGGACGTGCGGTCATTCGGACGACATCGGGGGCAGCCCGCGGCCCGCGCCGGTCTGTGGGCCATGCTGCTGGTGCTCGCCGCGTGCTCGACCCCGGACGAGAGCGGCCCGGACGACGGCGATGTCGCCGCAGCGGATGCCGCGGCCGATGCCGGCGTGGATGCCGACGACACCAACGACGCGAGCGACGACGCCGGCGCGCTCGGCCCGCACCTCGCCGCCGTCACCCCGGAGACCGGACCCACCGGCGGCTTGACCGAGGTCGAGCTGCACGGCGAGGGGTTCAGCACGGCGACCGCGGTCTGGTTCGGCGACTCCAAGGCCATCGATCTGCAGCTCGTCGACGACACCCTGATGCGCTGCCGCACGCCGCCGCATCCGACCGGGCCGGTGACGATCACCGTCTTGCGCAGCAAGGACAATCAGCCGCTGCCCGAGCTCGAGCTCGCTGCGGGCTATCGCTACGTCCCGACCATGACCGTCACGGCCGTGCAGCCGGCGGTCGGGCCGAGCACGGGCGGCATCCTGGTCACCGTCGAGGGCTCGGGCTTCGTGCCTGGGACGCAGTTCGTCTTCGGCGACCGGATCGCGGTGACGCCGCAGATCGTCGACGAGTTCAGCGCGACGATGTTCCTGCCGCCGCACGCGCCCGGCGATGTCGCGGTGACGGCCAGCAACAACGAAGGCCAGACCGTGCTCGCCGACGCTTTCCGCTACGAGGCAGCGGTGCTGCCGCCGGCGCTCGAGGGCGTGACGCTCGCCTGGGTCGAGCCCGGACGCTTGGATCCGGCCGGCGGGACGCCCTTCGAGCTGCGCTACAACGCCCCGACCGCGGTCGGCGAGCTGATCGGCATCCGCATCGGGCCGTTCGCGGCGGCGCAGCTCGAGCCCGGCGGTAGCGGCCCGATGAGTCGACGCGGCGTGGCGCCGGCCGGCAGCCCCGGCCCCGCCGAGCTGACCTTGGTCTTCGCGACCGGCGAGGCGCGCTTCCCCGACGCGGTGCAGTACGCAAGCAAGAAGCCTAGACTGTTCGCGGTATTGCCCGGTCGCGGCAGCCAAGCCGGCGGCACCCTGGTCGATCTGGTCGGCGACGGGATGGATCTGCTCAGCTCGGCGCGCTTCGGCGACAAGACCTCGCCGGGCAAGGAGCCCGTCCACGCGGGCCTGGCGCGCGTGCGTACACCGCCGGCCGAGGGCGTCGGCACGGTGCCGGTGATCGCCTACTTCCAAGGCGCCGGCCAGAGCCTGCTCAAGCGCGGCTTCGTCTACTTCGACCCCGCGCAGGAGGCCTGGGGCACCTGGGGCGGACCCATCGAGCGTGCGCTCAACGTCACCGTGATGCGCGCGGATTGGCCGGGCGGCGTGGTCGCCGACGCCTTGGTCGTCATCGGCGACGGCACCGACGCCGCGCTGCGGGTGCACACCGATCAACGCGGCCAGGCGGTGATCTCGGCCGTCGGATTGCAGGGGCCGCTCGACGTCTCCGCGAGCAAGCCGGGCTTCGGCGCCGCGACCATCGCCGGCACCGACGCCGAGAACGCGACCCTGCTGATCCGTAAATACCCGGAGCAAGGCAACGGCCCGCCCTTCGTGTGGCCGAAGAAGTTCTACGGCAACGGCACCATCGTCGGTCGGGTGATGAATCACGCGAAGTACGTCGGCCTGCCGCGCGGTCGCTGCCCGGCGGGTCAACCCGAGGGGAGCGCGTGCGCGCCCTGCGGCGGCGGCGTCGGCTGTGGCACGGGCCTGGACTGTGTGGCCGCCGACGCCGAGATCTGGCCGCCTGCGCCGGCGACCGCCACCGCGACGGGCCTGTGCTTGCGGCCGTGTACGGGCAACGAGGACTGCGAGCCCGACGACGAGTGCCGCTACGTGGCGCTGCCCGAGGGGATCACGCAGACCGCGGCCTGCCTGCCGCGCGTCGGCGTGCCACAGACCCGCTGCGAGACCACGAAACAGGGCCGCTTCACGACCAACCCCGACCCAGGGCCCGGCGCGATCGTCGCAGCGGACGGCAGCTTCACGCTCGCCAGCCGCCTCGGCTCGCTCGCGGTGGCCTGCCGTGCCGGTTACGTCGACGCGGCCAGCGGCGCGTTCGTGGCGCTCTGGTTCGGCGTGACCCGCAGCGTCGAGCTGCCCGACGACGAGAACCCGATCAAGGTCGACGTCGTGCTCGACACCAAGCTCTCGCGGGACGCGACCGTGCGCGCCGCCGGCTTGCCGCTCGGCACCGATAGCATCGGCAAGCGTCGGTCGGCCACGCTCTGGCTCGACCTCGGCGGCGAGGGCGTGCTGCCGATGGGCTTCGAAGAGACCACTGCGCGGCGCGATACCTTCCACCTGCAGCGGCTGCCGAGCGTGCTGACGGGTGCGCTCGCCGGCACCAGCTACCAAGTCTGGGCGGGCCTGGACACCGTCGGGGCCGACGCGGAGAACCCGCTCTCGCTCGGCCAATTCATCGAGCAGCAGCTCGGCAGCAACGACGGCTTGGTGTGGTGGCCGGCGGGAGAGCCCGCACCGCAAGTCGAGCCCGGCGGCGCCCTGCCCGCCCGCGCGGCGGCCGTCGGCAAGGCGGGCACCTTCGCCGTGGGCGCGTCGGGTCGGATCCTCGCCTGGAGCGGCGGCTCGTGGACGCCACAACAGAGCCCGACGACGGCCAACCTGGCGACGGTCTGGGCCTCGCCGACCAGCGACGACGCTTGGGCCGGCGGCGCGCACGGCACGCTCCTGCGCCGCAAGCCGGTTGTCGGCTGGCAGCTCGCGATCTCGCCGACCGGGGCCGATATCGTCGGGCTCGCCGGCGGTACCGGCGACGATGTCTGGCTCCTGGACGCTGCCGGCACGCTCCTGCGCTGGCAGGGCGCGAGCTGGGCGTCGGTGAAGGGGACGAGCTGGACGGGCGAGACCCCGACCGCGCTGCGACGCCTGGGCGACGGTACGCTGGCGGTCGCCACCGAGGCCGGTCGCGTCCACCTCGGCACGGCCGTCGTCAGCCCCACGGGCACCGCGGCGGGCTACGCCTGGCAAGCCGTCGACGCGACCATCGACGCGCCGCTGCTCGACGTCGCCGGCACCGGCCCCAACAACGCCTGGGCGGTGGGAGCGCGCGGACGGCTGCTGCGGATCGGCGGCAAGGGCGCCTACGAGGTCGACGCCGGCACCAGCGCGAGCCTGCTGGGCGTGCGGATGAACCCGACCAAGGGCGTGGCGAGCGCTGCCTCGGTCGTCGGCGCGAACGGCACTTGGCTCGAGGTCCAGACCGACGGTGCGGGCAAGGCGGGCGTCACCGACGTCGGCCCGACCGGCTTCGGCGCCGACCTGCACGATATCGTCCACCACGGCGTCTTCGCCGATTCCGGCGACGGCGCGCCCGTGGTCGGCTCGGTGGCGATCGCGGTCGGCGAGCCGGTGCTGCACCTCGAGCAGTGGCTGGAGATGGCGCAGATCACGCAACCCGCCGACAATACGCCCTTCACGCCGAAGGTGCGGTGGACGTGGCCGGGGGGGGACGCGGGGCACCTGCAAGTGCTGCAGGTCACGACGTTCTTCAAGGTGCCGTATTGGGAGATCGTGACGACGCCGGACCGTCAGGCGATCGACCTTCCGGATTTCTGGGCGATCGGCGGTTGGCAGCCGTTGCCCGGCGGGCCACTCTGGCTGCGGGTGAATCGCGCCTGGTCGCCCGGTCTGGGCGTGGATCACTTCAACCACGACCAGCTCGGCTGGTGGTCCTGGACGACGTGGTCGACCGCGCAAGTCTCGACCTGGGTGCAGGGCTCGCCGTAGAGGTTCCCATGCTCTTGCACGACGCCACCCTGCTGACCGCGTTCACCCCGGGCGCGGAAGTGCTGCGTGGCAGCGTGCGCGTCCGCGATGGCCGCATCGTCGCGGTCGGCGCGCTCGAGCCCGTGGCCGGCGAGCGCGTGGTCGCGGCGCAGGGGCGCTTGGTCACGCCCGGCTTGGTCTGCGGCCATACGCACCTGTACTCGGCGCTCGCGCGGGGGATGCCGCTGGTCGACGCCGAGCCGCCGCGTGATTTCCTCGAGACCCTCGGCAAGATCTGGTGGCGGCTGGACCGCGCGCTCGACGACGCGAGCGTGGTCGCCTCCGCGCGCGTCGGCATGCTCGACGCCCTGCGCTGGGGCACCGTCGGCCTCATCGACCACCACGCCAGCCCGCACGCGGTCGACGGCAGCCTCGACCGCCTCGCCGACGCTGCCGAGGCGCTCGGTGTCCGCCTCTCGACCTGCTACGAGGTCAGCGATCGCGACGGCGTGGCCATCCGAGACGCCGGGCTGCGCGAAAACGCCCGATTCGCGGCCGCGCGGAAGGGGTCGCCCTGGGCGGCGGCGATGATCGGGGCGCACGCGAGCTTCACGCTCTCGGACGACAGCCTCGACCGCCTGGCCGCGCTCTGCGACGCCACCGGGCTGGGGCTGCACATCCACCTCGCGGAGGGCGGCGACGATCGGCGCGAGACGCAGCAGCGTCACGGCCGCGCGCTGCTCGGAGGGCTCGACGCGCGCGGGCTGCTCGGCCCACGCACGCTGCTCGCGCACGCCATCGACGTCGACCCGGCCGAGCTGGCCCTGATCGCCGAGCGCGGCGCCGCGGTGGTCCACAACCCAGCCTCGAACCTGAACAACCGCGTCGGCTTCCGGCCGGCGTGGGCGGCCGAGGGGACGGTGCTGCTGGGCACCGACGGCATCGGCGCGGACATGCTCGAGTCCGCGCGAACGGCGTTCTTCCGCGGCCGCGAGGCGCGACCGGACGCCTCGCCCGACGCCGTGCTGCAGATGCTCGACGCCAACGCGCGCACGCTCTACGGCCAACTCGGCGTCGACGGCGGCGCGCTACGCCCCGGCGCGGTGGCCGACCTGGTGCTCTGGGACTACGATCCGCCGACGCCGCTGCATCGTGGCAACGTCGGCGGCCACCTCGTCTTCGGCCTCTCGTCCGCGCACGTCGGGGAGGTCTACTCCGGCGGCGTGCTGCGCTACGCTCGCGGCGCCTACCCGGGCCTGGACGTCGCCGCCGAGATGGCGGCAGCACGCCACGAGGCCGAGCGCCTCTGGGCGCGGATGGCAGCAGGAGTGACGCATGGCTGAGTTGGTCCCAATCCCGTTTGCGCGCCTGGTCGCCTCGATGTTGCGCAGCCTCGCGCATGGCGCGGGCGCGTTCGACGTGCCGCACAAGGCGATCTTCCGCACGCCGGAGGGCCTGGATTTCGGCCGCGAGCTGCACGGCGGACGCATCGCCACGCCCTTCGGCCCCGCCGCCGGGCCGCACGCGCAGATGGCGCAGAACATCGCGATGGCATGGCTGGTCGGCGCGCGCTTCGTCGAGCTCAAGACCGTGCAGGTGATGGACACGCTGGAGATCCCGCGCCCCTGCATCGACGTGCCCAACCTCGGCTTCAACGTCGAGTGGAGCCAAGAGCTGCGGGTGCCGCAGTCGCTGGAGGAGTACGTCAAGGGCTCGATGCTCGTGGATATCCTGGTCTCGCAGTCGACGCTCTCGCCGCAGACGTGGCTGCTCGACCGGCCGCTGCTGGAGCTCTCGCCGGGCGACGCCGACACCGTCTTCGACATGTCGGTCGGCTACGACCTCGCGGGCATCCGCGGCGAGAAGGTGCGCGGTTTCCTCGACGGGATGCGCGACGCGAGCGCCGTCATCGAGCGGCTGCGGGCCGAGATCCCCGACGCCTACGCGCCGCTGCGCACGCTCGACTACCGGCGCGAGATCAGCCGCTCGGTCACGCTCTCGACCTTCCACGGCTGCCCGCCGAGCGAGGTCGAGGCGATCGGCGAGTTCCTGATCGACGCCGGACTCCACACCATCATCAAGCTCAACCCGACGCTGCTCGGGCCCGCGCGGCTGCGCGCGATCCTGCACGACCACCTCGGCTACGACGAGCTGCACGTGCCCGACGCCGCCTTCGCCGAGGACATGCAGCCCGACCAGGCCTTCGGCATCCTCGAGCGCCTCTCGGCCCGCGCGGCGGCCAAGGGCGTCGGCTTCGGCGCGAAGATGACCAATACGTTGGTGGTCGAGAACCATCGCGGCGTGTTCCCGGCCAGCGAGCAGCGGATGTACCTCTCGGGTGCGCCGCTGCACGTGCTCGCCTCGACCATCGCCGTGGAGCTGCGCGAGCGCTTCGGCGACCGGCTGCACTACTCGTTCTCTGCCGGCATCGAGGCCGGCAACTTCGCCGACGCCCTGACGCTCGGCCTCGCGCCGGTCACCTCCTGCACGGATCTGCTGAAGAAGGGCGGCTACAGCCGCGCGAGCAAATACTTCGCGCGCCTGCAGAAGACGATGCAGAAGAGCGGCGCCCGCACCATCGACGATCACGTCGTGCTCGGCGGTGCGCCGCGCGAGCAGGCCGCGGCGATGCTCACCGCCATCGACGCGCCCGCCGCCGTCCACGGAGCCTTCGCCGCCGGCGCCACCCCGACCGAGGCCGCCGCCGCCGCGCCCGACGCGGACGCCGTACTCGCCGCCTGGACCGCCCACGCGGCCGGAGTGCACGGCGCCGCCTACAAGCGCCTGTTGCTCGAGACGGACGCCTACGCCAAGGCGCGCTTGCCCAAGCCACCGCCCAAGCCGGGTACGCAGCTGTGGACCTTCGATTGCCTGACCTGCGATATCTGCGTGCCGGTCTGCCCGAACGACGCCAACTTCCGCTATGACCTCGACCGCGCGACGGTGCCGGTGCAGCAGGCGATCCGCAGCGCCGAGGGCTGGAAGATCATCGACGCCGACGCGGTCGCCGCCAACAAGCCGCACCAGATCGCGAATTTCGCGGACCTCTGCAACGAGTGCGGCAACTGCGACACGTTCTGCCCGGATCTGGGCGGTCCCTACGTGCTCAAGCCCCGATTTTTCGGCTCGCTCGAGGAGTGGCAGCGCTGGCGGGAGCACGACGGCTTCTATGTCGGTGGGGAGACCATCTCTGGCCGCTTCGAGGGCATCGAGGTCCACGCGACCCCGCTCGGGACGGGTCGCTACCGCTACGTCCACCCGTCCGCGACCGTCGAGGTCGACCTGTCAGCCGGCACCGTCCAAGGCGAGGCCGAGACCGGCGTCGTCGTCGACCTGACCTACCTGCACCTGCTCGACACGATGCGGGTCGCCGTCGCCAAGCTGCACCACCACCCGCTCGCGGTGCCGCTCGATCGCGGCCCCGACGCCCCGGCCCCAGGAGTCTGACGTGAGCGATCTGCTGCTCTCTCTCGGCAACAACCCGATGGCGCGTCGCGCGGTGCGGACGCTCGGCTTGCCGGTGCCCTTGCCGCCGAATCTGCGCCGCGCGGAAGGGCGCGACGGCGACGACGCGCTTGCCGGCCGGCGCGTGGTCGTGCTCGGTCCGCAGGGCCGCGACGCCGGGTTCGCCGCGGTCGCCGCGCGCGCCGCCATCGACGCCGGGGCCGACGTGGACGCCGCCCGCATCCACGCCGATGCGGCCGCCGACGCATCGCCGACCGACGCGTTCGTCGTCGACGCCACCGAGCTGGCCCAGCCCGCCGACCTGCGCCGGCTCTACGACGCCCTGCACGGCCGCATCGGTGGCCTGCGCAGCTCCGGCCGCTTGGTCGTGGTCGGCCGGCCGGACGCCACCGCGCCAGATCGCGCCGCGGCCGCCGCCCGCGCCGGGCTCGAGGGCTTCGTGCGTGCGCTCGGCAAGGAGCTCGGGCGCAAGGGGTCCACCGCCAACCTGCTGCGGGTCGACGAGGGGGCCGACGCGTTCGCCGCCGGGCCGCTGCGTTTCTTGCTCTCGGCCCGCGCGGCTTTCGTCTCGGGGCAGCCGCTGCGCGTGCAGTCGAGCGCAACGGAGCCGAGCGCGTCCGTGGCGCTCGACGGACGCAGCGCCCTGGTGACCGGCGCCGCGCGCGGCATCGGCGCCGAGATCGCGCGCCGACTCGCCGAGCAGGGTGCGCGCGTGCTGCTGCTCGACCTGCCGGCGGCACGGGAGCCGCTGCAGGCGATGGCCGAGCGCATCGGCGGCGTCGCCCTGCCCTTCGACCTCGCCGCGGCCGGCGCGCAGCAGGACGCCATCGACGCCGCGCTCGCGCAAGTCGGTCGGCTGGACGTGTTGGTCAACAACGCCGGCATCACCCGCGACCGCACGCTGGCCAAGATGCCGCCGGCGCATTGGGACCTCTGTCTGGCCGTGAACCTCGAGGCCGGGATCGGGCTGACCGAGGCGCTGCTGGCACGCGGCGGCCTCGGCGAGGGCGGGCGCGTGGTCTTCATGAGCTCGATCGGTGGCATCGCCGGCAACCCCGGTCAGACCAACTACGCCACCGCCAAGCGGGCGCTCATCGGCTATGCCGCGACGCTCGCCGGCGACCTCGACGGCGGCCGCACCGCCAACTGCATCGCGCCCGGCTTCATCGAGACGCAGATGACCGCGGCCATGCCCGCCTTGGTGCGCGAGGCCGGCCGCCGGCTCAACAGCCTCTCGCAGGGCGGTCGACCGGGCGATATCGCCGACGCCGTGGCCTTCCTCGCCAGCCCGGCGGCGGCGGGCGTCAACGGCCAGACCCTGCGCGTCTGCGGGCAGCACCTGACGGGCGCGTAGCGTGGCGAAGGTGCCGGAGCCGCCGCGCGGCTGGGATCCGAGCTGGGACCACCTGCCGGACGTGCGCGACGGGCTGACGCGCATCGAGCGGCTCGTGCTCTACGAGATGCACCTGGCGCAAGAAGAATTCCCCGGGCGCACCGTGCCGACCGCGCTGCTCTACGGGCGGCTCACCGAGCGCGGGCTGCGACTGACACCGGAGCAATTCAGTCGATTGCTCGCGCGTCTCGGCGCGCGCCACGACCCCTGGCGGTGAACGGTCACCGACCGGCTTGACCGCGACGAGCCGGAACCCGCACGGTCCGGCCGGTCGAACACCTAGCGCCCGAACGCGGCGCGACGGAGGAATCCATGGACGTCTCGGAGATCATGACCCACGCCCCGCTCTCGGTCGGCTCGGACGCCCGCGTCGCCGACGCGCTCGACCTGATGTACGAGCACGATATTCGGCACGTGCCGGTGATCGACGACGGCGAGCTGGTCGGCATGCTCTCGGACCGCGACCTGCGCGACTTCCTGCGCGCCGAGGACGGCTACCGCCGCGCGCAGGGCGTCGGTGTCACCGAGGTGATGAGCGCCGATGCGATCTCGGTCGAGCCCGAGGCCGAGATCTCCGAGGTGATCGACGTCATGCTCGAGAACAAGATCGGCGCCGTCCCGGTGGTCGACGGCCACAGCGACAAGGTCGTCGGCATCGTCAGCTACGTCGACGTGCTCGCCGTCGCGCGTGAGGCGCTCTGAGCGTTTCGCGTATTTCATGAAACAGACGGAACGTTTCATCGTTCACGCCGCTGTTTCATGAAACAATGATCCGACGCGATTCTGCGCCCCCGCAAGGCGAGAACTCCGCTTTCCTTCCCGACACTTCAGAGAATGACGAGGCGCTGGCACGGCGCCTGCAATCCTTCTGGCACGTGGCAAGCACGCCACGACGAACGCCAGGAGGCCGTCATGCTCTTCCGTCAGCTCTTCCATCCGGACACCTCGACCTACACCTACCTGCTCGCCGACGAGGCCACCCGCGAGGCGGTGCTCATCGACCCGGTGCGCGACACCATCGACCGCGACGTCGAG
The DNA here is from genome assembly GCA_041163625.1 of Pseudomonadota bacterium. Taxonomy (GTDB): domain Bacteria; phylum Myxococcota_A; class UBA9042; order UBA9042; family UBA9042; genus JACKFC01. The sequence goes on along the minus strand of JBEARB010000132.1, from coordinate 15,147 downwards.
CTCATCGACCAGCTCGGTCTGAAGCTGCTCTACACGCTCGAGACACACGTCCACGCCGACCATGTCACCAGCTCGGGCCTGCTGCGCCACCGACTCGGCTCGCGCTCGGTGGTGTCGGAGCACGGCGGTGCGGGCTGCGCCGACATCCTGGTCAAGGATGGCGACACCATCCGCTTCGGAAACCACGCCCTCGAGGCGCGCCACACGCCCGGCCACACCAACGGCGACATCACCTACGTCTGCAACAACCTGAAGATGGCGTTCACCGGCGACACGCTGCTGATTCGCGGCTGCGGGCGCACCGACTTCCAGCAGGGCGACGCGAGCGCGCTCTACCACTCGGTCAACGACAAGATCTTCACGCTCCCCGATGACTGCCAACTCTACCCCGGCCACGACTACAAGGGCCGCACCGTCACCACCGTGCGCGAGGAGAAGCTCTTCAACCCGCGCTTGGGCGGCGGCAAGACCGAGTCCGAATTCGTGGCCCTCATGAACGAGCTCAAGCTCGCCAAGCCCGCCCGCATCGACGTCGCCGTGCCCGCGAACCTGCGCTGCGGTCTGCTGCAGGAGGACGGCGAGCAGCCGCGCGTCGAGCAGCAGCCCTGGGCGCCGGTGCAGCGCACCGCGACCGGCATCCCCGAGGTCGACCCGGCGTGGGTCGCGCAGCAGCTCGCCGGCGGCAGCAAGGCGTTCCGCTTGGTCGATGTGCGCTTCGCCGACGAGCTGGTGGGTGACCTCGGCCGCATCGACGCCGCCGAGCACGCGCCGCTGCCGGAGCTCGCGGCGCACGCGGCGAACTGGGATCCGCGCTTGCCGGTGGTGGTGCTCTGCCGCTCGGGCGGTCGCTCGGGCCGCGCCGCGCTGGAACTCGAGGCCGCCGGCTTCCACGCGGTCGCCTCGATGGAGGGCGGAATGCTGCGCTGGGTGCAGGAGCGCCGCCCGGTGACCCGAGGCTTCGCCCCCGCGGCGCGCGCCTAGTCCAACCCCGCGTCGGCGGGTCGGTCCCTCGCGGCCGGCCCGCCGACGCCCCCTCGCCTCGGAGGCCGTCATGCTCGCCCGCTTCGTCCCCGCTGCCCGCTGGATGCGCGACTACGACCGCGCCGACCTGCACGGCGACGTGACGGCGGGCGTGACGACGGCGGTGATGCTCGTCCCGCAGGGCATGGCCTACGCGATGTTGGCGGGGCTTCCGCCGATCGTGGGCCTGTACGCGTCGATCGCCCCGCTCGTCGTCTACGCGCTGCTCGGCACCTCCCGACAGCTCGCGGTGGGCCCGGTCGCGATGGACTCGCTGATGGTCGCCGCCGCCGTCGGCGCGATGGCGCCGGCCGGCAGTGACCACGCGGTCGCGCTGGCGCTGGTGCTCGCCGCGATGGTCGGCACCATCCAGCTGGTGATGGGCCTGATGCGGCTCGGCTTCCTGGTCACGCTGCTCTCGCATCCGGTGATCAGCGGCTTCACGTCGGCGGCCGCGGTCATCATCGGCGTGTCGCAGCTGCAGCACCTGCTCGGCTTCCCCATGGCCCGCTCGCGGCACGTGCACGTCCTGCTGTTCGACGCAGTCACTCAGCTGGGTCGCACGCACGCGCCGACCTTGCTGCTCGGCGGCTTCGGCATCGCGCTGATGCTCGGGCTGCGGCGGTGGGCGCCGAAGGTGCCGGCGGCGATCGTGACCGTGGCCGCCACGACCCTTGCCGTTCTCGCGTTCGAGCTCGACGCAGCCGGCGTCGCCGTGATCGGCAGCGTGCCGGCGGGGCTTCCGGATTGGACCGTGCCCGTTGTGAGTTGGGCGGAGGCGCAGGCCTTGGTGCCTTCGGCCTTCGCCATCGCCATCGTCGCCTTCACCGAGGCGATCTCCGTCGGCAAGGCGTTCGCCACCCGCAACCGCTATCGGCTCGACGCCAGCCAAGAGCTCGTCGCCATCGGCGCGGCCAACCTCGCCGGCTCGCTGACCGGTGGCTACCCGATCACCGGCGGCTTCTCGCGGACCGCCGTGAACGCGAGCGCGGGCGCCCGCACCCCGCTCGCCGGCATGATCACCGCGGCGCTCGTCGCCGTGGTCTTGGTGCTGTTCACCCCGGTGTTCCGCTTGCTGCCCAAGGCAACGCTGGCGGGCATCGTGATGGTCGCCGTCTTCGGGCTGATCGACGTCGCCACCCTCCGCCACCTGTGGCGCACCCGCCGCAGCGACGCGGCCGCGCTGCTGGTGACCTTCGCAGCCACGCTGCTCCTCGGTATCGACAGCGGCATCGCGACCGGTGTCGTGTTCAGCCTCGCCCTGTTCGTGTTGCGTGCCGCTCGCCCGCACATGGCCGAGCTCGGCGCCAAGCCCGACGGGGCCACCTGGCGCAACGTCTGCCGCCACGAGGACGCCGCCGCCTGCCGCGACGTCGCCGTGCTGCGGGTCGATACCAGTCTGTTCTTCGCGAACATCGACGCGGTCGTCGGCCGCATCAACGCCCTGGTGCACGAGCGCGGCGACGCAGCGCGCGCCGTGGTGCTCGACTGCTCGGCGGTCAACGATATCGACTCGAGCGCCGCCCGCACCTTGGTCGAGAGCGCCGGGGACTTGGCGCGTGCCGGCGTGGAGCTGCACCTCGCGCGTGTGAAGGGCCCGGTGCGAGATGGCCTCGAGGCCGCCGGCATCATCGGCACGCTCGGCGCGGAACGTTGCCACGAGGACGTGGCGGCCGCGATGGCCGCGCTCGCCGCCGCGCCGCGGCCCGCATACACGACGGAGACCGCGCCCCGCCTGCCCCGCTCGAATGAGGCCGCCCGCGCGCTCCGGCAGCAGCACGCACACGCCTGACCGCGCGCCGACCGGTTCCGACGAAGCTAGCCGCCGGTGACGGCGTCGCGCAGGGAGCCGGCCTTGGTGCGGATCTCGCCGATGCGGTCGTTGGCCACGCCGAGCGCGTCGCGCAGCTGCTCGACGGCTTCCTCGCGCTCCTCGGCGTCGTCCGAGTCGACCATCGAGGCGGCGTCGTCCAACGCGCGGAGATCCGGCTTCAGCGAGGCGATCTCGCCGTAGAGCTCGCGGATGAGCTCGATGACGGCCTCGCTCGTGGCCCCCCCGCCTGCGCTGCCGCCCGCGCTCGCGGCGGCCGATTCTGCAGCGTCGGCGCGAGCCTGCGCGGCCTCCGCGTCGGCGCGCGCCTTGGCGGCGGCGTCCTGGAGGGCGTCGACCTCGGCGCGCGCTTCGTCGAGCTCGCTGCGGGCGCGGTCGAGTTTGTCGCGGAGCGCGGCGAGGTCCGCTTCGAGGGCCTGCACCTGCTCGCTGTCGTCGCTGGCTGCCCCGGCTTCGGCGCGAGCCGCCTCGAGCTCCTCGCGCAGCGCCTCCAACGCCGCGGCGTGCGCTTTCGCAGCCTGCTCGGCGGCGGCACGGGCCTCGTCGCGCTCCCGCGTCGCTTCGTCGAGCGCGGCCTGGATGTCGGCCGCCGCGTCGCCTGCGCTGGCGCGCGCCTGGTCGAGCTCGGCTTGCAGCGCCTCGCGGGCAGACTCGGCCTCGGCGGCTGCGGCACGGGCGGCCTCGAGCTCCGAGTGGGACTGGGCGAGTCCCGCTCGCGCCTCGGCGAGCGCGGCGTCGCCGTCGGCAGCGGCACCGTCCAAGGCCGCGCGCGCGGCCTCGGCGTCGCTTCGCGCTTGCTCGGCGTCGGCGCGGGCGGTCTCGGCGTCGGCGCGGGAGGTCTCGGCGTCGGCCTGTGCGCTCGCGAGCTGCTCGCGCAGCTCGGCCATCGCCTGCTCACCCTCTGCAGCGCTGCCATCGAGCGCCGCACGAGCCGACGCCAGATCGGCCTGCACGCGCTCGACCTCCGCCTGCGCGGCGGCTGCGTCGGCCTGTGCCTGCGCCAGCGCGTCTCGCAGCGATGCCGCCTCCGCTTCCGCGTCGCCGCGAGCGTCGGCGAGGCTCGCCTCGGCCTGCGCGGACGCCGCCTGTGCGGCCTCCAACGCCTCTTGTGCCGACGCGAGCTCCTCACGCAACGCTCCCAGCGCCTGCGCACCCTCGGCCGCGCTGCCTTCGAGCGAGGCGCGTGCATCCTGCAGATCCGCCGCGGAGGCGGCCGCCTCGGCGCGTGCGGTCTCCGCAGCGGCGTTGGCGGCCTCGGCGTCCGCCCGAGCCGCCGCGAGCTCGGCCGCAGCCGCCTCCGCAGCAGCCTGTGCCTCGGCCAGTTCCGCGCGCAGGACTGCGAGCGCCTGCTCGCCCTCGGAGGTCTGACCGTCCAGCGCGGCTCGCGTCGCTTCGAGTTCGGATCGTGCCTGCTCGGCGTCGGCGCGCGCGGTCGTGGTCGCTGCCTCCGCCGCCGCGAGCGACTCGCGGAGCTCGGCGGCCTCGGCCTCGGCGCGGCCGGCTGCGGCTTCCTGGGCTGCCCGGGCCGCCTCGGCCTCGGCCCTCGCGGCGGCGAGCTCCTCGCGCAATGCGGCGAGCGCCTGCTCCCCTTCCGCTGCGCTGCCGTCGAGCGCGGCCCGCGCCGACTCGGCGGCCGACTCGGCCGCAGCGAGCGCCTCGCGTAGGCCGGCCTGCGTGGCGTCTGCGGCGGATGCGGCGGCAGCGAGTTCGGACTCGGCAGCGTCGGCACGCGCCTTCTCGGCCTCGGCCGCGGCGCGCGCCTCGTCGAGCGACGACCGCAAGGACTCACGCTCCGCATCGGCGGCCTCGGCGGCTTGCGCGGCCTCCGCCCGGACCGCCTCGGCGGCGGCCTCGGCCGCCTCGCGGGCCGCCTGGACGTCCGCGAGGTCCGCGCCGGCAGCGTCGGTGGCCGCGCGGAGGGTCTCCGCCTCGGCCTGCGCCGCATCGCGTTCGACCTGCGCCGCGTCACGTTCGGCCTGTGCCGCGTCGCGTTCGGCCTGCGCCGCGTCGCGCTCGGCCTGCACTTGCGTGGCCGCTGCCGAGGCGGCCTCAGACGCCGCCTCGGCGGACGCCAGCGCTGCACGCAGCGCTTCGAGCTCCTCGGCCGCGGCCTGCGCCGACTCGGCATCGCCACGGGCGGCGGCCGCTTCGGCGCGGGTGGTCTCGAGCTCGGCGCGGGTGGTCTCGAGCTCGGCGCGGGCGGCTTCGAGCTCGGCGCGCAGCGACGCCAACGCCTCGCGGGTCTGGTCGGCGTCGGTGCGCGCCGCCACGAGGTCGGTCTGCAGCGCTTCGTGCATCTGCTGCGCCTCGGCGCTCGCGGCGGCAGCGGCTTCGGCCTCGGCGCGAGCGGCGTCGAGCTGCTCGCGAGCCGTCGCGGCCTCGCCCACGGCGGCGGCGAGCGCCTCGGCCAAGGACGCCTGCTCGCCAGACGCCGTCTCGACGGTCTGCGCGATGGCGTCGCGCTCGGCCTGCGCCGCGTCGCGGGCAGCCGCCGCGGCCTCGAGGTCGGCACGCGCGGCGGCGAGTTCGGCCTCCCGCGCCTCCGCAGCGCCTTGCAGCATCGACAATTGCTCGCGCAGCAGCTCGAGCATGCTCTCGGCGTTGCGACGCCCGGCGCGCGCCTCCTCGAGGACCTCTTCGAGCTCGGCCACTCGGTCGTCGTCGCGGCCCGCAGACTCGGCCTGCGCGGCGGCGGCGGCCAGTTCGGCACGCAGGGCGTCGAGCTCGCCATGCAGGGCGTCGAGCTGGGCACGCAGGGCGTCTCGCTCGGCCTGCGCCGCGTCACGGCTCGCCTCGGCCTCGGCGAGGGCGGCCTGCGCCGCGGAGTCGGGCTCGGTGGGCTCCGAGACGGGTGCCGTGGCGACGGCAAGCTGCGCGTGCAGCGCCGCCACCTGCTCCCTCAGGGCGGCGATGTCGACGGCGGCGCCGATCGGATCGTCCTGCACGCGCGCAATCAGCGCGTCGCCCGGCGCAGGCCCCGTGTCGCGGAACGACGGTCCCTCGCGAACGGCCGGCGCGGCCGGCGTGGCCGGCTCGACATCGGCCTCGTCCTCTTCTTCGATCGCGCCGACGCTACCGAGCAACCCGTCGTCGTCGTCCTCGTCCGCGTCGATCTGCGGCGGCGGGGGCAGGTCGATCGGCTCGAGCGCGACGTCCTCGCTCGCCGCCTCGAGTTCGACCACGTCGCTGCCTTCGGCGGGTGTCTCGTCGTCGAGCGCGGCGGCGGGATGCGCGCCCGATTCGAGCGAGGTCGGCGCGACCGGCGCAGCCGGCGGCAGTTCGGCGACGCCGGGCGGCGGCGGCGGCGGCGGTGGGACCGCACCCGGCGGCGGCGGGACCGCGCCCGGCGGCGGTGGGACCGCACCCGGCGGCGGTGGGACCGCGCCCGGCGGCGGCGGCGGAACGGACGTCGGGCCGGTGTTCATCCGAACCACGACCTCGTCGCCCGGTTCGACGTCGATGCGCATCTCGAAGGCGCCGCACAGGAAGATGGCCCCGTCTTCGAGCTCGTAGTCACGGTTGGGGGCGACGCGCTGGCCGCGATAGTAGCTGCCATTCGAAGAGCCGAGGTCGCGGAGGTAGAAGCGACCGTCGCGCCACGTCACGCGCGCGTGCTGGCGCGAAACGCTCTGACCAGCCGTGCGAATCTCGCAGGAGCTCTGCCGCCCGATCGTGATGGTCGGCCGACCAGGACCGATCCCGACTTCGTGCAGCACGTTGTCGTCGCCGTAGAAGCAGATCTTCGCCACGTTGCCTCCGGGATGCGCTGGGTCCTGTCCGAGCCGAGATTGTGCGACCGCGTGGGGGAATTGGGCAAGCGGCGCCGCGCGCATGCCGCGGCAGCGTCGACAGCGTGCCGGCGAGCCGGCAGACTCCGCCGCGTCACGAGCGGAGGGAAGCATGGACGTGCTGGTCATCAACGCTGGCAGCTCGAGCATCAAGGCCGATCTGCTGGACGCGAACGACGGCGCGCGGCGCATCTCGGTGCGGATCGAGCGCGTCGGTTCGGTCGAGACCTTCGCCCGCTGGGACGGCGGGCCGCCCGAGGCCCTCGGCGCGGTGGACCACGCGGGCGCCCTCGCCGCCGCCCTGCCGCGCCTCGCCGGTGCCGCGCGCGGCGGCCGCATCGAGGTCGTCGGTCATCGCGTCGTCCACGGCGGCGAGCGCTTCGTCGCGCCGACCGCGATCGACGACGGCTTGGTCGACGAACTGCGCGCGTTGGTGCCGCTGGCGCCGCTACACAACCCCGCCAATATCGCTGGCATCGAAGGCGCTCGCGCGCTGCTGCCGGACGCGTTGCACGTCGCGGTCTTCGATACGGCCTTTCACGCCACGCTGCCGCGCCGCGCGCGCACCTACGCGCTGCCGCTCGAGCTCAGCGAGCGGCGTGGGCTGCGGCGCTACGGCTTCCACGGCACCAGCCACGCGTGGGTCGCCGGGCTCGCCGCCGAGTGGCTCGACACCGACCTGCGCGACCTGCGGATCGTCTCCTGCCACCTCGGCAACGGCGCGAGCCTCTGCGCCGTCGAGTACGGTCGCAGCGTCGACACGACGATGGGGATGACACCGCTCGAGGGCCTCGCGATGGGCACCCGCGCCGGCGACGTCGACCCCGGCCTGCTGCTCGAGCTGCTGCGCAGCGGCGAGTACGACGTCGACGGCCTCGATCGCGTCCTGAACCGCGAGTCGGGGCTCGCCGGCCTCTCCGGGGTCGGCAACGACCTGCGCGATATCGAGACGCGCGCTGCGGCAGGCGACGATCGGTGCCAGCTCGCCATCAACGTCTACGTGCACCGGATCGTGCGCCTGCTCGGCGGCATGGTCGCGGTGATGGGCGGCGTCGACGCGATCGTCTTCTGCGGCGGCGTGGGCGAGAACTCCGCACAGATCCGCAGCCGCGTGGCCGGACGCCTGGGTTTCCTCGGCGCACGCTTGGACGACGAGCGCAACGCCGCCGCCGTCGTGCGCCGCGGGGACGCCGACGTCGCCCGCATTTCCGCCGACAACAGCCGCGTCTCCCTGCTCGTCGCCGCGACGGACGAGGAGCTCGCCATCGCGCGTGGGGCTGTCGCGGTCGGTCGCGAGCTGCGACAACTCGAAGGTGAGCGCGGCATCCCGATCGCCGTGAGCGCGCGGCATATCCACTTGACGCGCGAAGCGGTCGACACGCTCTTCGGCGCCGGTCATCAGCTCACGCCGCGCAAGCCGCTCTCGCAGCCCGGACAATTCGCCTGCGAAGAGACCCTGACCGTCGTCGGGCCACGCCGCAGCCTGGAGCGAGTCCGCGTGCTCGGACCGGAGCGCCGCGCGTGTCAGGTCGAGATCTCGCGCACGGACGAATTCCACCTCGGGCTCGACGCGCCGGTCCGCGCCTCGGGCGACGTGGCGCGCAGCCCTGGCGTGAAGTTGGTCGGCCCCGCTGGCGAGCTCGAGCTGCAAGAGGGCGTGATCTGCGCCTGGCGCCACATCCACATGACGCCCGAAGACGCCGAGCGTTTCGGCGTCCACGACAAGGACATCGTCGACGTCGCGATCGACAGCGCCGGCCGAGATCTGGTCTACGGCGACGTCCTGGTCCGCGTCTCCCCGAAATACCGCCTCGAGATGCACATCGACACCGACGAGGCCAACGCCGCCGAGCTCGACAGCGGCGCCGAGGGCGTGCTCGACGCCACCGGCGCAACCGCTCGCCTGCTCCGCCGCAGGAGTGCCCGATGACCCTTGCCGCCAACACCCACCTGCGTACCGAAGCCCGGCTCGTCGGCACGCCCGACGCGCTCGCTCCCGGCTACGCCCGCTGCCACCTCGCCACCCGCGACGATATGGTCGTCGACGAGCACGGCTTGGTGCACGGCGGCTTCGCGTTCGGCCTGGCCGACTACGCCGCGATGCTCGCCGTCAACGATCCGAACGTCGTGCTCGGCTCGGCCGAGACGCGCTTCCTCGCGCCGGTGAAGAAGGGTGACGTCCTGGTTGCGGAAGCGCGCGTGACCGGCAGCAAGGGCCGCCGCCGCAGCGTCGAGGTCGTCGTGCGTGTCGGCGACCGCGAGGTCGTCCGGGGGCGCTTCGAGACCTTCGTGCTGCCCAAGCACGTGCTCGCCGCGCGCTGAGCCCGCGGATGGGCCGCGGCGACCAGACCTGCTACAACCGCGCGCGCCGCTTCGCAACGTGCGGCACGGAGATGCCATGAACACCGCTTCCAGCGCTCGTCTCAACGGCGGCGATCTCGTCGCCGAGGTCCTGGTCCGCCAGGGCGTCCGTTCGCTCTTCACGCTCTGCGGCGGCCACATCTCGCCGATCTTGGTCGGTGCCAAGCGACGCGGCATCGAGATCGTGGACGTGCGCGACGAGAAGAACGCCGCCTTCGCCGCCGACGCCACCTCGCGTCTGACGGGCGTACCGGGCGTGGCGGCCGTGACCGCCGGCCCCGGCGTGACCAACACGCTGACGGCCCTGCAGAACGCGATGCTGGCGCAGGTGCCGCTGGTGCTGCTCGGCGGCGCGGCGGCGACGGTGCTGCGTGGGCGCGGTTCACTGCAGGACATCGACCAGATGACAGCGATTCGGCCCTTCGTGAAGTGGGCGGGCGCCGTCACCCGCGTCGCAGATTTGGTGCCGACCGTAGAGCAGGCTTTCCGCGAAGCGCAGAGCGGCGTGCCTGGTCCGGTCTTCGTGGAATGCCCGATCGACCTGCTCTACGACGAGTCGCTGATCCGTGAGTGGTACATCAGCAGCAGCGGCACGGGTCCGAAGGGCCTGACGCAGAAGGCGATGAACCTCTACCTCGAGCGCCACCTCGCCAAGGTCTTCGCGGACCTGGACAAGGTGCGCTACGCCACCGCCGCGCATGCCGACTTCACCGAGCCGCGCTGGCCGCTGGTCGAGGCCGCCGCGCGCATGGTGGCCGGAGCCGATCGGCCGGTGCTCGTCGTCGGCAGCCAGGCGCTTTCGCGGCCACAGGAGGCCGATCTCGTCGCCGCCGCCATCGAGAAGCTCGGCATCCCGACCTTCCTCGCCGGCATGGCGCGCGGCCTGCTCGGCAAGGAGAGCGAGCTGCAGCTTCGCCACAAGCGCCGCAACGCGCTCAAGGAAGCCGATCTGGTCATCCTCGCCGGCGTGCCCTGCGATTTTCGGATGGACTACGGCCGCGTCATCGGCGGCAAGGCCAAGATCATCGGCGTGAATCTCGAGCTCTCGACGCTGATGAAGAATCGCCTGCCGACCCTGCCGGTACCGGCCGAGCCGGGCCGCTTCCTGCAGGCGTTGGCCGAGAACAAGGCCGCCGTGGGGCGCTCCTGGCCGGTCTGGCACGGCAAGCTGAAGGAGCGCGACGCCGCGCGCGACGCCGAGATCGAGGTGATGGCGACCGAAGTCTGCCCGCCGATGAACCCGGTGCGGGTCGTGCAGGCGCTCGAGGCCGCGCTCGAAGACGACGCGATCCTCGTCGCCGACGGTGGTGATTTCGTCGCGACCGCCGCCTACGTGGTGCGTCCCCGCAAGCCGCTGACTTGGCTGGATCCCGGCGTCTTCGGCACGCTCGGCGTCGGCGGCGGCTTCGCGCTCGCCGCGGCGACGGCGCGGCCCGAGAGCACGGTCTGGCTGATCTACGGCGACGGCGCCGCCGGCTTCTCGCTCATCGAGTTCGACACCTTCGCGCGCCTCGGCAAGGGCTGCATCGCGGTGGTCGGCAACGACGCCGGTTGGACGCAGATCGCCCGCGACCAGGTCGTGATCCTCGAGGACGACGTCGGCACCGTGTTGGCCCCGACCGCGTACGACAAGGTCGCCGAGGGTCTGGGTGGCGTCGGGTTCTCGGTCTCGGACATCGACGCGCTGCCCGAGGTGCTCGAGCAAGCCAAGAAGCTCGCCAAGGAGGGCAAGGCCGTTCTGATCAACTGCCATATCGGCAAGAGCGAGTTCCGCAAGGGCTCGATCTCGATGTGAGCGGCGTGATGCGGCCGGCGACCTGGGCGTTCGCAGGATGGCTCGCGCTCTGTGGTGCGGGCTGCGCGGGCGCGAGCGATGGCGGTGAAGCGCTCGTGGACGGTGGCGTCGACGTCACGGGTGACGCCGCCACCGACTCGACCACCGATTCTTCCGACACCGACGCCGCCGCTGACCCACTCTGCAACGGCTCGGCGGCGCTCTGCACGCGGACGCTCGCGGAGTTGTGCCTGCCGGGGGCCCACAACGCGATGTCGTCGGCTGCGGAGGGCTGGTCGTTCCCCAACCAGAACGTCGCGTTCACCGCATTGCTGGACCAGGGGATCCGCGCGCTGCTCCTCGACGTGTACCGCTGGGACGATCCGGACGACGACGGCGGCGAAGCGGACGCAGGCCCCGAGCTGTGGCTGTGTCACAGCAACTGCCTGCTCGGGAAGCGGCGTTTCTCCGAGGCGCTCGCGGGATTGCGGACTTGGCTCGACGCGCACCCGCGCGAGCTGGTGTTCATCGTCTTGGAAGATCCTGCGCCGGCCGCCGAGGTGAAAGCCGCCATCGACGCAGCGGACTTGCGCGAGCGCGCCGCCGAGCTCGATCCGACTGCGCTGCCGACGCTCGGCGCCCTGCTCGATGCCGGCAAGCAGTTGGTCTGGACCGCCGAACAGAAGGGAGGCGCGCCCGCGCCCGGCGTCTGGTACCACGACGTCTGGAAGCTCGTGCAGGACACGCCCTACACCTTCCGTTCGCAGCAGGAGCTCCGCACGTACAGCAGCGACGCCCACAGCTGTCGCCCCAACCGGGGCGCGGCCGATGCGCCGCTGCTGCAGGTCAACCATTGGGTCGCCAAGATCCTGCCGACGGTCGAGCAATCGGCGGCTGCCAACACGCTCGATGTCCTGCTCGAGCGCGCGGCGGCCTGCGAAGCGTTGCGGGGCCGCAAGGTCAACATCCTCGCGGTCGACCACGCCGACATGGGTGAGGTGGTGCGAGCAGCGCGCATCCTCAACGGACTCGAAGCCGCGCCATGAGGTCTTCGCGACGTCCCATGGGACGTCACGAACCGAATCGGCGACCGTGACGGTTCCGCCGACGCGAGAGCGTGCGCCGGACACTTCCTATTCCGCATGTATTTCATATCATTATTGATTTTTTCGAGTTCTTTCCAAACTTGGCACGCCGCTTGCTGCATGGGTTTGCGTGCTGACCGAGGCCCCGCACGGGCCGAAAACAGTACGGAGTTTTCGGGGGGCAGGGTCGCCCGCTCGGCGGCAAGGTGTCGCGGACGGGCGCCTCGCATTTTTGGCGCGCGACGTCCCCGGGCTGTTTGACAGTGGAGCGCGGATGCGCGGACTCTGCGACCGTGGCGACGCTCCCCGGACCATTCTCCTTCCTGCGCCCCGACGCAGACGCCCCGCCCCGCCCTGCGGCCGAGGTCGACGTCGAATTCCGGCGATGGCGGCGGCAGATCGTCTTCGCCACGACGTTCGGCTACGGCTTCTTCTACACGTGCCGCCTCGGCCTCTCGTTGGTGAAGAAGCCGCTGCTCGACGGCGACGTGATGACCGCCTCGGACCTGGGCCAGATCGGGTCGGCGTTCTTCTACGCCTACGCCGCCGGCAAGTTGCTCAACGGCTTCCTCGCCGACCACGCCAGTATCCGTCGGCTGATGTCGTTCGGCTTGGCAGCGAGCGCCATCGTCAACTTGGCGATGGGCAGCACCACGATGGTCTGGCTCGCGACGCTGCTGTGGGCGTTCAACGGTTTGTTCCAGGGCTCGGGTGCCCCGGCGAGCATCGTCGCCATCACCCGTTGGTACGGCCCACGCGAGCGCGGGACGATGTACGGCGTCTGGTCGGTCGCACACTCCATCGGTGAGGGCCTGACCTTCGTCGGGACCAGCTGGTTGGTCGCCGAGACCGGCTGGCGTAGCGCGTTTTGGGGTCCGGGACTGCTCTGTTTGGCGGTGGCGATCGTATTGGCGCGCGTGCTTGCGGACCGACCGGAGGCCGTGGGGCTTCCGGCGGTGACCACGTGGCGGCCGGATCTGCGCATCGCGGACGAATCACCACAAGACCACCTGCCGCCGACGCGCGCGGAGCAGTTCGGTCTGCTCTTGCGGCCGTCGCTCTGGGTCCTCGGCGTCGCATCGGCGTGCATGTACGTGACGCGCTACGCGATCAACTCGTGGGGCGTGCTCTACCTGCAGAAGGAGCACGGGTATTCGCTGGTCGAGGCCGGCTCGCTCGTCGGACTGAACACCGTCGCCGGCATCGCCGGTTCGGCGCTCTACGGTTGGGTCAGCGACCGCTTCTTCGACTCCCGCCGACCGCCGCCGACATTGGTGTTCGGCATCCTAGAGACCGCGTCGCTGATCGCGCTATTCGCCGCGCCCAAGGGCAGCACCTTCGTCATCATGGCGGCGATGGTGGTCTACGGGTTGACCATCGGCGGCCTGATCGCGGTCCTGGGCGGCTTGTTCGCCATCGACATCGCGCCGAACAAAACCGCCGGCTTCGCCGTGGGAATCATCGGCATGTTCAGCTACCTCGGCGCAGCGATGCAGGAGCAGGTCTCGGGCGCGCTCATCGACGCCGGCACGACGCTGGTCGCCGGCGAGAAGGTGATCGACTTCTCGGCCCCCATCGCCTTCTGGGTCGGGGCCTCGGCGCTCTCGTTGGTGCTCGCCGCCACCCTTTGGCGGATCAGGGTGCAGGAGTAGCGAGCGGCGCAACCTCGCCGAGTCGCTGGCCCGCCGCCGTCTCGACCCGACATCGCAGGTCGGCGCCCGCCGGCACCCGCGCGGTCCGAAAATACGACCACGTGCGAAAGCCGTGGCGCCGGCCCGTACGGACCGGGAGCAAGGTGCGCTGGACCACGGCGCCGTCGACCAGCCAGACGTGACGCAGCGCCTCGTGGACGCCGGCGGGACCGAGGATCGGTGTGAAGCAGGCGACCCGAGCGGGAAGCGCGCCCTGGGCCACGCGACCGACGGGCGTGCGGTCCTCGACCGCGCGCGCCAGCACCGCTTCCCCGAGGCGCAGGGGGCTCGCCGGCACCATCGCGGCCAGCGGACCGCCACTCAGGAGCAGCGGCAGCGCCACGAGCTGCGCCACCGTGTAGCGCGCGGGGATGCGCCAACCGCCCGCGCCGAAGAGCGAGGCCCAGGCGGCGAGGGTTCCCATCCCGGCGCCGACAGCCAGCGCGCGCTCGCTGCCGAGGCCGAGGAACGGCAGCGTCGCCTGGAGGGCTACGGTCGCTGCGATGCCGAGGTGCAGCGCCACCGCCCACGGGCGAGCCGCGATCGCGGACCAGAGCGGGTCCCAAAGGGTGACGAGTGCGGTCGTCAGCGCACAGAGCAGATACACCGCCTGGCCGATCGTGGGGTCGGCCGACGCGACGTGGAGCGGCAACGCGAAGAGCAGCGCGGCCTGGGCCAGCGACTGCGCGCTGGCGACGCCGAGCCAGGCGAGGATGGTGCCGGAGCGGCTGCCTTCGCGGTGTCGCGCCGCGTGGCGCAGGAGCATCAGGCTCGGCGCGGCGAAGACGGCCGCGGCGGCAAAGAGCGGTGCCCGTTGCGGTGAACGGTCCATCCAGAACGCCGAGCCGAGGCCGAGTATCAGCGAGAGCCACGGCGCGGATCGGCGTGCGAAATGTCGGAGGTCCCGGGCGTGGAATGCAGGGCTGTGCGCACGGGGGCAGTTGTGCTGGCTGGCTTGCGTGGCGGGCATGACGGGCTCCTCCGTCGCTCGGGCGACGGGCGGAGAGACGTCGGGCGCGACGGGGATCGGACGGGGCGCGGGCACGTCGGTGTCGAGACCGGTTTCGCGGGTGGTCTCTCGAGACCGATCGAGACCGGGTGGAGTCGCGGTGCGCGCGGCGTTCGGGGCGTTGCGGGAATTGGGGAAGGTGATGGTTGTCGAACGGTTGGACGAGCGGGTGCGCTCGTGTTGCGGCGATGGCACGGGGGTTGCTCCATGGAGGGAGCCCGTTTCGGGTGGATCGGCGGCGTGGGCCCGCGTGATGTCGATCCTGGGTTGGTGGATGGCGGCACCTCGTTCCGGAATCCGGGGCGGGGCAGGAGCCGTTTGGTGGTTTTGCGCTTCGGCGCAACGGGGAGGGGAGCGACGGGGCGCCGCTGTGGGGCGGAGGGGACCCGGAGGGAAGGGGGAAAATTCACGTCCGCCGGGAGTGTCAGCGATTCCGTGTAAGCGGCTCGTCGTAGGCCCCAGTGTTTTCGGACCATCGCACCGCGTCGGTCCGCGCCGACGCCACCGCGGCGTCGATCGTGCCCTTCATCGCCGGCCGATGCCAGCGCTCTCCTCGAATCTCGGGTTGCACAGCGCTGTCGCCACCAT
>JBEARB010000131.1:0-3374 GCA_041163625.1 Pseudomonadota bacterium | reverse complement strand
CTGGCCGTCGCGGTCGGGGCGGCGCCGACGCGCGCCGAGGCCGCCGACGCGGTACCCGCCGCGGAGTCCGCCGCTCCCGCCGACCTCCGCGCCGCCGACGCGCGCGGCCTGCTCGGCTCCGGCTTCGACCCCGGCCCCGGGTGGACGCTGCAACGCGCGGAATTCGGCCCCGAGCTCGCTCGCTTGCACTTCCGTGGCCCCGAGGGCGCCGCGCTGGTGGCCCGTGTCTCACCGCTGCGGCCTGGCGAGCGCGCCTTCGCCGCGAGCGCCCATTTCGCGATCGCGCACGAGGGCCAACTCGACGACACCCGCGACGCCGCCGCGTTGGCCCTGCTGCGGCGCGTCGCCGATGCGATCCGCGCTGCCGACGACGGCAGCGTCTCGCTGCCTGCGCCCGTGACAGCGCCCGACGCCGTCGAAGGGTCGCGTCCACCCGAAGGTCGCGCCCGCTTCGCCGGCGGTTCCGGGCACGAGATCGCTCCGCTCGCCGACTTCCAACTCGGCGTCGCCGCGCTCCTGCTCGCCCTCGTCGCCCTCGCGCTCTTGCTGCGTGCGCTGCCGACCGCTTTGGCCGCCCTGTGGGCCTTGCCCGAGCGTGTGTGGGTATTCGGGGCGCTCGCCGTCGCCGCGGCGCTCAGGCTCGCGGTGCCCTCGAACCTGGTCACGATGTTCATGGGCTATCGGCAGACCGACAGCGCTTTGCTGCTGGCCGACATCCCGCGCTACGGCGCTGGCGTGCACCTGTTGCATCACCTCACGCTGCAGGTGCTACCCGTCGATCACGAGAGCATCCTCTCGCTGCACCGCGTTTGCGCGATCGCGACATTGCCCTTGGTCGCCGCTTTCGTTGCTCGCCTCTCCGGTCGCCCGCACGCCGCCACTGCCGCCGCTGTCCTGCTCGGGAGCGCGCCCTTGATGATCCGCGACGGCGCCACCGAGTCCAACCTGCTGCCGGTCGTGCTCGGGTTGTGGATCGGCCTGTGGTTGTTGCGCCGCGCCCTCGACGGCGGCGGTCGGCTCGACGCCCTCGGTGCCCTTGCCGGCATCGGTTACGCCATGATCGGCCGCCCGGAGCAGCTCTTGGTCGCGCCGCTGCTCGCCGCGGCGGTGGTGGTCTCCGCCGGCACCGACGCCTTCCGGCGGCATCGTTTCGCGCTGCTCGGCGCGGGCGTGATGCTCGCCGTGTTGGCGGTGCCGCACGCCGTCAATACGTTCGGGCGCTCGAGCGAGCTGCACAGCGGCCTCGCGCCCTTGCTGCAGTTTCCGTTCGATATGTTCATGCGCAACGTCGTGTTCTGGCCGACGTGGTTCCCGGCCGGCATCACCCTGGCCGCCATCGCCGCGGTCGCGCTCTCGGCAGCTCCGGCACGACGTGGGCAGCTGGCGCTTTGGGCGGCGGCGTTGGTCTGGGGCGGCACCTACCTCGTGGATCTACCCCATATCTCGGTGCCGCGGCTGATGGCGGGCAGCGCGACGGTGGTCTGCGCCGTCGCCGGGGTCGGCGTGCCGCTGCTGCGTGAACGCTTGGCCGCCGTCGCGTCGGGGCGGCGGTGGACCGTGGCCGTGTTCGCGGTTTGGCTGCTCAGCGCGGTCGCGACGCTGCCGCGGGTATTCGAGCCCAGCAATCAGCAACTCGAGGAGCAGCTCTTCCGCGAGGCGCTGCGGATGCTGCCGCCCCAGCCCGCGTGTGTGCAGCGCCTCGGTGACCACGACCCACCCTACGGGCGTGAGGTCCACCGCTACCATCCGGACTACCTCTTCCGCGCCGCCGGTCACCGCGTGCTCGACCTGCGCGAAGACCCCGCCCGCTTCGGCTGTCGCGAGACCTTCGTGCTGCTCGGCACGCGCTGCTACGCCCGCGACCGCGACACGCCGACGCAGCCGGGACCCAACCGCTCGTGCCGCGCCGTCCGCGCCCGCCATCGCCTCGTGCCACTCTGGGAGCGCGAGCAGCCCGTGCTCTGGGACGACCCGTTCACCTGGTGGCGTCAGCAGGAGCACTTCCGCGTCGGCGTCTATCGCATCGCCGGTGCCGCCTCCGACGGTGGACGCCCCGGCGGGCCAGCCGTACGGTGAGCCCGCGATGACGAGCCCCGCCGCCCACACCCTCCGCCTCAGCCCCTACGTGCCCGGCCACGCCGCCGCGGTCGAGGCCGCGCTGCGCCACCTGCTCGGCGTCCCGGCGAGCGTTGCGCTGGATTGGCGCGACTTGGTGCCGATGGGCGAGCGGCGCTTCTCGCTCGAAGTCCGCGTCGGCGAGCCGGACGAGGGCCTGCGCCTGCGCTTGGGCGAGCCCGAGCCCGGCGCGCATACTTGGCAGGGCGAGGCGCTGCGCCTGGAAGTGATGCAGCAGGCCAGCTCGACCGACCGCGTCGAGCGCGCCCTCGCGCGCCGCCTCGCCGCGCTCGAAGACGCTGGAGACGCCGCGATCGCCGGCCTTCGCGACGCCGTCTTCGCCCACCGCGCCAGCGCCGCCGTGCCACCCGGCGAGCTCTGCACCATCGGTCCGCTCGAGGTCTTGCTGCGGCTGACCTTCCGCTGCAACCAGGACTGCAGCTTCTGCTGGCAAGATCGACAATGGCCGGCGCCGCCGCGAGAGGTCTTCGAGCGCTGGCTACGAGAAGCCCACGACCAGGGCGTGCGGCGGGTGCTGTTCAGCGGTGGCGAGCCGACGCTCTCGCCGCTGCTGGTTCCGCTCGTCGCGCACGCCAAGGCGCTCGGGATGCGGGTCGGTATCCAGAGCAACGCGATCCAGCTCGCCAAGCCGCATGTCCGCGCGGCGCTGCTCGAGGCGGGGCTGGACTTCGCCTCGGTCTCGTACCACTCCCACGACGCCGTGCTCTCCGACGCGATGACGCGCGCGCCCGGCACCCACGTCCGCACCGAGCGGGGCATCGTCGCCGCCCTCGCCGACGGCCTGCCCGTCAGCCTGAACCTCGTGCTGGAACGCCGGAATCTCGGCACGCTCGTCGACACCGCGCGCCATATCGTCGCCCGCTTCGCGCCGGCCGCGCCCTCGGCCGCTCCGCTGACCGTCTCGATCTCGCATCCGAACGCCTACTTCGACCGCGAGCAGTGGCTCGAGACGATGGCGCCGCTCGACGAGGTCGAGCCGGTGTTGCGGCAGGCCGTCGCGCTTCTGCAGGCCGCGGGCGTGGTCGTGCGCGCCGATGGCCCCTGTGGCTTCCCGCTCTGTACGCTCCGCGCCGTGCCCGAAGCGATCCCTCCGGGCGCCATCGACGAGATCGCCGATGCCAACCTCGAAGCCCGCGGCGCCGCCTCCGCCTGCGAGCGTTGTGCGTTGCAGGACGCCTGCGTCGGTCCACGCAAGACCTACCTGGAGCAGTTCGGTGAGCGCGGCTTGGTGCCCTTCG
>JBEARB010000130.1:0-4324 GCA_041163625.1 Pseudomonadota bacterium | reverse complement strand
ACCGCGAGCGCGGCGTGCGCGTGGTCTTCCCGGTGCACAAATACGACAACGCCTTTTCTCCCGGCGACGGCTCGACCGGCATCATCGAGGTCGGCAACTTCGTCAACAGCGGCCACGACTCGAACTTCGTGCAGGATTGCCCTGGGATCTCGGTCGCCTTCGACAAGGGTGGCGTGACCTTCGGCGGCCTGAACAAGCCGCGCGACGTCTACGATTCGCCGCCGCCGCACGATTTCAGCGGTTTGGTCGACGATGTCCTCGCCACCCTCGCACCCTACGTCGGCGAGCTGCAGAAGGGGTCGCTCACGGGCGAGTGGTGCCAGAAGCACGGGCTGACGCCGCTCGGCACCTACCTCGTGCAGCAGATGATGCAGCGCGGGATGATGATCGACGTGGCGCACCTGCCGCAGAAGGCCGCGGTCGAGACCTACGCCTTGCTCGAGAAGGCGGACTACCCGGCGACCAAGACCCACGGCGACAGCAACGAGGGCAAGATCTACGCCCTCGGCGGCTTGGTCGGCGGGCGCCTGGGCCGCTGCATGAAGGCCGACAAGCCCGGCGAGATGATGAAGGGCTACAAGGCCGCGGTCGCCGAGGCCGTCTCCAAGGGCGCCTATCCGGCCGAGGCGCTCTCGTTCGACCTCAACGGTTTTGCCGGCGGCCCCGGCCCGCGCTTTGGCGACGATTCGGTCTGCGGCAAGAGCGAGCAGCCCAAGCCGATGAGCTACCCCTTCACCTCGGTCGATGGCGGCGTGACCTTCCTGCAGCCGACGCTCGGCACCCGCACGGTCGACTTCGACAAAGAGGGCATGATCCATATCGGCCTGCTGCCGGAGCTGATCGAGGAAGTGCGGCGCGACGGCGCGACCGACAAGGACCTCGAGCCGCTGTTCCGGTCGGCCGAGGCCTACGTGCGGATGTGGGAGAAGGCCGAGGCGCGGGCGGCGGCGTTGCAGCCGTAGCCACGCCGTTGTCTGCGCGGCGTAGGGCTCAGCCCTCGGTCGGCGCGCTCGCCTCCCGCAGCATCCGGGCGATCAGCTTGCGCGGGCCGAGGTGCAATCGGTCGTAGCCCTGCGGATAGCTCGGCAGCGCGCGGAACAGCTCCGATTGCGAGAACGGCGCGTGGTTGAACGCGGTGATGTAGCGCAGCGCGCGGCGGCGGGCGGCGAAGGTGCCGGCGATCAGCGTGCGCTCCCGGGCGCTCGGCGGGCGCAGACCGAGCGCACCCGAGAGGTGCGGCGCGCCGAGCAGCCACGTCACGCTCGGCTCGACCAGGCCGCGCAGCGCGCGTGGCAGCATCGCGCCGATGACGTCGAGCAGGGCGCGGGCGACCGCCTCGTTGGCGGGGTGATGGCGGGCGGCGCGGGCTTCGTAGGCGTTGCGGAAGGCGCGCATCGCCTGCCAGGTCGGCGGGACGTCGCGAATGCCCATGCGTACACCGACTTGGCGCCAGACCTCGTAGAAGGCGACGCGCTCGACCTCGCGCATCGGGC
The DNA here is from genome assembly GCA_041163625.1 of Pseudomonadota bacterium. Classification (GTDB taxonomy): domain Bacteria; phylum Myxococcota_A; class UBA9042; order UBA9042; family UBA9042; genus JACKFC01. Next base: position 2,831 of record JBEARB010000130.1, on the reverse strand, counting down.
GGTGCGCGAAGGTGTCGATGTGCTCGATCGGGCCGACGGCGAGCGCGGCGAGGGTGACGAGGTAGTCGTCGTTGGCGATGCGGTAGTGGCCGTGGATGCGGCCGAGGTGGTCGATCATCTCGGCGCCGCGGCGGCTCTGCGGGCCGGGGGCGACGATCTCGGTCAAGATCGCGCGGGTGTCGTCGACGCGCTTCTGGCCGTCGCGCTCGTATTCGCCGGTGGCGTGCAGCAGGCGGCTGATCGAGGGGAAGGCGAAGGTGCGGAGCTGACCGAGCTCGCTCGCGAGCACGATCTCCAGCGGAAAAATGCGGTCGAAGAGCACGACGAAGATGGCGTGGGCGCCGGCGATCGGGTCCAGCGCGTCGATGCACCGCTCCCAGCGCTGGTCGCGGCGTTGCAGCCCCGGTCTCGGCAGCTTGCGCATCGTCTCCCTCCGCCGTCGCGAGATCGTCGCAGAAATCACCTTGCGACCGGCGGCGGCTTGCGGCAAGTCGCGCGTGCGGAGCGGCGGTCGCTGCCCGCCGGAGGCCCTCGATGCGTCTCGAACTGTCGACCGACGAACGCGCGCGCCGCGCCCTGCTGCTGACCTTCGTGCGCGCGCTGCACACGCACGGCGCGCCGGCGCACCGCCTCGAGCGCGAGGCCGGCGCGGTGGCCCGGGCGCTCGGCATCGAGGCGCGCTTCTTCTCGACGCCGACGATGGTGATGGTCTCGTTCGGCGCCGACGAGGTCGACGCGAGCGCGCACGTGCTGCGCGTCGAACCGGGCGACGTCGATCTGGGCCGCCTCGCCGAGCTCGACGCGCTCGGTGCCGACATCCGTGCCGACGGCCCGCGCGATGTCGCCGCCCTGCAAGCCCGCGCCGACGCCCTCTCGCTCGCCCGCCCCGCCGGTCGCCACGGCAGCGCCCTGGTCTCGGCCGCCGTCGCATCGGCCAGCGCCGCCGCGCTGATGGGCGGCGGCCCCGTCGAGCTCGCCGTTGCCGGCGGCATCGGCCTGCTGGTCGGCGTCCTCGGCCTCGCCACCCTCCGCTCCGAATCGCTCGCCCGCCTGTACCTGCCGCTCGCCGGCACCCTCGCCGCCGCGCTCGCCGGTGCCGTCGCGAGCCACGTCCCGGTCGCCCTCACCCTGGTCACCGTCGCCGGCGTCATCACGCTCCTGCCCGGCCTGACGCTGACCGTCGCGATGACCGAGCTCGCCACCGGCCACCTCGCCTCGGGCTCGGCGCGGACCTTCGCCGCGCTCACGTCCCTGTTGCAGCTCGGCTTCGGCTCGCTCCTCGGCGCGACGATCGCCACGCGGCTCGGCGCGCCGGTCGCGCACGGCACGGCCGAGCTGGCGGTCTTGCCGGCGACGGCCGCGGTGTTGCTCGGCGGCCTGGCGTTCGCCCGGCTGCTTCAGGCGCGCAAGCGCGAGCTGCCCTTGGTGGTGGGCGCGGCGCTGCTGGCGTTCGGTGCTGCCCGCTTCGGCGAAGCGGTGGCCGGCGGCGTGCCGGGGGTCTTCCTCGCCTCGACGGTGGTCGGCGTGGCCGGCAACGCCTCGGCGCGGCTGCTGCGGCGGCCGGCGAGCCTGGTGCTGATCCCCGGCATCCTGATGCTGGTGCCCGGCAGCCTCGGCTTCCGCAGCCTCGCCGAGCTGCTCGCCGGCGACGTGCTCGCGGGCGTGGCGCGGGCGCTCTCGGTCGGCATGATCGCGATCGCGCTCGCGTCCGGGCAGATCGTGGCGCACGCGGTGGTGCCGCCGCGCCGCGAGCTGTAGCGACGCGACCCGCAGTGGGCCGCGTCGCCACGCTCGATTCCTACGGCTCGTTGATGACCGTCACCGGCTTGGCGAGCGTGTTGTTCGCAGGCGGCTCGGGCAGCGCGCCGTCGGCGTTGATCTCCTCGATCAGGTAGTAGCTGCCGCCGACGAGATTGCCCGGCACGGCCAACGGGATGTCCGGCTTGCTGGCGTCCGGCGAGAACTGGTACTTCACCGGCCCGAACTGGTTGGCGCCGGAGTAGCTGGTCCACTGGTCCTCGGTGCGCTCCCAGAGCACGACGTCGTCCTGCGAGACCTTGTTGTCCTTCGAGAGCAGCAGGCGCCCGCTGTTCTTGCCCTTCACGTTGGCGATCGCGGTGCCCGAGTTCTGGATCACGAAGCGGAAGGTCGCGTTGCCGCCGGCCGTGAGCTGTGCGGGCAGCGAGCTGTCCTTTTCGGAGACCGAGAGGTCGCCACCGGTGATCTTGATCGGCGTGCAACCGATATTGTTGCCCTTGTTGGCCTCGTAGACCGAGTCGTCCTGGTTGACCTCGAGGCAGAGCAGGTGCGAGCCGCCGTGGGGCGTCTTGGCCGCGACCGAGGTGGTCGACGTGATGGTCTGCTTGCCCCAGCAGTTGCTGCAGCCGGCCGAGGCGCCGGTGATCGACGCCACCACGCTCCAGCTCGTCGACCAGACCGCGTCGGCGAAGACGCCCTTCTGGACGTTGGGGTTGTTGTTGGTCCAGACGAGGTAGCAGCGCGCCGGGAAGGGCGCGACCGCGTTGCCGGTGGCGGTGTTGGTCAGGTTCGGCTGGGTGCAGCCGAGCTCGGTGCCCCACGGCACTTCCCAGGCGCCGAAGCCCTGCTTGACGCCGGTACCGGTCGGGGTGAGCGGGCCGCCGAGGTTGTTCAGCGCCGTCGGGTCGACGGTACATACTCGCCGAACCCCGTCCAGAACCGGAGATTGGCATTGGCTAGAGTAAGCGCGGAGGCGTGCGTCGCCGCCTCATGAGCAACCGGTCGCCAAGCGAAGCCGTCGTGCTTTCGCACGATCGACGCAATTCTACCGCAAAAGCGAGCGCCTCAGCTCG
>JBEARB010000129.1:0-21815 GCA_041163625.1 Pseudomonadota bacterium | reverse complement strand
GTCGCCGCCGAGCTCGGCATGGTCGTGCTCGGTTCGGCCGCGCTCGGGCAGGGCAAGCTGACCCAGCTCGAGGCCGGCGCGCAGCTGCCCGAGAGCCACGGCGCGCCTGACGGCAGCGACCCGCGCATCCACCGGGCCTTGCAGTTCGCGCGCTCGGCGCCGGGGATCACCAGCGCGCTGGTCGGCATGTCCAGCGTGCAGCACGTGCGCGACAACGTGCGCAGCCTCAGCCGCCCCCGTGCGCCGCAGACCTGGATCGACGCCGTCGCCCCGCCGCGCGGCGCCGCCATCGGGTAGGAGCCCCGCCATGCTCGAGACCGACGCCGAACTCAAGGCCCGCCTCAGCAAGCTCTCCGGTACCATCTTCTGGGCCGAGCTCGCGCCGCATTTCGCGCGCGGCGTGGTGGTCGTGGTGGCACCCGAGCTCGCGCTGATGGACGTCGCCGCCGCCTTCGTTCGCGACGACCGTTCCACCGTCGAGCGGTGGCTCAACCGCGGCGAATTGGTCCAGGCCGCCGACGAGCACGCGATCGAGTGGCAGAACCGCGGCCCGGTGTTTCGGACCGTGGTCACGCCGCCCTGGGTGCTGGTGCAGGAGACCGACAGCGAGACGGTCGCGCAGGCCTGAGCCCGCCGCGCTACTTGAAGGTCTTGAAGGCGCCCGACTGCAGCTTGCCGATGTAGCTGTCGAGGTCGGCCCGCACGCGGCCCGAGAGCAGGACCAGGCCGATGACGTTCGGGAACGCCATGCCGAGGATCATCAGGTCCGAGAAGTCGAGCACGTTGCTCATCGAGCTGACGGCGCCGATGTAGACGAAGCCGAGGAAGATGATCTTGTAGGCCAGCGAGGAGCCCGCGCCGAACAGGAAGGTGAAGCAGCGCTCGCCGTAGTATGACCACGAGATCATGGTCGAGTAGGCGAAGAGCAGCACACAGACCGCGAGCACCTTGGGGAACCAGGTAATCACCGAGCCGAAGGCGGCGGCGGTCAGGGCGGCGCCCGACTTGCTGGCGACCAGCGCCGCGTTGGCGGGGTCTTCGACGGCGCCGGTGATGACGATGACCAGGCCGGTCATGGTGCAGACAACGACAGTGTCGATGAAGGGCTCGAGCAGGGCGACGACGCCCTCGCGGATCGGCTCGTCGGTCTTGGCGGCCGAGTGCGCGATGCTGGCCGAGCCGACGCCGGCCTCGTTGCTGAAGGCGGCGCGGCGCACGCCCTGCACGATGACGCCGAGCAGGCCGCCGAGGCCGGCTGCGGGCGAGAAGGCCTCGCCGACGATGCGGCCGAAGGCGTGCGGGATGTGCGAGGCGTGGCTGAGCAGGATGAACAGCGCCGCGCCGACGTAGAGCGTCACCATCGCCGGCACGATCTTGTCCGCCACGCGGGCGATGCTCTTGATACCGCCGATGATGACCACGCCGACCGCCGCGGCCATGACGAGGCCGAAGACCGACTTGCTCATCTCGAAGGGCAGCACCTCGGAGATCGCGCCGTAGGATTGGCCGACCTGGAACATGTTGCCGCCGCCGAAGCTGCCGCCGACGCAGAGGATGGCGAAGACGATGGCGAGGATGCGCCCGAACGGGCCGGCGCCCATCTCGCCCAGGCCTTGGTGCAGGTACTGCATCGGACCGCCGCGGACGTTGCCCTTGTCGTCGACGATTCGGTACTTCACGCCGAGGGTGCACTCGACGAACTTGCTGGTCATGCCGAACAGCGCCGCGACGATCATCCAGAACACCGCGCCCGGGCCGCCCGCGACCACCGCGACGGCGACGCCGGCGATATTGCCCAGGCCGACGGTGGCCGAGAGCGCGGCCGAGAGCGCCTGGAAGTGGCTGACCTCACCGGGCTCGTTGGGGTCGTCGTAGCGGCCACGCACGACGTCGATGGCGTGGCGGAACATGCGCACGTTCACGAACGACATGCGCAGCGTGAAGTAGATGGCGCCGGCAGCGAGCCAAGCCACCACCAGCGGCATGCCCAGGCCGGGGATCTCCCAGAACAGCACCGTGGCCATCGCGCCGACGATGCCGCCGAACGCGTCGTTGATCTGTGCCTCGATCCCGACCGCTCCCGCGGCCGCTGCTGCCTCCGGCATCCCCTCGCCCTCCTCCGAGCTCCGCGCGACGCCGGGCGTCAGAACGGGAGCTTCTCGATGATCTCGGCGTCTTTTCGCATATCACGCACGATCCGCAAGCCCTCGAGGTAGACCTTGCGCTCGCGGATGCGGCTCTTGATCTCGTCGCGCACCTCCTCGTAGGGGCGCATGCGCGAGTCGTTCTTCTCGATCAAGCGGACCACGAAGAAGCCCCAACGGGTGCGGATCGGATGGCTGACCTCGCCGACCTTGAGCTCGAAGGCGGCGCGCGCCAGCTCGGTCTCGGGGCTGGTGCGCAGCAGGTGGATCGGCGCGCGCGGGCGGTCGCCGTATTGTTGGGCGATCTGCTCGAAATCACCGCCCTCGCGCAGGGCGTGGCTGGCGGCCTCGGCCTTGACGCGAGCGGTCTCCTCGGCCTCGCGGCCGCCCGGGCCGATCGGCACCAAGATCGGCCGCACGTCCCGCGATTCGTCCTCGACCCAAGCCGAGCTGTTCTGGTCGTAGAACGACCGCAGCTCGCCCTCCTCGACGGTGATCACGCCGAGTTTGTCGACCAGCTTGCGGGCCAAAGTCTCGCGGCGGATCTGCTCTTTGAGCTCCTCGACATCGAGGCGATTGCGCTCGAGCGTGGCGCGGAACTGGCTCTCGTCGAAGCGGCCCTCGGTGTCGACGAAGCGGCTGGTGTACTCCTTGTACGCCGACTCGAACTCGGGCTCGGTCAACGTGATGTTCTCGCGGATGATCGCCTGCTGACGGAGCTCCTCGTCGATCAACCGCGCCAAGATGCTGCGCGCGATGTGCTTGATGCGATCCGCCGGAATGCGCACGCCGCGGCCCACCATGCGGTCGAACTCGGCGTTGAAGCGGTCGGCCTGGATATCGCGGCCGTTCACCGTCGCGACCGGCCCCTCGGGCCGCACGAAGCCCGGTAGGTTCGGGTGGCCCGTGGTCGCCTTGGACTTGGGTGCCGTAGCCGCCGTCTTCGGCTTCTCCGGCGCGGGCGCCTCGGTCGGTGGCGGCGCTGGCGCGGCCGGCGCGTCGGGCCCGGGGCTCGGCTTGTCGTTGCAGGCGGTCAGCGCCGCCGGCGCCAGCAGCGCCAGCGATCCGGCCGCGGCCATCCAACGCCAGGTGGATGCTCGCTTCATCGGTTCCCTCGTGGTCGAGTGCGGCGTGGGCCGCGCTGCGGATTCTCGACGCCGACCGGCCCGGAGTCAAACCGGTGGGCGCTCACGACGCCAACCCGCGACCCGGCCCAAAACGTCCACGCCCCCGGTCGGGCGTGCCGAGCCGGGGGCGTGGAGCGTGCGAACGCCGCTCGACTACCAGTCGTAGACGATGGCGAAGTCGACCGCGTACGGCGCCGTGGCGACGCCGCTGACGGCGAAGATGCCGTTGTTGTAGAACGTCGGGTTGACGTTCAGGTCGATCTGCCAGCCGCGCAGCGAGATGCCCAGGCCCGTGGTGAGCTGGTTCTGCACCGTGCTCTTGTGGAACTCGTTGCTGGCGCCACCGGCCGGAGCGGTGTTGGCGTTGTTGTGGACCATGATGGTCTGGCGAGCGCCGACGCGCAGGGCCAGCCAATCGAAGGCCTGCGCCTCGGCCGCGAAGCCGTAGTACGGCATCAGCTGGTTGCCGTTCTCCGAGCTCAAGATCTGACCCTTCGGAGCCGAGGTGCCCTCGGCGGTGCTGAACCAGATGCCCAGGCCGAGGCCCGGCTGGATCAGGACGCGCTCGGCCGGGTTGATCGCGAGGTCCGCGCCCAGCTTGAAGAGCGTGTTGCTGACGATGCCCTTCTTGGCCTCGTTGCCGATGCCGACCTCGTCACCGCGGACCGCGTGGCCGATGGTGACGCCGGTGTAGTCGAGGTTCAGGTACGGGACCAGCTTGGCGATCTGGTGGACCTGGAACTCGCCCTTGCCGAGCAGGCCGAAGCCGATGTTCGACTCGCTGACCCAGCGATCGGCACCACCCTCGAAGTCGATGAAGCTGCCGAGACGCAGCGTCAGGCCGAAGTCGAGCGAGTTGCTCTCGCCGATGTCGAAGCCGAGGCCGAAGTTCAGGCCGAACATCGTGTTGCTGTTCAGGTTGTTGCCGTCCGCGTCGTCACGGGCACCGCCGATCTCGATGCGGGCGCCGAGGCGCATCGCCTCGCCGACCTTCATGCCGAAGCCGATGCCGAACTGGTGGTTCGTCGGATCCGCGGCGGTCATCGCGCCGCCGACGCCGGCGACGGTCTGCGGGGTGAGACCGTTGATCGTGGCGACGGTCGCGACCGGCATCCACGGCGAACGCACGCCGTAGAGCAGCAGCACGGCCTCGTCGGTCAGCGCGTAGCGGATGTTCATGCGGCCGTAGGCGCTGCCCGAGGCGGCGTCCACGTCGACCTCGTTGCCGTGATCGACCAGGAACTGCGGCAGGCCGTAGATGTTGGCCTCGTCCCGGATGGTGTAGCTCTTCTCGCTGCCCGAGAGGCCGTTGATGCGCGACTGCGTGGCCATCGCCGGCGCCGCGACGAGCAGGCCGAGCGCAGCGGCAAGGAACCTGGTGTGCATCTTCATCTCGCGTTCTCCCCGCCGTGCCCCGCGTCCGGTCCTTCGGTGCGGTCAGTTGGCCGGCTTTGTGTTCCGCTTCCTTCGCTCCCCGAGGGGGGACTCCCGAAGGCGCGGCGCGATACCACAGCTTTTTGCGTAGCGCCACCCCCTCGTCGAGGCGAACTCTAGGCCAGAAGCGGACAGCGTCCAGAAAAGTCGGCCCACTCGGTGCGCGGGGTGCGCGCGCTTTTTTGTCGAGCTTCCGGGCGCGTGCTACTGCATGCGCCCAGGTCGGCACGCCCGCCGACGCCGCGTGGTGGCATGATCCAGCTCTACAACGTGCACAAGCGCTACGACAATGGCGTGATCGCGCTCGGCGACGTCACGCTGCGGGTGCGCGAGGGCGAGATGGTCTTCCTGACCGGCCCCTCCGGCGCCGGCAAGTCGACGCTGATCCGCCTGCTGCTGTGCATGGAGCGCGCGAGCGACGGTCAGATCTTGATCGGCGGCCGCAACATCCACGCCCTGCGCGACGACAGCGTGCCCTTCCTGCGCCGCAACTTCGGCGTGGTCTTCCAAGACTTCCGGTTGATCGGTCGCCGCAGCGTGCGCGAGAACGTCGCCATCGGCATGGAGATCCTCGGGCTGCCCGGCAAGGACATCGAGCGCCGCACCGCGCAGCTGCTCGAGTCGCTCGGCATCGGCTACCGCGCCGACGCGCTGCCGCGGGACCTCTCGGGCGGCGAGGCGCAGCGTGTCGCCATCGCGCGCGCGCTGGTCAACGAGCCCGCGATCCTGCTCTGCGACGAGCCGACCGGAAACCTCGATCCGAAGCTCTCGCGCGAGATCGTGGACCTGCTCAGCGAGGTCAACCGGCGCGGCACGACGGTCTTGGTGGCCACGCACGACGCCGCGCTCATCGAGCACTACGGCTGCCGCACGCTCACGCTCGAAGGCGGCCGGCTCACCGAGGACCGCCCCCGCCGCGACGCGACCGGCCTCGAGGCCTCGGGCCTCGGCGCGAGCGCCGTCGCCACCGCCGACGCCGCCGCGCCCGCGAGCGGCGATGCATTCCCGGAGGCGCCGTGAACCCAATCGCCCGCGGCCTCTACTTCGTCGGCGCGGCGCTGCGGTTGATGCGCGGCAGCCCTTGGCTGAACGTCGTCAGCGTGCTGACCATCGCCGTCTCGCTCTCGCTGTGCGGCCTGTTCGCGATGGCGTTCTTCAACGCGCACACGCTGATCCGCGACCTCGGCGCGTCGCTGACCATCCAGGTCTATCTCGCCGACGAGACCGCGCCCGAGCGCGTGCACGACATCGAGGCGCGGCTGCGTGGCCACGAAGGTGTGCGCAGCGTCCGCTCGCTCTCGCGCGAGGCAGACCGCGAGCGCAACCGCAAGCTGCTCGACCCGGCGCTGCTCGAGGGGCTGGACGAAGAAGCCATCCCGGGCCAGCCGGTGCTGGAGTTGGAGCTGGACTCGGCGCTCGCCTCGCGCGGCGACCTCGAGCGGATGGTGCAGTGGGCGCGGCAGATCGAGACCGTCGAATCGGTCGAGGACGTCGCGTTCGGCGCCGAGCGGCTGAGGCTGCTCTTCGCGGTGCTGGAGATCGTACAGAGCGTCGGTGTGGTGCTCTCGGGCGTGCTGCTCGCGAGCGCCATCTTCTTCGTCTTTTCGACGGTGCGGCTGGCGATCTGGAGCCGCCGCGACGAGATCGAGATCTTGGCCCTGATGGGCGCGACTCGCCGTTTCATCCGCAGCCCCTTCCTGATCGAGGGCGCGCTGCAGGGCCTGCTCGGCGCGGCCGTCGCCATCGTCGCGGTCGGCCTGCTGCACCTCGAGCTCGAGGGGCTGGTCCGCGACGTCTACCTGCTCAACGTGCAGCCCTCGTTGCTGCCGCCCGGCATGGTGATGTGGCTCCTGGTCGGTGGTCCCGCGCTCGGGCTGCTGGCGAGCGGGCTCTCGCTCGGCCGGCACCTGCGGGTCTAGCCGATGGCAGGCGCCCGCACCCTGGCGGTGTTGCCGGCGACCGCGGCCCTGCTCGGGCCGGCGCTGGCGCTGGCGCTGGCGACCGCGCCACAGCGGCCCGCCGACGCCGTCGGCATCGCGCTGCCGGAGCGCTCCGCGACCAACCCGGCGGCGGTCCCCGAGGCCATCGACGCTGCCGAGAAGGCCTCGCTCGACGCGCGCTACAAGGCCGCCATCGCCAAGGAGCTCGGCCTGCTGCAGGCGATCGACGGCCTGGACGCGAAGATCGAAGAGCTCGAGACCTCGCTCGCGCGTCTGGGGCTGGATCGCGCCGCCGCCACCGACGCGCTGCGCGAGGCCGAGCTGCGCCGCGCGGGTGCCGAGAAGCGGCTCGGCGAGATGCGGGCGGCGGTGCGGGCGCGTCTGCGCGCGATCTTGCGGCTCGGCCGCAGCCCGGAGCTGCGTTTCGCGGTCTCGCCCGAAGGCTTCGCCACTGCGGTCGTCAAGCAGCGCCTGCTCGGGCGACTGGTCGCCGGCGATCGCGAGCGCCTGCAGCGCTACCGGGAGCAACTCGAGCGGCTGGACGCCGAGACCCGCGAGCGCGACGCCGCCCTCGGCAAGCTCGCCGCGGCCGATCGCGACCTGCACGGCCAGCTCGCCGCCCTCGAGCGGGCACGCCACGACAAGCTCGCGTTGGTCGCCCAGATCGAGGCCGATCCGGCCTACAACCAGAGCGCGCGCCGCGATCTCGACGCCGTCGATCGCGCCCTGGTCGAGAAGATCGAGACCTTCAAGGCGTGGCAGGAGAAGCGCTACACCTTCGGTCGCACCCGCGGGAAGCTGCTCCGCCCCGTGAACATGAGCCGCATCGAGGTGCCGTTCGGGCCGCGCAAGCACCCGCGCTTCGGCACCACGACCTTCCATCGCGGCATCGACATCCGTCCCAACCACCCCGAGCACGCCGCGGTGCGCGCCGTCTTCTGGGCGCGGGTGGCGTACGTCGGCTGGCTGCTCGGCTATGGCCAGACGATCATCCTCGATCACGGCCGCGGCTGGCACACGGTCTATGCACACGTCGACGCCGTCGAGGTCGCCGAGGGCGACGTGGTGCGCTCACGCCAGAAGATCGCCGAGGTCGGCGGCACGGGTTCGCTCAAGGGTCGCTACCTCTACTTCGAGATCCGCGAGAACGGCGAGCCGGTCGACCCCGGTGAGTTCTTCCGCTGAGCCGCCGGCGGCCGCGTTCCGGGCCGCGCCGCGCACCGCTTGGCGCATCGCCCCCGGCGCGTTATCCTCGCCGCCCGAACGTGCAACCTGCGCCGTCCGTCGGGGCCGCGCGAGGCCGACTCGATGACCAAGCATTCCCTCCTGCGGCTCGCCTGCCTCGCGTTCGTGCTGCTGCCGATGACGGCGGCGGCGCAATCGCATCCGGCGCTCGACCAAGCGCGCGCGCTGGTCGAAGACGAGCGCTACTACGACGCCTTCGGCAAGCTCGCGCAGCTGATCCCGACGCTGACCGTCGGAGACCCGATCCGCCACGCCGCGGAGTACGAGCTCGGTCGACTGCTGCTCGGTCTGGGCCTGCACCAATCGGCGCTGCGTGCCTTCGACGAGGTCGACGTCGGCCGCGACCACCCGCTCTACGCCCAGAAGATGCGGCAATACCTGGCGATCCAGCGCGCGATGCCGGGCGATCTCGCGACCATCGAGCGCCTGGGCACGGCCCCCGAGTCGGTCTTCAAGGCCGCGGACCTGCCGGAGATTCGCTACCTGCTCGGCCGCTCGCACTTCGACGCCGGCGAATACGACAAGGCCCTCGAGTCGCTCGGTCGCATCGACCCCAAGGGCGGCGAGTTCTATCTCAAGGCACGCTACCTGATGGGCGTGACCTACGTCGTGCTGAACCAGGCCAAGCCGGCGCTGGAGTCGTTCAAGGACATCCTGCGCTTCGAGAAGATCGTCGGCAGCCCGGGCTACTACAACGATTACCGCGAGCGCGCCTACATGGCGCTCGGACGCCTGTTCTACTCGCTCGGCAAGCACGAGACGGCCGGCCGCTACTACGACCAGGTCCAGGAGGGCAGCTCGCTTTGGCTGGACTCGTTGTTCGAGCTCGGCTGGACCTACTTCCACCTCAAGCGGCTCGATCGCGTGCTCGGCCAGCTGCACACGCTGAACTCGCCCTACTTCGAAGATCGCTACTACCCGGAAGCGCGCGTGCTCGAGGCGCTGATCTTGTTCCGCACCTGTCGGTTCAACGAGGTCCTCGTCGTCGTTGCGCGCTTCTTGCGTGATTACAAGCCACTGCGCAAGGAGCTCGACGCCCAGCTCGGCGGCAACCGCAGCGATTCGGAGTTCTACTGGTACCTCTCCAGCCTCGCGGCGGACAAAGAGGGCCTCTCGGTCGCGCTGCGCCGGATCTTCAACGCGGCGCTGAACGACAAGGCGCTGCAGCGCATGTTCAAGCTGGTCGCCAAGCTCGGCGCGGAGCAGGAGGGCTTGGACAAGCTCGCCCGCAACACCACCGCCAAGGAGTCCGCTCAGCGGCTCTCCGAAGACCTCGGTCGCGTCCGCAACGTGATGATCTCCGAGGCCGGTTCGATGGCCCGCCGCCGCCTCTCGCGCGTGCGGGAGGAGCTGACCGAGATCATCCGTCAGGGCCTGCGCATCAAGTACGAGGCGCTGCGCGCCCGCCGCAACAGCATCAACGACGAGGTCCGCGACGCGATGGCGGCGACGGCCGAAGCGGCCAACGAGCCGCGCGAGCTCGACGAGGAGCACGTCGTGTGGCCCTTCGACGGGTCGTATTGGAAGGACGAGCTCGGCGGCTACACCTACGACGTCGAGTCGCGCTGCGAGCAGAAGCACTTCCCGGTCGGCTTCGTGCTGAAGAAGCGCAAGGTCGGCAAGGGCGGCAAGCGTCTGGTCGGCGAAGGCAAGCCGGACCTGGACGCGCCCGAGGGCGGCAAGCCGGCTCCGGCAGCCGACCAGCCCGCACCGGCCCCGGCTTCCGACAAACCGGCCGAACCTGCGGCGGAAGGCGGCGCGAAGCCCGCGAACGAGGGAGGCGAGCGATGAGCACCGTCTCGATGCAGAATCGAAGCCTCCTCCTCGCCGGCGCGCCCCGCGGGTGCGTGCTGCTCGCGTTGCTGCTGGCGGCGCTCCTCGCCGTGCCGACGGCGTTCGCGCAGGCCAAGGGCAAGTCCAAGAAGAAGGACGACAAGATCGAGCAGGCCGGCTCGGTCCAGCGCTTCGGCACCGATCGGCGCGGCAAGGGCAAGAAGGGCAAGGGCGCCAAGGCCGACGCGAAGGCCGGCGACGAGGCCGAAGTGGCCGACGTCCCCGACGACGACGGCGCCGGCGCCGGCGGTCCGCGCCAGATGCAGCGCCGCCGCGCCCGCAGCAAGAGCAACGTCGAGGACATCGACGACGAGATCGACATCCTCCGCGAGCTGCTCGACATCGAGCGCGGCAGCCCGACCGAGGCGGACACGCTGCTCGAGCTCTCCTACGTGCTCTGGGATCGCGCCGAGGCCTACGAGTTCGAGGCCTACGACACGCAGCTCATCACCGCCATCGCCGAGGCCAAGAAGAGCGGCGACAAGGCGGCGGCGCGCCGACTGGAGATCGAGCAACAGAACCTGCTCGACCAAGCGCGCGCGACCAAGGCCGAGGTGATCGACTCGCTCAAGCGGATCGAGCGCCGCTTCGCGCGCTTCTCCAAGCTCGACGAGGTGCTGTACGCCCTGGGCTTCCACCTCTCGGAGCTCGAGCGGCATGGCGAGGCGGTCGACGCCTACATGCGTCTGGTCCGCAAGGTGCCCGACTCGCCGTACATCGCCGACGCCTACCTCGGCATCGGCAACTACTACTTCGGCAAGAACCAGGGCGGTGAGGCGCTGAAGTGGTACGCCAAGGTCAAGAAGTTCCCGAAGGCCAACGCCTACGGCTGGGCGCTCTATTACGAGGCGTGGGTCTACTTCAACCGGCAGGAGTACCGGCAGGCGGCGAAGGGCTTCGTCGGCACGCTCGACTATTCGGCCGAGGTCGACAAGGACGGCTCGGGCCGCATCACCTTCTGGGAGGACGGCAGCAAGTATCTCGTCCGCGCCTGGTCGGAGTACGGCGACCCGAAGACCGCGCTCAAGTACTTCGAGCAGGTCACGCCCGGTCGTGAGGACAAGCTGCTCGAGCTGCTCGCCCGCTACTACATCGCGGTCTCGCAGTACACCAAGAGCAACATCGTGCTCGACGAGTTGATCGACCGGCAGCGCGAGAACCCGGACGCGGTGCGCTTCCACTACCTGCACGTCGAGAACAACTACCGCATCCCGAACCTCGCCGGCACGGTCGCTTCGGTGGAGCGGCTGTCCGAGGCGCTGCTCAAGCACGGCCCCGCCGCGCCGATGAAGGAAGAGATCCCTGTCCTGTTGGCGGAGATCGCGTCGAACCTGCACTTCGAGGCCGACAAGACGCTCGATTCGACGGTGCTCGGCTACGCGGAGAAGATTTACCGCGCCTACCTGACGTTCTACCCCGAGCACAAATTCGTCTACGACCTGACCTACCAGCACTCGTTGGCGCTGTACCAGCTCGAGCGCTGGACCGACGCCGCCGCGGGCTACGAGAAGGTCATCGCGATGGATCCGAAGGGCAAGCACGCCGAGCCGGCGGCCCATCGCGCCCTGATCTCCTACCTGAAGATGCAAGATCTGGACGCCGAGACCGGCGAGAAGGACGCCGACAAGATCTTGACCGCCAAGCCGCTCGGCGAGGAGCAGCAGCGCGTCGCCGACGCGTGCGACCGCTACATCCGCATCGCCCGCGCCAACAACAAGGGTGACGACGAGGACATGGCCAAGGCGCTCTTCGTGCTCGCCCGCCTGTACTACCAGCACAACCAGTTCGAGCGCGCGGGCGAGCTGTTCGCGACCTTCGTGCAGGACCACATCGACGGCAAGCTGCACAAGGACACCGGCGATCGCCTCGCCGGTGACGCCGCGCGCCTGATGCTCTCCTCGTACAGCCTCGGCCAGGACGGTCGGAACCTGATCAAGTGGACCAACATCCTGATCAAGGACAGCCGCTTCAACACCGGCAAGCTCGGGGAGATCCTGATCGCCATCAAGGAGAACGAGGACTACAACCGCTGCCTCGAGCTGAAGGACAAGCCGGTCGACGCTGCACAATGCCTGCTGAAGTACGCCAAGGAGTACCCGACCAGCAACCAGGCCCAGCGTGCGTACGCGGGCGCCGCGCAGTTCTATCGCAAGGCGCTGATGCGCGACGAGGTGATCGCGACCTACCGTGGCTTGGCCAAGGCCTACCCCGAGGACGACCGCGCCGCCGAGGCCCTCTACGAGGTCGGTGAGGTCTACCGCGAGGTCGCCAACTTCTCGATGGCTGCCGACGCCTACGAGGAGATGGCGCAGAAGTACCCGAAGCACGGGCTCGCCAAGGCGGCGCTGCAGCGTGCGGCCCTGATCCGTGACGGCCTCGGCCAGTACGACAAGGTGATCGAGAACGCCGAGCGCGCGCTCAAGGCCAAGTCCAAGGATCCGGAGGCTGCCAAGGAGACCGCCGAGGTCGCCTACAAGCTCTCGATTCAATACGTGAACAAGGGCGATTGGCGGGGTGTGATCCGCGCCAGCGACAGCTTCCTCAAGCGCGGCTCGGACGCGCCGCTGAACCTGCGCCTCGGCGCGCTGGCCAACGCCGCCCAGGCGTGGATGAACCTGCGTGGTGGTGCGAAGAAGGCGCGAGCCTACCTCGACCAGATCGTGGAGACGGCGCGCAAGCTCTCGGAAGAGGGCAAGTTCAACGACCTCGATCGCGAGGGCAAGAACGCGGTCGCGCAGGCCCTGTTCCTGCTCGGCGAGATCCACTTCAACCAGATGGTCGCGATGAAGAGTCGCACCCGGAAGCTGGAGGACGCGGTCAAGTACGCGGCCGACAAGGCCAAGCTCGCCGCGCAAGCCGACGCCTACTACCTCGAGGTCGAAAGCAGCAAGAACGGCAAGTGGATCGCCGCGGCGTCGTCGCGGCGTGGTCGCGCGCAGCACGAGATCGCCAAGAGCCTCGAGAAGCTGCCGCCGCCGCCGGCCTTCGCGCGCGTCGCCGACCTGCGCGAGGAGTGGGCGACGAAGATGGTCGAGAAGGCCGAGCCCTACAAGCAAAAGGCCGCCGAGCTCTACCGTGCCGCCCTCAAGCGCGCGGCCAGCCTGTTCGCCTTCGACAAGTACTGGGAAGAGGCCCGCGACAACCTCAAGGAGCTCGATCCGGAGTTCGCCCAGATGGCCAATATGCCGGAGTTCACGGTCGAGCTGACCAAGATCGAGTGGACGGGCAGCGACAAGCCCAAGGCTGCGATCGAGCGCATCCGCACGCAGCTCTTCGGCCGCACCCGCAAGGAGCTGGCGGTGGAGACGGCCGGCGGCGACAACGCGGCCGGCAAGGTCAACGTCGGCGCGATGTTCCTCGAGCTCGCCACCGCGCATCACGTGCTCGGTCAGCACCGCGAGGCGATCATGGTCGGCAACGCCGGCATCTTCGTCGATCCGGAGCTGGAGAAGAGCGTCGAGCTGCTGCGCGTGCTCGGCATGAGTTACATCGCGCTGGACTCGATCCGTCAGGGTCTGGTCTACCTGCAGCGCGCCGCCAACGCCGACCCGCAGGCGACTCGCCCGCTGCTCGACATCGTCTCGCTGCAGATCAAGCGTCTCGACCTCGAGGCCACCGAGCAGCTGCTGCGCGAGGTGCTCAAGCGCGACCCGAACAACTACTGGGCGCAGGTCACCCTGCCGGTCGCGCTGCGTCGTCTCGGCAAGAAGGACGAGGCCCTCGACATGCTCGACAAGCTCGTCGCCAGCCAGCCGAAGGTCGAGGCGCACTACAACCGCTGCGTCATCTTCACGGCGCTGCTCAAGGCGGACAAGCCCGAGGTCACGCGCGCGATGAACGCTTGCACCGAGGCCGCCGCCGCCGCCGAGCCGAAGTCCAAGCTGCAGCAGGAGCTGCAGAAGCGCGCCCAGGGTCTGAAGGACCAGCTCGAGTTCATGCAGTAGCGCCGGGTCTGCCCGCGCGGGCGAGGAGGCTACCATCGACACCATCCTCGCGGTCCTGGGGGCCGGGCCCCGGCTGTTGGTCGGCCTGCTCCTGCTCGTGGTCGGGCGCAAGCTCTTCGAACGTCAGGCCGGCTTGCCCCTCGTCGACGAGGTCGGTGGGCGCGGCAACGCCGCCGCCGGCGCGTGGGTCGGCGGTCAGATCCTCGGCCTCGGGCTCGCCATCAAGGGCGTCCTCTTCGGCGCAGAAGGCCTGCTCGACGTCCTCTTCTCAGGGGTCGTCGGCGGCGTGCTGGCGATGCTGCTGTTGACCGGTGGTTCGTGGCTGCTCGACGGCATGGTGCTGCACCGCTTCGACGCGCGGACCGAGGTGCAGCGCGACCGCAACCTCGGCACGGGCGTCGTCCTCGGTGCGGGGGCCGTCGCTACCGGTCTGGTGCTCGACGGTGCGCTCTCGGGCCACTCCGAGGGCTTCTTCTCCGGCATCCGCGACATCTTCTTCTACTTCTTCGCAGCGCAGGCGTTCCTGGTCGCAGCGGCACGGCTGTTCGAGAAGATCGCGCCGTTCGACGTCAGTGACGCCATCGAGACGCACGACTCGGCCGCGGTCGGCTTCGCGCTGGGCGGCTTCTTGGTCGCGATCGGCGTGGTCGTGCGCGCGAGCGTACTCGGCGCCGGCGGCAACCTACTCGCCGAGATCTGGGTCACGCTGATCGACGGTGGCGCCGGGCTGCTGCTGCTGGGCGCGGTCGGCAACCCGATCGCCAAGCTGCTGCTCGGCTCCGCACCCGGCGCGGCCGTCGGCGAGCGCCACAATACGGCAGCCGGCGTCGTGGTCGGCGCCGCCTACGTCGCGGTGGGCTTGGTCCTGGCCGGCGCGTTGCGGCCGTTCTGATGATGCGCTGGCTCGCCCTGCTGCTCGCGGCGTGCTTGGCGTTGCCGGTGCTCGGCGTCGCCGAGGACGCGCTCGCCCGCGGGTTTCGCAGCAGCAGCTTCCGTTCTTCGCGCAGCTCTTGGAGCAGTTCGCGTTCGTCGTATCGCTCGTCGAGCAGCCGCAGCAGCCGAAGCAGCTCCTCGTGGTCGAGCAGCCGCAGCAGCCGCAGCAGTGGCTCCTCGTGGTCGGGCAGCCGGAGTAACTCGAGCAGCCGACCGAGCAGCAGTAGCCGGAGCACGGGCAGCTCCAGCGCCTCCCGGCGTGCGACCCGCTCGCTCGCGACGGGCTATGGCACCCGCCGCTCTGGACGCCTTGTCGCGCCGCCGCCGCTGATTTCGCCTGCGTCGCGCTGGCTGCGCTACCACGGCCTCGAGGTCGGTGGTTTGCTGGTGGTCGTAGCAATCATCGTGGTGCTACGGCAAGCGCACCTGGTACGGCAGCGACGTCAGCGGGCGCTCACGGGTCGGGCCAGGGGTGGTCTCATGGTCGCGACTGAAGTCGTTGGCCCGCCGGTGCCGGCGCCGCCTGGGCCGCGGCCGCTCGAGGTGGACGCGCCCGATTATTGGCTGCATCTCGCGGTCGGCGACCGGCTTGCCGTCTCCGATCTGGTCGCCTTCGCCGACGCGCTCGACAACGGCCGCGGTACCATCCACGGCAGCGACTACCGCGTCGACCAAATCACCCGCGCCGAGGGGCCCGCCGGCGAGCGATGGCTGGCGGCGCTCTGCGACGACGGGCAGCAGCCGTTGCTGCTCGTGGTCGAGAAGGGGCGTGAGGGCACGACCCTGCGGCTGCTGCACCGGCCGCCGGGCGCACCGACCGGCAACCGCGCCGATCTGCTCGACGCCGGCGCGTTCTGGCTCTTCCAGGAGCCCGGGAATCCGGACCGCTTCCGCCCGACCGAGCTGCGCTACACGCTCGACATCATCCAAGAGGGCAGGGGCGGCAGCGCCACCTCGATCGATCATGACCCGAACGCCGCCGTCGAGCTCCGCTTCGATCAAGATCGCGACGGCGAGCGCGTGTTCCGGGCCTCGCAGCAGCCTGTCGGTCCCGATGGGGCCGTGTTCCCGCTGCGCGTGGTGTGCTGGCGTTGCGACGCCGCCGCCGGCGCCGCCGACCCCTACCTGCTCGTGCTCGAGCGGGGTGGTGCGGGCCGAGACGAGGGCGGCTACGTCGAGCTCTGGCAGGGCTGCGACGTGCGTCCGTCCGATCTGGACCTGACGCCGGCATAGGCGGGGCGCCGCGACCACGCCCGCGACGGACCCGGCCGCCACCACCACGCCGCCAGCAACCCCGTCGAGAGCAGCGGCAGCAGCGGTCCGAGCCACGGCGCCGCGCTGGCGAGATCGACCAGGCGGCCGTCGTCGCCGTACGCGCCGAAGCCGAGCAGCGCCGGCAGCCGCGCGCCGTAGTAGAGCGCCAGCGCCGCGAAGGGCAGCAGCCGGCGCCACCGCTCCCGCCCCGCACGATCGAAGCGCAGCAACGGCAGCCCGAGCAGCACCGCTCCGAGCGCACCGGTGGCCAGCGGCAGGGCGAAGGCACGCACCGCGAAGGCAGCGCTCAAAGCGGCGTCCGGGCGCAGATCGGGCGTCTGGAAGAAGCCCCAGCACCATCCGGGGAAGACCAAGGCGAACGCCCAGCCGAGTCGACCGGCTCCGCGCGTCGGGTCGGCGCCGCGAGCCGAGTCGGGGCAGTACCGCAGGCACGGGGCGCAGCTCGCGCAGCGACGATTCGGGCCCGTCTCGGCCGGACGGCCGCCGTACAGCAGTTCGACCCAGGCGATCGGGCAGCCGCCACCGCACCAGCCGGCCTTGCTGCCGCGGGCGCGCGAGACGAGGAGGGCGAGCGCCCCGACGCCGGCGAGCAGGCCCGCGGCGGCGACGCCGTCGCGATCGGCACCGAGGTGGCGCAAGGGCACGGCGATGGCGAGCAGCGCCAAAGCGAGCGCGGACAACCCGGCTGGATCGCGTGGCGGCGTCGTCGGGCGATCGGCGAGACTCGCGAGGGCGCCCAGCGGGCAGTGGTTGCGCCAGCGGGCGGGCGTGAGCAGCAAGACCAGCGGCAAGGCCGGAACGACGACGTTCCACAGCAGCTGCGTTCCGAGGTGGGGAATGAACGGCAGCGCTGCGGCACTGAACACGAGCGCGAGGGCGCGAGGCCAGGGTCGGACCAGGGTCGGGCGGGCGAGGTTCACGTCCGCAAGCTAGGCACGCCGGCGTCGGTGTCTGCGGCGACGCGAGTCCGCGCGGTCGGGCCGCCTGGACGCGCGACGCTGGACGCCGAGGGCCGGGACTCCTACCCTCTCGGCCGCTGGCGCCCCCGCCGCCGGCAAGGAAGTCACCGAGATGGCAGAGCGTTCGCGTCAGGAGTTGGAGCAGGCCGAGGCCGTGGAGGGCGAGGCGCCGGCGTCGTCGGTGGTCTCGTTGCGGCGGCCATCGGCGAGTGAGATCCCGCAAGCGCCACCCGCCGAGGACGTGGACGGTCCGCCGACGCTGACCGGTGCGCCGCCGCGGCCGGCCTGGGATCCGTGGGCACCGGTTTGGCTGCGGCCGCTGATTCGCGTGCTCCTGCTCGACGAGCACGGCCCGATGCCGCGCACGGTGGCGGCGCAGGTCGGCTTCGCGGCGGTGCTGATGGTGCTGCAGGCGGCGGTCGACATGCTGGCGTGGACGCTCGGCTTGCGCTGGGTCTTCGTCGACGCGCTCGGCCCGGGCGGCTGGGCGCTGACGGTCGGCTTCGCCGCGCTGATCTCGCTGATCATCCTGATCTTCGAGCGCTTCGTGGTGACCGCGGCGGTGCCGCTCGACAAGTCTCCGTTCTCGAACAAGGGCACCCTGGTCCGCATCGCGGTGGTGCTCGCGTTCGCGATGGTGACGGCGATCCCGGTCGAGATGATGGTCTTCCACGACGTCATTCAGGGCCGCATCGGCTCGGAGATCGAGTCGCGCCGGATCAGCGCGCGCGGTCAACTGCTCGGCGAGGTCGACAAGGCGCACAAATCGCTCGGCGAGGAGGAGCGCGCGGCCCGGCAGTCCGTCAAGCTCGAGCTGCCCGAGCCCAAGACCGAGAAGGTCGACACCAGCGAGCTCGACGCCCGCATCCTCGCCGAGAAGGGCAAGCTGCCGCGCTTCGAGCGGGCGGCCGAGCGCGACAAGGCCAGGGCCGACCGCTACGAGGCCCGCCGCGCCCGCGCCAAGGCTCGGCTCGATGCGCTGCCCGAGGACGCCCCCGTGGCGACGCGGCGCCGGCTGCAGGCTGCCTTCACCGCCGAGGCCCGTCGTGCCCAGAGCGCCACGGCGCGCGCCCTCGCCGCCGCCGACGCGCTCGGTGGCCAGCAGCGCGCGATCGAGGCGCTCGAAGAGGAGCGGACGCGCAAGCAGGGCTCGGTGCAGGCCGAGAACGAGCGGCTGCGGAAGGAGGCGACAGAGGAGCATCAGAAGACGCTCGCGGCGATCTCCGAGCGCTTCGCGGGCCGTCGGGACGCGTTGGAGAAGCGACGCGCCGAGATCGAGGCGATGACCGACCTGCAGCTGGCCGCAGCGACCAAGCGCACGTTCCAGCCGCCGGACGGCTTCGCGCGCCGGTGGCAGATCATGAACCAGCTCGAGGAGGAAGATCCGCTCTTCGGTTGGACCAAATGGGCGGTGCGTGTGCTCTTCGTGGGCCTCTCGCTGCTGGTGCTGGCCAGCAAGAGCTTCTTCCACCGCCGCACGCGCGCGTACTACCTGGGCTTCGACCCGATGGATCCGCGCATCGGCTCGTTGTAGCCCGCCCCAGGCACCCTATTTTCCGGCCCCGAACGTGTCCTTGGCGGCCGGGCCGTGCTGACCGGCGACCACGAACGCTGCCCAATAGTGCGGATGCTTGGTCGCGGGCGCGGCCAGCGCTTGGAGCTGCGCCTGACGGAACGCCTCGGTGCGGCCGACGCCTGCGCGCAACGCGCCGTACGCGCGGACCACCAGGTCGCGGGTGGCCGCGTCGTCGACCTTCCACAGACTGGTGACGATGGTCTCGGCGCCGGCGATCGCGAGCGTGCGGCGCAGGCCCTGCACGCCGTCGCCCGCGCGCAGCTCGCCGACCGCGGTCTCGCAAGCCGAGAGCACGACCAGGCGGGTGCCGGTCAGGTCGAGGTCGCCGGCTTCGAGGGCGGTGAGCACGCCGTCGCCGGTGCGGAGATCGGCGCCCGGCAGACCGAAGACCTGCGCGCCGGCGAGCACCAGGCCCGAGCGGATCAGCGGATTCTCCGTATCCACCCGACCAACCCCGCCGTGCCAGCCGGGTCGTTGTCGTTCACAGTCGAGAGCAAGCTGGGAGAGCTTCAGCCGGTGGCGGCCGCACCCGGCGCCGGCGGAGTCCACCCGGCAAGCGGCGGCAGCGAGTCGAGCGCCGAGTTCGGCGTGCAGTCGAGCGCCAGCAGCGTGCTGCGTAGCCCCAGCTCCGGGTCGATCGCGTTCTGCACTGCGGTCATCAACAGCGAGAGCAGCACCGCGTAGCGTTGCGCCGCGGCGTCGTTGCCGGCGAGCGCTGGCGGTGCGGCAAGATGGCGTGGGGGTGGTCCCTAATTGTTGGCGCGGGGGTGGTCCCATTGTGGTGGCGCTTGACAGCCGCAGATCGTTCTGGGAGTTGGTGCGTCCATGCTGGTGAGACACCAGGGCAAGCGAGACCCTGAGTCGAACCAGGAGCCGCGATGAACCGAATCACAACGATACCAGCTTGGCATGACACAGTACGGCCACTCAGTGCCGCCGCTGCATTTGCGATGTTGATCGGGTTGGCGTCACTGACTGTGAGTTTCGCCGTTGGGGTCGTCGTCGCCGCGGAGCAACTAGCGACGAATGCTCTCAAGCAACCTTCTGACTCCATTGCAGCCAACATGGAGGTGGACCAAGAGCGGCTCATCTCCGTGAACGTTGACTTTTCGCGAGTCTCCGATACCTCGCGTGACGAAGAATTTCCGGGCGACGCGGCAGTGTTCATCGAACAGTGGAGCGAGTTGGGTGACCTCTCCAATGTTCCCATCATCGCGGAACCGACGCCGGCGATGCACAGCGTGAAGCAGGCGGTGATGGCCGGACGCCCCATCCCCAGGGCCACACTCCTCGCCGCGGTCCTTGACCTCGATGCACGACACTATGCCGCAAATATTCTGCAGAGTAACGCACCTCGAGACGTTCGAGAGATTCGAGAACACATCGATAGCCGACTCACTGTGCTGGCCCGCCTGCTCAAAGAGGCGGGAAACAAGCCAGGCAACCAGCTTGCCGCCGCCAAGGCCAACCTGTTTCGTGGCAAGACCATGGTCTACCAGCGTGACTCCGCATCGGTCACAGAGGCGCTACTGTCGGACAGGTTACAATGTCAGTCGTCCACATTGGCGACGATCGCAACCCTGTGGGCAGCGAATGTCCACCACAAGACAGCGCTCGTGTTCACACCCAATCATGTGCAACCTGCAGTGCTGGACCAACGCGGCAGGCTGCATGTCGTGGAGGCGACCGAGAGCAGTGACACGGTAGAGACCAGACCCATGAAGAAACTTGTGGGCTTTCATGCATCCATCGTCGACGCCGAGTCGATTTTGGCCGCCGCCGTTGCCGCGAAGATGGGCGTCTCAGGTCGTCGCATCGACGATTTGATCGCCAAGGCGCTTCTCGTGCAGGCTCACAGCGAGACCAACGTGGAGCTGGAGACCTCCGAGCGTGAACCTAGCCTACCAAGCTGGGCCAATGCTGCGATGAACATCGACCCGGGCGATGTGGCACCAGAGACATGCACCAGTGACGTTTCCTTCGAAGAACTGGAGCCCGCGGAAAGCTCGAATCCATTGGACTGGGCAACACATGAGACCAAACCGACGGCCAACGGCATCGACAAGCTTGCGCTCGGCAATGCACTCAAGCCCCTTGCCGCATTCAATCTCCTCGACGATACGGAAACTGCTGACAACAACACCTCGATTCGCCTGTTCCAAGATGATGATTCGGGTCCCCGCCGAAACATCAGGGAACCTCTCTCGAATCCTACAGGCGGTCCCCGGTGGGAGAGTATTGGTCTGCGCGACGTGCGCTGCGCTTTCACCAGTCGCAAGCTCATCCGGGCGGTTCGCACCGATGTTCATCGCTGCCGTAGCGGTCTCGGGCGCAATCCCGAGGCATGTGCTCGGGCCAAAGAGCTGACGGCAAAACTGCAGTGTTCAGGATCGGAAGGTTGGCAATCGCTTCTCGACTAAGCCGGGCCTTTTCTCAGGAGGAGAATGAGATGAAACAAGCCATGATCAAAAGCACAAGTCTTTACAGCAAGATCTGGATCGTCGCTTGCGCCGTCCTCTTCGGGTCAACGGGCTGTGAGCCGCAATCGGCCTACGACATCAATCGAGGACGATGTGCGTTTCGTGGCGAGCTGACCGATGAGCTTTCGGCCGCATGGAGCAGAGCGACCCAAGCCGACTCCAACGCCTCGTTGCGTTTCGAGGGCGGCGACCAATGGATTCGGGTGACCGATCAGACGGCGATGCGGCGAGGCTTGTTCGAGCACACCGACCAAGGTTGGCAACTTCGTGCGCAATGGCCGGTGGGTGACACAAGCTCGTTGGGCACCAATGGCGCATACCTGTCGGCAGGGTGGAAGGCCGCGTGGTCGGAGCAGCACATGGATTGCGCCTCCCTATCAGATCAGGCGAGTGCAGCCGATGTCGGGGAGAAAGCGATGAGAAGTCGACCCAAGGTCTATCGAACCGGCGAGAAAAATTTTGCTGTCCTGCGATTCGAAACTCACAATCTCTGCGCAGTAGCTGAGCCCGCACCGCTCGGCGAGTGGAAGATTTTGGAGGTCTTCACGGCGGACGCTCGCCCGCGCTTGGTGCACAGCGGCCGACACATCAGCGCCTACGAACGCATGGACCTGGATTCCATCATCGAAAAGCGCTGCAGCGCTGGGACGCCTTCCGGACCGAGTTCGTCGGAGCTGTGACAGCCCGGCACTACTCTGCACCCCTCCCCAAACCCGACACTTCCGGGGTAGGAAAACCCCAGGGCTGACGGGCGGACAAGGAGGGCGGAGCGATGACAGAGCAACCCAGAGATCCACAGGAGGCGTATCCACCCGACCAAGCACGCCATGGCAACGCCACGGCCGTAGCATAGGGTCGCGCGAACGTGCCCACGGCACCAAGCGAGGCCCATCATGTCCAGCCGCTCCCGTCTCTCAATTCGCGA
>JBEARB010000128.1:0-6104 GCA_041163625.1 Pseudomonadota bacterium | reverse complement strand
GCGAGGCCGGCGCCGAGATCGCGCGCGCCCTCCGGCTCGGACTGCCGCTGCTGCCCGAGCCGCGGCGGCAGGAGTCGCTGCCGGGGCAGGGCGCGCTGCTGGTCGGCGGCGATCCCGCGCTGGTGGTGATGCGCGTCACCGCCGCCGGCATCCGCATCGGCGCCGCGCGCCTGCGCTTCTGGGGACCGCGACCCGTCTTGGTCGAGGAGCGCCTCGCCACGCTGCCGCACAGCCTGCTGCCGCGCGATGACGCTGCCGCGACCGAGGTCCTGCGCGGGCTCTGTGACGCCGCCGCCGCCCTGCGCCGCAGTGAGCTGCACCCCTGCGGACGCTGCCGGCTGCCGCGGGCTCCCGAAGAGGTCGCCATCGTCGCCGAGACCGTCGGCACCTGCCCCTTCTGCGGCCGGCTCGACGGCAGCGACGCGGTTGCCTAACCTCCGCGCGGGAGGACACGCGATGGACGTGAAGGCGGCGATGCTCGACGCCGACGAGCAACGTCGGGCCCGGCGATGGCACCGCCTCGGCCTGGTGCTCGCGCCGCTGCTCGCCGTACTCGCGCTCTGGCTCGCGCCCGACAATATGAGCCCGCGCGCGGCCCGGCTGATGGCGCTGCTGGCCGCGACCTTCTTGCTCTGGCTGACCGAGGCGCTGCCGGTCGGCGTGACCGCCCTCGCCGCTGCCTCGGCTGCCGTCGTGCTCGGCGTCGCCGACACCGCGACGATGTTCGCGCCGTTCTCGAACCCGACGATCTGGCTGCTGCTCGCGGCCTATCTTTTCGGCGCGATCGCGCAATGGCGGCAGTTCGATCGCGTCTTCGTGCTGACCTTCTTCTCGCCGCGCGCCACGCGCCTGGTCGATCTGGCGACGACCATCGCCGTGGCCGCCTTCGCCATCGCCACCTGGCTGCCCAACCGCGCCGCCGTCGCCTTACTCTCGTTCATGGTGACCGCGCAGGAGGAGCGCTTCGGCAAGAGCTTCCAGCGGCTCGGGCTGTCGAGCGTGGCGTTCGCGACCGCGCTCGGCGGGCTCGTCCTGCCGATCGGTGCGCCCTCGAACCTGATCGCGATCGCCGCGCTCTCGCAATACGACGGCCGCGACGTGCCGCTGCTCTATTGGACGCTGGTCGCCGCGCCGCTCGCCTGTTTGCTCTTCGCCGGCTGGTTGGTCGCCGTCCGCGTGGTGCTCGGTGTCGACGGTGAGCAGCTCGTCCACGGCGATCTCCACGCTGGTCTCGGCGTCGAATCGGGCGGGCGTCGTATTCGGCCGCCGACCACCAAGATGCTCCGCGTCGCCGAGCTACCGCCGGTCGCCTTGGGGCTGGATCGCAGCCAGCTCGCGCTCGCCGTGGTGCTGGTCGGGGCGTTGCTGCTCTGGTCGGTGCCGGGTCTGCTGCGCTTGTTCGGGGTCGAGGCGCCCGAGCTCGTTTCGCGGATCGAGCCCGCTCCCGTGGCGCTGCTGCTGGTGACCGCGCTCTTCGTTCTGCCGGCCGCCCGGCGCGAGGACAGCGAGGGAGCACGCGAGCGCGTCGCGTCCTGGCAGGTCGCCGAGCGCATCGATTGGGACGTGATCTTGCTCGTCGGCTGCGCGCTCGCCCTCGGCCACCAGACCATCGACACCGGCCTCTCGCATTGGCTCGGCGACCTCGCCACGCGCGGCCTGCGCGTTCAGAGCCTGGCGGGGCTGACGTGGCTGCTGACGGCGTTGGCGCTGGCGATGACGCAGATCACCAGCGCGGCCGTCACCGCCGCCATCTGCGCGCCGTTGGCCGTGGTGATGGCGCAGCAGGTCGGCGTCTCGCCGGTGGCGCCGTGCCTCGCCGTCGGCATGGCCGCGAGCTTCGGGCTGATGCTGCCGACGAGCGACGAGAGCAACTTCATCGTGTGGAAGACCGGTCGCTTTCGGCGCGGTCAGCTGCTGCGACGCGGCATGGTCGGGCTCGGCGCGGCGGTGTTGGCGATCCCGCCGGTGACCTTGCTGGCGACCCGAATTCTCGACCTCTGACGCGGATCGGCGAGGCCTCGCCCGCCGACGCTACTTCCCGGTGCCGCCGAACACGACGCGCGTCACGCCGACATTGCCGGCTTCGTCGGTGGCCTGGACGAGCAGGGTGTGGTTGCCCTTGAGCAGGTCCGGCGGGAGCTTGAGCTCGAAGGCCTCCTGCGCGCCGTCGAAGACGCCGTCGGCCGCGCCACAGAGCACGGTGGGCTCGCCGTCGAAGCTGACCTCGACGCGGACGATGCGGCTGGTGGCGTCCGTGGCGACGCCGGTCAGCGCGCCGTCCTTGACCTCGGCGACGACGGTCGGGCGGCCCTGATCGACCAGGAACGGCTTGGAGATCCGCGCGGTGACGTGCGACTCCGGCGGCGTGTTGCTCTGCGCGTCGCTGGCCTCGACGCGGATCTCGTACCAGCCGTCGGGCATGTCCTTGGGCGAGAGGCCGAGGCTGGTCTTTTCGTAGAAGCGGTCGTGCAGGATCAGCCATTGCGCGGTGCCGCGGCGGCGGTAGGTCACGACGTAGCCGAGCTTGTCGCCGTCCGGGTCGCGGGCGCCCCAGTTCACGCGGAAGACCTTGGCCTTCTCTTCGTACTTCACCTCGAGACGCTCGATCATCGGCTGACGGTTGAGCAGGCGACGGTGGACGTGCAGCTCACGCAGGCGCGCGTCGGGCGAGAGCAGCGTCACGCGGACCTGCAGCATCGTCGCCGGCGGCGATTGGATCCGCTCGCTCTGCAGGGGCTGCCAGGCGCTCCAGGTGTCGTTGGCCGGGTTGGAGAAGCCCGAGCGCGTCTCGATCTGCAGCTTGCCCTCGCCGATCGCCTCGAGACGGCCCCACCGCGCCACGCCCGAAGCACGCAGCACTTCGCTGGTGAAGGCCGCTC
Organism: Pseudomonadota bacterium; assembly: GCA_041163625.1. Classification (GTDB taxonomy): domain Bacteria; phylum Myxococcota_A; class UBA9042; order UBA9042; family UBA9042; genus JACKFC01. The sequence continues at coordinate 3,225 of JBEARB010000128.1, read as the reverse complement.
GCTTGCTCGGGCCGCCCACGCGGTAGACCGCGGCGGAGCGACCGGTGAACAGCGTGACGGGACCCTTGGGGCCCATCTCGACGCCGAGCACCGCGCCCTCGTCGAGATCGAAGAGCGTCGTGACGTCGCCTTGCAGATCGCCGACGAGCACGCGCCCGCCGCGCGCCGAGCCGACCGTGATGCCCCGGCCGCTGGTGCCGATCTGGCTGAGCAAGCCGACCGGCGAGCCGAAGAGCTGGTAGAGCTGACCGTCGTCGTGGCGCGCCCAGACCGCGCCCTTGCCGCCACTGCCGCTCGACTTCTTGTTGCTGGCCTTGGTGGTGCGCTTGCCCTTGTCCGAGCCAGGGCGCTGCGGCGTCGCGCGCAGCTGCTGTAGCTTCACGACCTCGGGGTTGCCGTTGATGGCGACGACGATGCGGTCGCCGATGCGGGCGAGGCTGCGGACCTCGGCACCCGGGAAGCTGGCCAGCGCGGTGACTCGGCCCTTGGCGGTGGCGCGCAGCAACATCGGGCTGCCGGCGGTACCGATCAGCAGGCTGCCCTTGTCCTCGAGCAGGGTCAGCGCGTGCTCGGTGTCGGTCTCGGCGTAGACGCTGGCCTTCTTGGCGCCGACGTCGACGCTGTAGACGCGGCCGCCCGGACCGGTCGCCGCGAGCAGCTCGTCGCCTCGACGCAGCAGGCCCCAGACGTGCTGCGCGTCCTCGAGGGCGACGACGGTCTCGACCTTGCCGGCCGCGCTGACGTGCAGGATCTCGCCCTTGCCGACCAGACCGGCGTAGACGCCGCCCTTGCCGTCGGCGACGAGCGAGCCGACCAGCGCCGCCGGCACCTGCGCCACTTCGCGGACCTTGTCGCCCTCGACGACGAAGATGCGGCCCTCGACGCCGGTGCCGAGCCAGAGCTTGTTGCCGTCGCGCACCCAGCAGTGCACGAGCTCGGCGTCGACCTCGATGCGCTGCAGGCCCGGCGCGACCGAGAGGCCGTCGTGCGGGTGCAGGGCGAGGCCGTCGAGATCGCCCTTGGCGAAGTCGTCGCCGCTGACGAACGACCAGGCCTTGGGCTCGCTGGCGGCCGCCTCGTGGTGCAGACCCAAGCCGGCGCCGAGCAGGGCGAGTCCGGCGCAGAGACGAATCAAACGGGACTGGGACATGGTGATTTCCTGGCGTGGGGTGGGTGCGGGCTAGGGCTCGCGCACTTCGAGGGTCATCGAGCCGCTGCCGTTGATGGTCCAGGGCAGGTCCTTGGTGACGCGGATGGTCTCGTGCCCGCGGCGAACCTTGCGGCCGTGGCCGTCGAGTTCGTCGAGTACGCCGACCGGCAGGTTGGTCAGTCGTGCGCCGCGGATCATCCAGCTGCGGTCGGGCAGCTTGATGACGACGGCGAGGCGGTCGTGGGGTTGATAGTCTCGGACCGCGGCGAGGATATCGTCGACGTCGTGCGGCTCGTGGCGCTCGGGCTGGCGGTCGGCGGCGGGGCCGAACCAGATTTGGATCTTCTCGCCGGCGAGTTCGCGGGGCAGGGCGGGGATGGTGACGTCGACCGTCTTGTGGCCCTCGTTCGGCTTGACGAAGCCCAGACGCAGCTTGAGCGGACGGCCGGCGTAGGCCTTCTCGCCGGGGATGCGGGCGGACTCGAGGAACACCAAATCACGCGCCTCGTCGACCTCGAGCTCGCAGCGCACCGCCTTCGGACGCAGACGCTCGAAGCCGTTCCAGACGATCGCCTTGAGCAGGCCCATCGCGATGCCGCGCACCTCCATCAGCTGGGCGGTGCCGTCGAGCGAGACGAAGCGATCTTCGATGACGATGGGCTCGCGCCCCTCGAGCTCGACGGTCAGCTTCATCTTCACACTGGCCGCGTCGGCGGTCGGCTCGCTGACCTTGAGCGCGTTGGCGACGACCATCGCGCCGGCGAGCGGCAGGAAGCGCGGCTGGTCGGTCACTTCGACGTTCCAGGTCTTCTCGGTGCCGATATTCTTGCCGCGCACGCGGATCTGCATCGGCACCCACGTCGCCTTCGGGCCCATGCGGCCGGCGACGGCGGCCTGACGGTCGATGTCGAGCACGCCGATATCCGATGTCGGCACCGCCATTTTGAACGAGTTGACCTGGCTCGCGAGGATCCACATCACGTGCGCGCCGCCAACCGGCAGGTGGATCTGGCCGACGCCCTGGAAGGGGTGGCCGAACGCGATGAAGCGGTCGTCGCGGACCCAGGTGACGGTGCCGACGCCGGCGAGGCTCATGTCGCCGCGCGCGATGACCAACGAGATCGCCGAACCGGGCTCGAAGGGGCGCGGCTTCATGTCGACGAAGCCGTCACCGCCGCCTGCGGTCGAGACCGGGCCGAGACCCGCAGCCTCGAATTCCGATTGGAAGCTGCGCACCACGTCGGGGTGAAAGCCCGAGGCGGAGATCGGCACCGCGAGCGGCTGCAGACCGTTGACGTCGACGCCGGCGACCATCCGCGCGGCTCCGGGCGCCGGCGCGGCCTCCGCACGCCGCGCACGCACGTTCGCGGCCGGCAGGATGCGCTGGTTCTCCGGCACCTTGCGCAGCGGGCGGTCGAGCTCGGGCAGCATGTCGGCGATCGGCGTCACGCCGGCGATCGGGTCCTTGTTGAAGGGGAAGGCGTAGGCGATGGCGCCGATCATCAGGTCGCCGCGCTTCGGATCGGTGACGTAGACCGGGCTGCCGCTCATGCCGGCGACCACGCCCGAATGCTCGAGGCCCAGGCCCGCGCAGCGCACCAAGATCATGTCCTGGTCGGGCAGCTTGTTGTGCAGCACGCCGATCACCTCGATCTCGAAGCGCTCGATCTTCTGGCCGCGCACCACCGTGAGGCCGTAGCCCTTCATGCCCGGGCGCAGGTCGCGGCTGCCGAGCATCGGCGGCGCCTTCTTCGCGCGCTTCGCCGCCTGCGCCGACAACGGCAGCAAGCAGAGCGCTGCGAGCACGAGCGCGAGCAGGCTGCGCCGGCGGCGGGGTTGGGGGGACCGGTTCGTCATGCATCGCTCCGTGTCGCGCGGCGCCGTGGCACGTTCGTCCGCGGGGACGCGGCTCGCAGGTGGCGCGAGTGTGCAACAGCGGTGCCCGCTTTGAAATGCCCGCCCGACACGGCATGATTCGTGCGGCGTCGATCTGCGGCGCGAGAGGCCATCCGTGCTACCGCCGCTGCATCGCCCGTTCCTCCTGCTGCAGGCCCGTGACGCCGATGATCCGATGT
>JBEARB010000127.1:0-30428 GCA_041163625.1 Pseudomonadota bacterium | reverse complement strand
GTCCAGCGCCTCGCGCCCACTCCCGACGGTGGCGATCCGACCGACGGCGTCGAGCACCGCCTCGGGCAGCTCGACGCTGGCCAGCTCCAGACAAGCCTCACCCGTTTCGGCGCACGTCACGACGTAGCCTCGCCGCGTCAAGCGGCGCGAGAGCATGTCGCGGTTCAACGCATTGTCTTCGACCAAGAGGACACGGGTCGGCATGAATCCTCCTCGGTTCTCTCCTCCAGTGACGCGCCCGACCATCGACCGCCGTATACGCAACAACCGGGTGCACCGCGTTGCTCGGACAGAAGCCCACGCAAAGGACGATGGACTGCTCGGACTCTGACACCTCGAGAACCGGGCCAGAGGCAAATGTTGCGATGACGACCGTCGGCGAGTTGTGGCAGGTTCCGCCGGGAACGCGGACGCGCCGCGCGAGGATCCGACCTGAGTGGCTGCCAAGTTACCGATTGTGCCGGCTGATGATGCCGCTGCCCGCGCACACGCGGCAGCGGCGCTCGGGCGGGGCATGCTCGTCGTCGTGCCGACCGAGACGGTCTACGGCCTAGCGGCCGACGCGCGCCGCGCCGACGCCGTGGCGCGGGTCTACGCTGCCAAGGGCCGGCCCTCGCACAATCCGCTGATCGTGCACGTGCCGGACCGCGCTGCGGCCGAGCGCATCGCCGTCTTCGACGACCGCGCCCGCGCCCTGGCGGACGCCTTCTGGCCAGGACCGCTGACGCTGGTGCTCCCGTTGCGTGGCGATGCCGGCCTGGCCGATGCAGTGACCGCCGGCCTGCGGAGCGTGGCGGTGCGGGTGCCTGATCAGCCACACCTCCTGGCGCTGCTGCAGGCCTTCGACGGCCCGCTGGCCGCGCCGTCGGCCAACCGGAGCGGCCGCGTCAGCCCGACCCGCGCGGCAGACGCGGCGGCCGACCTGTCCGAGCCCGGCGCGCGTGAACACGTCGACTGCGTGCTCGATGGCGGTGCCTGCCGACGCGGGCTGGAGTCGACCATCGTGGGTCTGCTCGACGCGACACCGCGCCTGCTGCGCCCCGGCGCGCTAGCGCCCGAGCGCATCGAAGCGGCCATCGGCCCGCTGGCGCCACCCGATCCCGGCGGCAAGGTCGTCGCACCCGGGATGACGCTGCGCCACTACGCCCCCGGGCTGCCGCTGCGCTTGGATGTGCCCAGGCCGTTGCCCTTCGAGGCCTACCTGGGCTTCGGTCCCGACGCACCGACAGGCGCCTTTCGCAACCTCTCGCCGCGCGGAGACGTCGAGGAAGCCGCCGCAGCCCTGTTCGCAGCGCTTCGCGACGCGGACGATCCGGAGCGATTCGGCGGAATCGCGGTCGCTCCGCTGCCGGCCGAGGGCGTCGGTGTCGCGCTGCACGACCGGCTGCGCCGTGCGGCATCGGCGAGCTGCGCGACCGACGACGTCCGCGTCGTCGTCTTCGACCTCGGCGGCGTCGTGGTCCGGATCGCCCGCAGCTGGGCCGAGCGCTGTGCTGCGGCCGAGCTCCCCGACCGCGTCGGGCCGGCGGGAGACGCCGCCCTCGCCCGCTGCGCCGCCGAGATGGACGCCCTGCAGCGCGGCGAGATGACCACCGAGGCATTCGCCGATGCGCTCGGACTCGCGTTGGGCGGCACGTACACGCGCGACGAGCTGGTGCAGCTCTACGACGCACAGGTCCTCGGCCCCTACACCGGGGTGTCCGACGTCGCAGCGCGGCTGCGCGTGCCGCACGTGATCTTGAGCAATACCTCGGCCGGCCATTGGCCCGGGCTGCTGCGCGAGCCGGTGGTCGAGCGTGCGGTCGAGCGATTCGCGAGCTTCGAGCTCGGGATGCTCAAGCCCGCGCGAGCGATCTTCGACCACGTGGCCGGCGCGCTCGGCATCGCCCCCGGACGATTGTTGCTGGTCGAAGACAGCGTCGCCAACGCCGAGGCCGCGCACCGTGCCGGCTGGCAGACCGCGCGCGTCGACCCGGACGGCGACGTCGCCGCGCAGCTCGAGGCGCTGCTGCACGCCCGCAGTCTGCTGCGGTCGGCCTAGGTCGTCGCGGCCCGGTGGAATGACAATCACCGACGGCCTCCCTACACTGGTGGCGTCGCCGCTCGCGAGCGGGTACGGGCCGCGCGCCCGGAGGATGGTCGTCATGCTCGATCTGGCTCGAACCGGTCGGTTCGCCCTCGCGGCGCTCGTCGTCGTGCTCGCCGGCTGCGCCGGTGGCGCCAACTCGAACGGAGGAGCGACCGACACCGGCGCTGCCGTGGACGATGCCGATGCCGGCAGCGGCGGGACCGACGCGGAGGTGAGCGCCGACGCCGCCGAAGACACCGCCGACGCCGCCGAAGACACCGCCGACACCGCCGAAGATTCCGCGACCGCCGACACCATGGACACGGTCGCCCCGCCCGACGGGGGCGGCGGTGGCGATGTCGGCGACGCCGCTACCACCGATGCGGCCGACGCGGCCGACGTGCCGGACGTGCCGGACGTCGCCGATGTCGCCGACATCGCCGATGCAGCCGACGTGCTCGACGTGCCCGACGTGCCCGATGTTGCGGACGTACCCGACGCGCCCGACGTCGCCGACACCGCCGATACGGCCGACGCGGGCTGCGTGCCGCCGAAGATCGCGCGTGTCTTGCACATCGCGGTGGACGGCTTGCAGGTCGCCGGGCTGAAGCAGTTGATCGACGCGGGCAAGGCTCCGGCCTTCGCGCAGCTCTTCGCGCAGGGGGCGCACACACTCGAGGCGCGCTGCGACTACGCCTACAGCATCACCTTGCCGAACATGACGTCGATGATGACGGGGCGGCCGGTGTCGACGGTCACGGGCCAGCCGAACACCGTCTTCCACGGCTATACGTCGAACGTGGAGCCACAGCCCGGTGAGACGCTGCACGCGGCCGGCAACCCGGCGCTCGACTACGTCGCCTCGATCTGGGACGTCGCGCACGACCATGGCCTGCGCACGGGATTGTACGCCAGCAAGCTGAAGTTCTCGCTCTTCGACACGAGCTACGACGCCTCGCACGGTGCGGCCGACGCCGTCGCGGCGGACAACGGCAAGGACAAGATCGACGACTACGTGATGCTCGCGAATACCGCGTCGCTGACCGACGCATGGATCGCGGCGGACAAGGCCAAGCCCTACCACTACACGTTCCTGCACTTGGCCGACCCCGATTCCGTGGGTCACGCGAAGGGGTGGGGCAGCGAGCCCTGGCTCGACGCGGTCGCGCACGTCGACAAGCAATTGGACAAGATTTTGGCGCATTTGGCGACGCCGGGGGCACCTCCGACGATCCTGATCTTGACGGCGGATCACGGCGGCTACGGGAAGAACCACACCAACCCGTCCCTGCTCGACGTGTACCGGATCCCCTTCGCCATCTTCGGTCCCGGCGTCCCCGCCGGGGCGGACCTGTACACCCTGATGCCCAAGCGCGCGTCACCGGGCACGACGCGACCCAAATACGACGCCAAGAACCAGCCGATTCGCAACGGAGACGCAGCCAACCTCGCCCTCGAGCTGCTCGGGCTGCCACCGGTGCCGGGCTCGTTCATGGCCGATACCGGGCTGCAATTGGCCTGCCCGAGCAAGCCCTAGTCCGACGCCGTGAGCGGCCGCAGTGTCAAAGTTCTGTCATCGCCGCCGCTGACGGGCCCGTCGCTGGTAAGGTGCACACGACGCCGGCTCCTCGGCGCGTCGACCCCACCGGAGCGTACGTGGAAGCGAGCCGCCGCATCATCGGCACGAACAAAGATCCCTGGAGCTGGGCGACCCATTTCGCCGGCATGATCGCAGCATTGATCGGCTTGGCGGTGCTGCTGACGCGGACGCCCGCGGTACCGCTCAAGCAGGCGGCGATGGGCATCTACGGCAGCACCCTGGTGCTGATGTTCTTCACGTCGTCGACCTACCACTTCTTCGACATTGGCGAGTCCGGCAACCGCTGGCTCCGGCGGCTCGACCATTGCGCGATCTTCCTGCTCATCGCCGGCAGCTTTCTGCCCGCGGTGATCCACCTGCTCGACGGCGATTGGCGCAAGCTGACCCTGATCGCGCTCGGCACGACCGCGCTGCTCGGCATCGCCTTCAAGCTGCTCTGGCTCGAGGCGCCGCGGTGGCTCTCGGTCGCGCTCTTCGTGCTGATGGGCTGGGGCGTGGTGATCCCCGGCATCCGCATGTTCCCGCAGCTCGATGCCGGCGCGCTCGGCTGGCTCTTCGGCGGCGGCCTCGCCTACACCCTCGGCGCGGTGATCTACGCCACCAAGCGCCCCGACCCGTGGCCCGGCGTGTTCGGCTTCCACGAGCTCTGGCACCTCTTCGTGCTGCTCGGCGCCGGCTGCCACTACTTCCTCGCGCTGGGCTTCTGCGAAGCGCCCTGCGTCCCGATGTAGCGACGCGCCTGCGGCTCAATCGTCGTCGATCGGCGGACAGCCGGGCGTGATGTCGCAGGCGAGCTCGACACACAGGTCCTGCCAACACATCGCACACCCGCATCCGCAATGCGGCGCGGCTTGGGCGTCGACCGTACAACCGCTGTTGCCGATACAATCGGGGTGCAGCGTCGACCACGTCCCCTCGGCGCACGGCCCCGTCGGCGTGCCCCAATGGCCCCCGGCGCCGCCATGCGCGTGGCCGTCGGCGTCGCCTGCGGCCATGGCGTCGTCGTGGCGGTGGTTCGGATCGACGTCACCCGCGTGCGCGTGGGTGTCGCTGTGCTCCTGCTGCCAAAGCGCGTCGAGGAGCGCCTCGCCCGTCAGCGTATCCGAGCCGTCGCCTGCGGCGCCGCCGGTGTCAGGCGCGCGTCCGCAACCGGCCGCGACGAGCAGCAGGGCGACGCACGCCGCGGCGCGACGCAGGCGGTGCCCGCGACCCAGCCGCTCCTCTCTCCCTCGCAGTCCGATTCGGCTCGACACGTGCGCACCTCCTGCTGTCGCAGGCTAGCAAGCGCGCCCGAAGCACGCACGCAACGCCCTCGAAAACGCCGATGACGCAGGCCTTGACGCACAACGCAGTGCGTCATAGCTTTTCCGCATGACGCGGCGCGTCAATGCCGCACAAGGAGTTGAAGATGTTGACAGTGCAACGCCTTCCCATCGACGAACTGCAAGCACAGGCGCAAGCCCGACTGGACGCGGCGCGTCATGCGCTGACCGCGCTGCGCACGCGCGCCGTGCGCGAGGCCGTGGTCCGTGGCCACGACGCGCGCGAGCAGGCCGCGGCCCTCTGTGACGATCCCCTGGGTCGTTGGGCCGACGCGCTGGTCGCCCGTGGCGTACCGACGCTGATGCGGGCACGCCTCGACGCGGTGCGTACGTGGCTGACGACGCCGCCGCTGGCCGACCTCGATGAGCAGACCGCCAAGGCGCTGGCCGCCACCGTGGCCGAGATGCCGCTGTGGCAGGTCGAGGCGATTCGTCGCCACGAGGCCGCCCACAAGGCGCGCGTCACGGTGTTGCGGGCCTGCGAGACGCGACTGGGCAGCGCGGCCTAGCGTCGGCGGGTCAGCTCGGTCCGACGTGGATATCGCTCTCGCGGAGAGCGCGTCCGATCGTCGAGTCGCTCGGCGATTGGACGTCGGCGGTGGTGCCCTCGACGTCGACATTGCTGCCCGGCGTGGCGCGGCGGACCAGAGTCTCCCCACCGCCGGGGACCGGCGTCTCCCGATGGGTGACCGCGACGTCGCTTGCGTGCTGCCGCCACCAAGCCTGCGCCATCTCCCGCGTCCAGCGCGCCCAGGGCGCGGAGCGAAACTCGACGAGCGCCTCGCAGAGCGCTTCGGTCGTGGGTCGCGCCTCGGGCTCCTCGCGAACGCATTGGGTGATCAGCTCCGCGAAGGCGGGATCGATATCGGGCACGCGGTCGAAGTTCGGGTCGGGTGCGACGTGCAGATGCGTGCCGCAGATCGCCATCGGCGTTGCGCCCGAGAACAGCTCCCGCCCCGACAGCAGGAAGTAGGCCACGCAGCCGACCGCGTACACGTCGGTCGGCGGGCCGATGTCCTGCGGGCTCGAGATGGACTCGGGGCTCATGTAGTGGGGTGTGCCGGCGATCATACCGAGCTCGGTCAGCGAGCCCTTGCTGTCGGTCTTGAGCTCCTTGACCAAGCCGAAGTCCATCACCTTCACGACATCGGGGAGATACCGGTCGCCGCAGAGCATCAGGTTGGCGGGCTTGATGTCGCGGTGGATCAGCTTGCCCTCGTGCGCTTCGGCGAGCGCCCCGACGGTCAGCTCGAGGATGTGCAGCGCGCGCGCCGGCGGCATCGGGCCGCGGTAGACCGCACCCATGCCGCCCTCGCCGAGCCTGGTCTGCAGGGTGTATTGGCCGAGCCTGCGGGCGCTCGCGACTTCCTTCTCGAGCCCGACGATGCGGTCGCGGGCGGTGGCGAGGGCGCGGGCCATCTGCTCGCGCTGCTCGAGCAAGTAGAGCGTCAGACCGAAGACGACGTTGCTGACCATCACCATGTTCAGCGTCGAGAAGCCGGTGCGCGGCCCCTGCAGCGTGGTGAACTGAAAATGATCGATGGCCCACTGGTCGAAGCCCCCCATCAAGATGGTGAACGCCGTATCGGCGAGCAGCCACCGCAACATCGTGCGGCTCCCGGGAGCGGTCCGCGAACGGGTGGTGGGCAGGGCGTCGAATGCCTCCCCGGCCTGTAAATACGCCACAGGGTCCCGTGCGCCCCCGAGGTCCGCAACCGCGGGTGGTGTTCGAATTTGGTCAGGGGGGCGCGTCGATGCGTCAGCGGAGGAGCCTGCGCGCGAGGTTGGAGCGTCGAGCCTCGGCCTCACCCAGCAGCCGACGGCAGCGTCCGGCGGGCTCGTCGCCCAGCGTGACACAGCGGCGGAGGGCGGCAGCCCCCGCCTCGGCATCGCCCGCCAGCAGCGCCGCGAGCGCTCGCACCAAGTGCGCGCGGGGTTGGGTCTCGGCGTCGCGTGCCAAACGAGCGACGAGCGGACCGACGCGCCGCCGCGCGGCGTCGGCGTCGTGCTCGACGAGCGCGGCGCCATCGGCGCGCCCTCGGCTGCGATAGGCCTCGCGCAGGGCGGTGAACGCCAGCGCGATGGTGGTGTCGACGTCGGCGCGCGGCGCCAGCGCGTCGAACAGGGCGAGCCGGAAGGCCATCGGCGCGGCCGGGAACCGCGTGTGCTGCGCGAGCAGCGCGCGCAACGAGGCCGGATCGTCGGGCAACGCGGCGAGCATGGCCGCGGGCGCGCGGCGTTCGTCGCGTTGCAGCAGCTTCCGCGCGCGGTCGCCGCGCCAGAGCGAGCGGGGCGCCTCGAGCTCGAGTCGCGGCAGGTCGTCGCGCAGCAGGCCCGCGGCGCGCGCCTCCGGGCTGGCGTAGTCGCGGCGGAAGGCAGCCTCTCCCAGCACTTCCAGCGAGCGCAGACCCGCGACCCCGGCGACGTCGAGGCGATCCAGATCTGCCCGCAGCTCGGGCCGCGCCCACCACGCCGCGAGGCGTTGACGATCGAGCGCGATCGGCTCGGCGCTCGCGAGCATCAGCACATCGCCCGGGTGCAGGGCATAGAGCCGCACGTGCGGGAACACCTCGGCGACGGTGGCGAAGACCGCGGTCTGCAAGGCGTCGCTCATCTCGTACGCGTGGAACCATTGCGCCAGGACGCCGCCGGGCCGCAGCCGTGCGCGCATCGCCTCGAGCCATTCGACGGTGAAGAGGTTGCCGTTGCCGGCCATCCAGGGGTTGCTCGGCTCGCTGATCAACACGTCCCAGCGCGCCTCTGGCTGGCGCAGCAACCAGCCGCGGGCGTCGGCTGCGTGCAGGCGGATCCCGTCGGCCGCGCTGGCGCCGTGGCTGAAGGCGTCGAAGGCGCGCGCCGCCGCGAGCACCGCCGGCTCCAACTCCACGACGTCGACGTCGGCGACGCCCGCCAAGCCGCCGCGCTGCAGGGCCGCCGCGACACCGGCGGTGACGCCCGAGCCCATGCCGATGACCAAGACGCGCTCGGGTCGCGCCGCCGCCGCCATCGGCAACCACGCCGAGAGCACCTGCGTGAGCATGTCGCCGCGGCTGCTCGCGTCGGCCTTGCCCTGCAGCTTGAGCACGCGGTCGCCGTCGCGCTCGAGCACCGCCACGCTCGCCTCGGCGCCGTCGGCCGCGCAGACCACCGCCTCGCGCTGCAATCGCTCGGTCCACGCCGAAAACGTGGGCGGCTCGCGCGGTGTGCCGCGGAACGCCCCGGCGTGCAGCAGGCGCGCGTCCCAACGCGGCGCCAGCACCGCGCCGGCGGCGAGCGCCACGAGCAGCGTTCGCTGCCGGCCGGAGAGCGCTCGCGACGCCCCCGCGCGCGGCAACCAGGCGACGACCAGCGTGCCGAGCGTGAACGCCCGCAGCGCCCCGTGCAGCCCGAGCGCCGGCACCCACAGCGGCTGCGTCAGAGCGGCGCCGAGCACCGCGCCGACGGTATTGGCCGCGAGCGCTTCGGCCGCACCGCGCGCCACCCTTCCGCGCGCGGCGATGACGCCGGCGCCCGCGAGCGGCAACAGCGCCCCGAGCGCCGCCGCCGAGGGCAAGACCACGACCAGCGTCAGCAGCGCCTGCGCCAACAGCGTCGCGGTCACGCCGCCCAGCGGTGCCGCCACGGACCGCGCCGCCGCCAGCCACCACGGCAGGCGCTCACCGAGCCAGCCGACCGCCACCAACGACGTGGCCGCCCAGAGCGCCGCCGCCCGCGCCCGCTCGACTCGCTGCGCCGCCGGCACCGGGCGACGCACCCACGCGCTGCCGGCCGCGACCCCGAGGACGGTGACCGCAACGACGCCAGCGAAGGCGTAGGCCGAGGCGCCGAGCACGGTGCCCAGCAGGCGCATCCACAGCGCCTCGACCGCCAGCGCCAGCCCGCCGCCGAGCGCGGCGACGGCGAGCCACGTGCGCGCGTCGCCCGAGCCGTCCGAGCCGTCCGGGCCGTCGGCACGGGGGCCCGCGGCCTCTGCCAGCGACTCGGCTCGGGCCGCGAGCTGCCCGACGATCTCGGCCACCAGAGCGATCCCGACGCCCGCGCCGCAAACCCAGAGCAGCCCGTGCCGGAGGCCGACCGCGCCGAGCAACGCCACGCCGCCGCCGAGCGCGCCGAGCGCCGCCCCCGCAGAGTTGGCGGCGTAGAGCAGCGAGAGCGCACGCCCACCGACGCCCGGTCGCCCCGTCACGGCGCGGACCATCGCCGGCAGCGTCCCGCCGAGCAGGAACGCCGGCGGCAGCAGCGTCGCGGCCAAGGCGGCGGCCCGGAGTCCCGCCGGCCACGCCACCGTCGCCGTGGCCAAGGGCGGCGCCACCGTCGGCCAGAGCGCACACAGCAGCGCCGCGCCGAGCTCGAGCGCGGCGTAGCGACGCATCGGCGAGGGGCTGCGGTCCGCGCCGGGGCCGAGCGCGATCGCGCCGACCCCGAGCCCGCCCATCCACGCGGCGAGCACCGTCGCCTGCGCCGCCGCGGCGTGCCCGAGCAGGAGTCCGAGCCAGCGCGCCAACAAGACCTCCTCGGCGACGCCGACCGCGCCAGAGCCGAGCATCAACGCCATCGCCGCGAGCTGCATCCGCCTGTCGTTCACCGTGCCTCCGGCGACAGAGCTTGACGCCGCGCCGCGCCGCAGCCAACGTCCGCGCCCCCGTTTTTCGGCGGGTCGACGGAGGCCACGATGTTCCACACCCAGCTCCTCGCTACCACTTCCGCCCACCTCGAGCATACCGCCACGCGCTTGCCCGGCGGCGACGTCCTGATCGCCGGCGGTCTCGACGCCGAGGGCGCGGCGCAGGCGAAGGCCACTCGGTTCATCGCCGCGACCGAGGATTTCCTCGACGCCACCCCGATGCCGGCGCCGAGCCGCCGCCACACCGCCACGCTGTTGCCCGACGGCTCGGTGCTCTTCGTCGGCGTGGGCGAAGCGCAGGGTGGTGTCGCGCTCTACGAACCCGTCGCCGACCGTTGGCTGCCGCTGCCGTCGCCGACCTTCCCGCGCGTCGAGCACGCCGCCACGCTGCTCGCGGACGGCACCGTGCTGATCGCCGGCGGACGCCCCGCCGCCGCGCTCGCCGCCGCCGAGGGTCCGGCCCGCCGCGACGTCGAAGTGCTGACGTCGAGCGAGCGCTTCGATCCGGCCACGCGCGCCTGGCTGCCGGGCCCGCCGCTCGGCACTCCGCGCCGCAAGTTCGGCCTGTTCACGCTGCCCGGCGGCGGCGTGCTCGCGATTGGCGGCAAGGGCATCGGCCCCTCGGGCAGTCCGGTGCGCCTGAAGAACGCCGAGCGGACCGACGCCGGCCTGACGGCTTTTTCCGCCCTGCCCCGGATGGACCAGAGCGAGCGAGATCTCTGCCAGCTCGCGGACGGCCGCGTCGTCGGCCATTCCGGCCACGTCTTCGCTGCCGATGGGGCGCGCGCCGAGCGCTTCGAGTCCGGCTTCCGCGGCGGCGGCCCCATGGTCACCCTCGCCGACGACCGCGTCGCTTGCTTCGGCCAGACCGGCGACGAGGTCTTCGACCCGCGCGCGGGCGAGTGGGCGCCCTCGGGCCCGGCGCGCAAGCTGCACCAGCGGGGCCACACCGCCACGCTGCTCGAGAGCGGCGCCGTCCTCGTCGTCGGCGGGACCGCCGGGCGCGGCAAGGCGGCGGCGTACGCGGCCCTGGTCGACGTCGACCTCGAGTGGCAACCCGTCGAGATCACCTCCGATGATTTCGAGAGCGCCGAGAAATTGCTCGAGATGCTCGTCGAGCAGGGCGCGCTCGAGCTCGACGACGAAGAAGAAGGCATCGAGCCCCTGCTCGCGCCGGTCGCGCGTCTGCTACGCTACGTCGAAGGCGCCGGCACCCAGGCCGCCGCCATGAGCCGGCTGCTGCTCGAGCACGACGCGGTGGCCGACTTCTTCCTCGACGACCAGCAGCTCAAGCGGCTGCTGGCGCAGTGGTAGCGGGGGCCGGCGCGCCCCCGAGAGCGGGGAGCGGCGCGATGCGAAAGCCCGGAGATTGTGGGGTCTGCGAGCCGATGGAGGCGATCGGCAACACACCGCTCGTCGAGCTCAAGAACCTCTCGCCCAAGCCCGGCGTGCGGCTGTTCGCCAAACTCGAAGGCTGCAACCCGAGCGGCAGCATCAAGGATCGCGTCGTCGCCGGCTTGATCGGCGACCTCGAGCGCAGCGGAAAGCTCCAACCCGGCGGCATCGTCGTCGAGGCGAGCTCGGGCAATACCGCCATCGCGCTCGGCATGGTCGCGCGCCGCAAGGGTTATCGCGCGTGCGTCGTGATCCCGCGCGGCGTGCCCGATTCGATCTGCGACACGCTCGATCTCTTCGGCGTCCGCATCCATTGGTGCGAGCCACTCGCCGGCATGCGCGGCGCCATCGCGGAAGCCCACGCGCTCGCCGAACGCAGCGGCGGCGTGGCGCTGCGGCAATTCGAGAGCCAGACCAATATCGAGGTCCATCGGCTGGGCACCGGCGCCGAGATCATCCGCGACCTGCCGGAGATCACGAGCTTCGTCGCCGGCATCGGCACCGGCGGCACGATCACCGGCGTCGGCCGCGCGCTCAAAGCCCACGATCCCGCCATCCGCGTCGTCGGCGTCGAGCCGAAGATGGGCGAGCGTCTGCAGGGGCTGACCGCCCTCGAAGACCACTTCGAGGCGCCGCTCTTCGACCTCGAGCTGCTCGATCGCCGTCTGCTCGTCGACGCCGCCACCAGCCTCGAGAACATGCGCCGCATCGTCCGCGCCGAAGGCATCATGGGCGGCGTCTCCGCCGGTGCCGTGCTGCACGCCGCCATGCGCGAGGCCGAGCGCGTCGAGCAGGGCAATATCGTGATGATGTTCTCGGATTCGGGCTGGAAGTACCTACCCGCTCGCCCCTGGGAAGCCGCCGAGCGCCGCGACACCAGCCTGGACGAGGTCCATTGGTGGTGAGCCGCGGCGGGCGCAGGCGCTACTCGGTGACGTAGAAGGTGTTGGCGTAGACCCAGGCGTAGTCGGCGTCGGCCTTGGCCGAGAGGCTGCCGAGGTGCTTGCGCAGGTGCTTGGGACGGATCCGCACTTCGACGCGGTAGGCGCCCGCGGCGGTCGGCGCGAAGCTGACGCGGCCTTCGCCCTTGGCCTGCTCGACCCATTTGCCGTCCTTGGCGAGCAGGATGCGACTCCAGATCTCGGGCATCTCCGCGTCGGCGGGGAGGCGCGCGACGTGCGGGGTGTCGGCGACGATGGTGAGGCCGTCCTTCAGGCTGGCTTCGCCGCCGATCTCCGCTGGCGCCTTGCCGCCGCTGCGCTCGATGCGCGCGTCGAAGCCTTCGGCGTAGCCCAGCACCTCGAACACGCCGAAGAGCCGACGCGACGCCAGCGCCGCCTCGAGGTGACGGTCGTCGAAGCTGCCGTCGGCCTCGGGCTCGATCAGCAGGTGGTTCGAAAACCAGATCATCATCCGGCGATACGAATCGACGCGCTCACCGTCACTCAGCGCCAAGTTGAACGTGTTGCGGTGGCAGTCCGTGCCCATCGTGGTGACGCGGCGGTGGCCAGCCTCGGCGACGCGGGCCCAGGTCTCCTGGTAGCGCGGATCTTCGTCGACGAGCGCGACCAAGATCAGGTCCGGATGCATCGTCTCGCCCTCGGCGAGCAAGATCGGGAAGAGCTTCGCCGCGTCGTTCATGTGCGCCATCATGTTGGCGTGCAGGTTGTACATCTCGAAGCCGGCCCAGCCCTTCTCGCCGAGCTGTTCGGGCGTCCAATCCTCGGTGTGCTGCGCGAGCACGTGCGCGCCGGCGGCGATGAGGGCCTCGCGGGTCTGCGCGTCGTGGCCGCCGTAGACCTTGGCGCGCTCGGTCGGGTCGGCGATGTGGCCGTCGAGACCGACGGGCATCATCCCGCCCTCGGTGCCGGGGATCAGCACCACGGTGTGGCCGTCGGGACACTTCATTCGGTTGGCCAGCATCACGCCGTCGCGCTGGATCAGCGCGTCACCCGAGGCCTCCTGGTAGTGCAGCACGTCCGGGAAAGGATGATCCTTGAAGTGCGTCGGGTGGTCGGTCATGAACACGTAGTCGTGACCGACCGCGCAGAGATCACGCCGGAAATCCTCGACGCAGGGGGCGTTGATCTCGCCCTCGGCGTCGAAGGGCTTGCCGTCGCAGGCGTCGTGCGAATACGCGGTGTGGGCGTGGATCAGCCCGCGCACCTCGCGCAGCCCGCGCCGGCGGACCGTCGGATCGAAGCTCAGCACCCGCGCCGGTGCCCACCCTTGCGCCGCCCACGCCGGCGTGGCGAAGGGCGAGGCCAACTCGCTGGTGTAGCCCGGCTGGACCGCGTCTGCCGCCTTGGCGCCGTCCCCGCTGGCGCTGTCCGAGCTGGACCCGCCGCCGGTGTCGGCCGCAGCCGCGCCACCGTCGTTGCCACAACCCGCCAGCGCCAGCAGCGCGACGCCCCCCGCCCACTTCCGCCATGGATGCATCCGGGACTCCCTAGTTCGCGATGATCGTCAGCAGGCCGGCCTGTTCGGTCTGATAGCCGTCCTCGGCGCCGTCCTTGCCGGGCCCGGCCGCCTTGTCGCAGTAGACCGCACGGGTGCTGCCACGCAAGAAGAATCGGAAGGCCGTGGCGTAGGTGCCGGGCGCCTGCTTCGGCTTGAGCTCGACTTGGTACTCGTCGTTGTTCGGCTCGTTGGCGCTCCCCGCGCTCCATTGCGTGTTGGGCGCGAGCTCGACCCAGGCCCACGAGCTGTCGACCCAAGGCAGCGTCGTCGGCGCGCCGATGCCGAAATCACCCGTCAAATCGCCACTCACGTCGGTACCGTCGGTCTGATCGGTGATGCCCTCGGCCCAGACGCGGGCGTACCACGTCGCACCCTCGCCGGACTTGAGCGTCACCGACGGGTTCCATTGGAAGCGACACCAGCCGACCACGCAGCTCTGCGGCGCGGCGCCGGGCGTGCCCGCATCACCGTCGCCGAAGGTCTTGCTGGTGAAGCACCAATTCGAGCCGTCGTCGTTCTTGTCGGCCGCGAAGCTGTCGGCGGCGAGCTGGATCGAGCGCCCGGAGATCTTGCCGGGCCAGCCCTGGCTGCCGGCGCCGGTCTTGTAGGCGACCTCGTCGATGAGCGTGCCGTCGCCGTTCTCGATGCGGACCACGCCGTCGGTATTGCCCAGCGCCAGCTTGCTGTACGCGTAGTCGAGCTTCACGCCGCCGTTGACCTTCTCGTCGGCGTTGATGCCGAGCACGGCGTAGCCCTTGGGCGGCACCAGCACCGGCGAGTTGCTGGCGATGGTGTGCGATTGCGTCTTGTCCTTGAGCACCATGCCGACGAGCGAGACCGGCTTGTCGCCCGGGTTGTAGACCTCGATCCACTCGCCGACCCCGTCGGAGACCTTCTTGGGATCGAACATCACCTCGGTGATCACGACCGCGCCCGAAGGCAGCCCGGGCGGCGCCTTCGGCGCGCAGGCGCCGGCCGTGCAGACCTTCTGGTCACCGCAGACCGCGCCGTCCGCGAGCGCCTTGTGCTCGCATCCGCTCGTCGGCGAGCAGCTGTCGGTGGTGCACGGGTTGTTGTCGTTGCAGCTCTTGGCGCCACCGGCCTTGCACGCGCCGCCGGCGCAGACGTCGGGCTCGGTGCAGGCATCGCCGTCGGAGCAGGCACCGTCGGCGGCGGTGCTGGTGCAGCCGATGGCCAAATCGCAGACGTCCGTGGTGCAGACGTTGGCGTCGTCGCAATCCTTGGCCTCCTTGCAGCTGGTGCAGCCCGATTTCGCGGTATGCGTGCAGCCGACGGCCTTGTCGCAGGCGTCGACGGTGCAGAGATCGCCGTCATCGCAGCTGGTCGCCGCGCCGGCGAGGCAGACGCCGCCACCGCAGGCGTCGCCGCTGGAGCAGGCGTCGCCGTCGTCGCAGGGCTTGCCGTCCGAGCCGGCCGGGCACGGACCGACCGGGCCGCTGTCGGCGGTGTCGTCGCTGCCGGCCGCGTCGGCGGTGTCCTCGCCGCCGCTCGCGTCGGCGCTATCGTCGCCGCCGGCCGCGTCGGCGGTGTCGTCGCCGCCGGTCGCGTCGGCGGTGTCGTCGGTGCCGGTCGCGTCGGCGGTGTCGTCGCCGCCGGTCGCGTCGGCGGTGTCGTCGCCGCCGGTCGCGTCATCGGGCGGCGTCACCGTGTCCGTGCCGTCATCGGCGGCGTCGCTCGCGTCGTCGGCGACATCACCGACCGTATCCTCGACGTCGGCGGTGGCCGTCGCGTCGTCGGCGGCGTCGATGGCAGCGTCGTCGCCGGTCGCATCGTCCGACGCGTCGCCGGCGGTGTCGTCGATGCCGTCGTCGATGATCACGTCGGAGCTGCCGCCGGTGTCCTCGGCGGTATCGGAGCCGCCGCCGGTGTCCTCGGCGGTATCGGAGCCGCCCGTGCCGTCGCCGCCGGCATCGAGCGATGCGTCGTTCTGCGTCTGGGTGTCGGTGCCCGAGTTGTTGTTGCTGCTGGGCGGATCCGAACACGCCGCGGTCAACAGGAGCAGAACGAGCGTAGTCGACAAGGATGTGGAGCGCATGGGGACCTCCGGACGACGAATGGGGCGCCTCCGAGCACCGTATGCAGCACCGCAGGTCGGCGCAAGCCGGGTCGGCGGCGCGACCCGCGCAGATGACGCCGCCCCGCGCCCCTGCTATACCGCGCGCGAGCCCCGACCGGGCGCAACGGAGCGAACGATGCAGCATCTCGAGAGCTACCTGCAGGGCCGCTGGCAGCGCGGCAACGGCGGCGCGACGCCCCTGCACGACGCGAATACCGGCGCGGTGATCGCCGACGCCGACAGCCGCGGCCTCGACTTGGCCGCGGCGCTGGCACACGCGCGCGACGTCGGCGGGCCCGCTCTGCGTGCGATGACCTTCGCCGAACGCGGCGCGCTGCTGATGACGCTCTCCAAGGCGGTGCGCGAGAT
The DNA here is from genome assembly GCA_041163625.1 of Pseudomonadota bacterium. Lineage (GTDB taxonomy): Bacteria > Myxococcota_A > UBA9042 > UBA9042 > UBA9042 > JACKFC01. The sequence goes on along the minus strand of JBEARB010000127.1, from coordinate 14,513 downwards.
CCGCGACGAACTGCTGGACCTCGAAGCCGACAACATGGGCAGCACCCGCGGCGACGCCAAGTTCGACGTCGACGGCGCCTCGGGCACCCTCGCCTTCTACGGCGCGCTCGGCGCCCAGCTCGGCGACGCCCGCTTCCTCGTCGACGGTGAGGCGGTGCGCCTGTCGCGCTCGGCGCGTTGGGTCGGCCAGCACGTGCAGGTCCCGCGCCGCGGCGTGGCCATCCACATCAACGCGTTCAACTTCCCCGCCTGGAACATGGCCGAGAAGCTCGCCACCGCCATCCTCGCCGGCGTGCCGGTGCTGACCAAGCCCGCCACCGCCACCGCCGTCGCCGCCGAGCGCGTGGTGCGCGCCTGGGTCGACACCGGCGCCCTGCCCAACGGCGCGCTCTCGATGCTCTGCGGCTCGGTCGGCGACCTGCTCGACCACGTCGGGCCGCAGGACGCCATCGTCTTCACCGGCTCGGGCGACACCGGCCGCAAGGTGAAGAGCCACCCCGCCGTGCTGCGCCACAACGTGCCCGTCAACGTCGAGGCCGACAGCCTCAACGCCGCCGTCCTCGGCCCCGACATCGGCCCGGGCGACGCCACGTGGGATATGGCGGTGACCGAGATCGTGCGCGAATTGGGCCAAAAAGCGGGCCAGAAGTGCACCGCCATCCGCCGCATCCTGGTCCCGGCCGAGCGCGAGGAGGACCTGCGCGCCGCCCTGCTCGACCGCTTCACCGTGATGCAGGTCGGCGATCCGCGCGTGCACGAGACCACCGTCGGCGCGCTCTCGACGCCGCAGCAGCAGCGCGACGTGCTCGCCGGGGTCGCGGCGATGCAGGAGGCCGGCCTCGAGCTCGCTTGGCAATTCGAGGGCGACGTCCCGGCCGCCGGCAGCTACGTCGCGCCGCGCCTGTTCCGCAGCACCGCCGGTGCCGACGCCCCCTACGTCCACGAGCACGAGGTCTTCGGCCCGGTCGCGACCCTGCTGCCCTACTCGGGTGAGGCGCACGAGGCCGCGGCCATCGTCGCGCGCGGCGGCGGCTCGCTGGTCAGCTCGGTCTTCTCGGACGATCTCGACTGGGCCGGCACCGTGCTGCTCGAACTCGCGCCCTACAACGGCCGCCTCTACTGGGGCAGCGAGAAAGTCGCAGACGCCGGCACCGGCCACGGCGCCGTGATGCCCGGCACCGTCCACGGCGGTCCCGGCAAGGCCGGCGGCGGCGAAGAGTTGGGCGGCGAGCGCGGCCTTTCGTTCTACCTCCAGCGCTGCGCGATCCAAGGTGACGCCGGCCTGCTGCGCCGTCTGCTCGGCTAGCGACTCGAACCCAACCGATGCATACCGTCATCCTCAGCGACCTGCACCTCGCGGACGCGGAGCCGCTCGACCCGAAGCGGCCGCTGTGGAAGGCGTTCAAGCGTCGGGAGCATTTCGTCGACGCCGACGTCGCTCGGCTGCTCGCGCACGCCGCCGATCAGGCCGAAGCCGCCGGCGACAGCTGCGAGGCCGTGTTCAACGGCGACGTCTTCGACTTCGACCCGATCACGCGAATGCCCGACCCACCACCCTCGCCGGTGCATTGGCTCGCCCGCCTGCGCGGCCTCGGCACCGAAGAGTGGATGTCTGCGTTCAAGATGGACCTGATCGTCGCGGATCACCCCGGGTTCTTCGGCGCGATCCGGGATTTCGTCCGGCGCGGTCACCACGTCGTCTTCGTCTGCGGCAACCACGATCTGGAGCTGGTCTGGCCGGCGGTGCAGGACAAGGTCCGCGACGCGCTCGGCCTGGACGAGGTCGGCCAGTCGCGTGTCCGCTTCTGCGACTGGTTCTACCTCTCCGAGGGCGACACCTACGTCAGCCACGGACATCAGGCCGACCCGTACTGCGTGGTGCCAGACCCGATCCATCCGCTGATCTCGGTGCGCGGTCGCGCCGCCGTTCGCCTGCCCTTCGGCGACGTCGCCAACCGCTACATGCTCAACGGCATGGGCTATTTCAACCCGCACGCGACGGCGAACTACATCATGTCCGGCCGGGAGTACGTGCGCTTCTTCTTCAAGTACATGGTGCGCGACCAGCCGCTGCTGGTCTGGACCTGGTTCTGGTCTGCTGCCGTGACGCTCCTCGTGACCCTGGCGCACTTCCTGCGCCCGGCGTTGCGCGACCCGCTGATGGTCGAAGAAAAAGTGCAGAGCGTCGCGGACCGCAGCGGCGCCAGCCCGGCGATGGTGCGGCAGCTCAGCGCCACGCACGTCGCGCCGGCGGCGACCAACCCGCTGATGATCACGCGCGAGCTCTGGCTCGACCGGGCGATCTTGTACATGGCGATGGTCTACGTCTCGTGGCAGGTCGTGATGGCAGTGAACCTGGTCTGGGCGATCAGCCCGCTCTGGGTGCTGCTTCCCTTCGCGCTGCTCTTCCCGCTCTTTCTGCAGTATTCGTTCCGCGTCAAACCCGAGACCTTCGCCGAACCGCTGATGACCGAGCGGCGCGCGGAGTGGGTGCACCGCATCACCGGCGCGCGCTACGCCGTCATGGGCCACACGCACATCCCGGAGTTGGCCGATATCGGGCCGCTGCGCTTCTGCAACGGCGGCTTCTGGTCGCCCGCCTTCGCCGAACCCGAGTGCCGCAATCGGATCGGCACGCAGACCTTCGTATGGCTGCGGCCGGGGGCAAAGGGTCGGGAGTTGGGCCTGTGGGAGTGGCCCCCCGGGGGCGATGCGCCCCGCCCCTTCGAACTCGACGGACCCGCGGTTGATCCGAGCTCGTCCGCGGCGGCAACCTAGAGACGCGACCAGAAAATGCAGGTTCGCATTTTCTGGCCGAGTCTCTCGTCTGTTGTCTGGGGGGCTGGGCGCCCCTGGTCGCGAGAAGCGCGGTTCTCGCGAACCATCCCCCTCCTCGAGTCGCGCCCAAAAAATCGCCCTTGGCGATTTTTTGATCGCGTCTCTAGGCCCGCAGCCCAGGGAGTTCCGCCATGTTCACATCGCCGTTTCGCTGGATTTCGGTCGTCGCTGCGCTGGCCCTGCTGGCCGGCTGCGGTGCGACCGAGGCCAACAGCCCCCGCACCGTGACGCTCGTGGACACCCAGCACGCGCCGGAGCCGCGGCTCGACTTCGGGTCGCTCTCGCTGCGGATGCCGCTCGACCAACTTCGCTCGATCGTGCAAGGCGAAGGGTGGCAAGTCGAAGGCACGCTCGCCGCGGATGCCAAGGTGGTGCTGACGCCGCCGGCCACGGATCCAGCGAGCCGCTACGGCGTCGTGCTCGTGGCCGGGCACGTGGTCCAGCTCGCCATCGACTTCCGCGAGGCCGACGAGCGCCGCGTGGACGCGCGCCATCACTACGCCAAGAGCCAAATCGACGCCGAGGGCCGCTGGGCGATGACCGACCCGCAGCGGCGAACGCTGGTCGTGGTGAGCCCGCACGGGATGCGCGTCGTCGCGCTGCACCTGAGCTCGATGCGCGATCAACAGGGCGCACAGGCCGCGCTCGAGCGCTACCTAGGAGAGTAGACGATGGGTTTTTGGGAAAGCTACAGCCTCTTCATGCTCGAGGCCCTGACCGTCGTCGTGGTGCTCGGCTACGCCGGCATCCGGGCCTTCGCCGGAGGCCGCAGCGAGGAGGGCAGCGGCGTGCTCGAAGTGCGCCGACTCGACCACGAGCTGCGTGACCTCGGCCGCGCCGTCCGTGACGCCTCGATGCCGCGAAAAGCCCGCAAAACCGCACGAAAAGCCGATCGCAAGGCCGACAAGGCCGCGGCCGCTGACGCGCCGGCCGAGCCCGGACGCATCTTCGTGCTCGATTTCGAGGGCGACGTGGCGGCACGCCAAGTCGGCAGCCTCGCGCAGGAGGTCACCGCCCTGCTCGCCGACGCACACGACGGCGACGAGGTGCTGGTGCGCCTCTCCAGCCCGGGCGGCGCGGTCTCGGGCTACGGGCTCGGGGCCGCGCAGCTCGAGCGCATCCGCGCCAAGGGTCTGCCGCTCACCGTGGCGGTGGACAAGGTCGCGGCCAGCGGCGGCTACATGATGGCCGCTGTCGCCGACTCGATCGTGGCGACGCCCTTCGCGATGGTCGGCTCGATCGGCGTGGTGGGTACGGTGCCGAACTTCCGGCGGCTGCTCGAGCGCGGCGGCGTCGAGATCGAGCAGCACACCGCAGGACGATTCAAGCGCACCCTGACGATGGTCGGCGAGAACGACGAGGCCGGTCGCGAGAAGTTCCGCGAGGAGCTCGCCACGATTCACGCCCAGTTCGGCAAGCACCTGCAGCGCTGGCGACCGAGCTTGGATCTGGAGCAGGTCGCCACGGGCGAGGTCTGGCTCGGTGAAGAGGCGCGCGAGCGCGGCCTGGTCGACGCGATCGGCACCAGCGACGATTGGCTGCTGGAGCGCCGAGAGCGGGTGATCGTCGCGCTACGCTGGCGCCCGGCGACGCGGCTGGGTCAGCGGATCGGCTTGGGCATCCAGTCGATGGTCGAGCGATTGGTTTCAGGCGTGGTCGGCTGAACCGAGACCGGCGCGGAAGCGGGCGATGTGCTCGTCGTTGACGCGCGCATCCGGCACGGCCTGTACGAAGTCGGCGATCAGGTCGATCATCGCGCGGGTCGCCTTGCCGGCGACCTCCTTGACCTCGTCGTGGGCGAGCAGTCCGCCGGTCATGCCGGCGCCCATATTGGTCAGGCAAGAGAGGCCGAGCACGCGCATGCCGACGTGCCGCGCCGCGATGACCTCGGGCACGGTGGACATGCCGACCGCGTCGGCGCCGATGGTGCGCAGCATGCGGATCTCCGCCGGCGTCTCGTAGCTCGGCCCGAGCACGCCCGCGTACACGCCCTCGCGCAACGCGAGGCCCCGCGCCGCGCCGAGCTCCTTGGCCATCGCGCGCAGCTGCGCGTCGTAGGCGACCGTCATGTCCGGGAAGCGCGGTCCGATGCGGTCATCGTTCATGCCGACCAGCGGGTTGCCGCCCATCAGATTGATGTGGTCGCTGATCAGCATCAGGTCGCCCGGAGAGAACTCGGCGTTGACGGCACCGGCAGCGTTGGTGACGAGCAAGACGTCGACGCCCATCGCGGCGAGCATCTGCACCGGCAGGGCCACCCGCGAGGGGTCGTGGCCTTCGTAGCGGTGGATCCGCCCCGAGAGCACGACGACCTCGCGGCCGTGCCAGCGCCCCGCGACCAATCGGCCGGCGTGGCCGGGCACCGTCGAGCTCGGGATGTGCGGGATGTGGCGGTAGGAGATCGTGCGCGCGTCTTCGACCTCGTCGGCCAAGCCGCCGAGACCGGAGCCGAGCACCATCCCGATCGGCGCGCGGACGCTTCCGATGGCCGATTCGATGACTCCAATGGCTTCGCGGATCGCCGCGATGGTCGAGAACGCCATGACACCTCCAGCGCACGTGGGGCGCGATCGCTCACGATCGCAGAAAGTTCCGCCGGTGCGCAAGCCCCCGCGCGGCGCGCGACGTTCAGGCGTCGCTTTCGAGCGCGGCGCGGAGCCGATCCAAGCCGAAAGGTTTGAGCAGAAACGGCGGTTCCGTCGAGCGTTGGGCCAAGCGCAGGCTGGAGATCGGCTGCCCGCTCATCATGACCACGCGCTGCTCGGGCCAACGCGCCACGATGGCCTCTGCCGCGGCGACCCCGCCCATGCCGGGCATGGTGACGTCGAGCAGCACGCACTCCGGCGGCTCGGACGCCTGCTGCAACGCGCGCAGCGCCGCCTCGCCGCTCTCGACCCCGTCCGCCTCCCAGCCCAGAGCCGTGCACAGCTGCATCAACACCGACCTCACGTCGAGCTCGTCGTCGACCACCAGGACCCGCCGCGCGCGGTCGGTCGTCGCGGTGGGGGGCGGTGTGCGCGGTGCCTCGGCCGCCTGCGCGTCGGCGACGGGTAGCCAGAAGCGCGCCGAGGTTCCGCCCTCCGCGCGGGGCACCAGCGCGAAGTGGCCGCGATGGGCCCGCACGATGCCGCGCACCGCGGCCAAACCGATCCCACGGCCGGTCCCCTTCGTGCTGACGTAGGGCTTCTGCGCCGCGTCGGCGCCGATCGCGGAATCGAAGCCGACGCCGTCGTCACGGACCTCGACGCAGACCGCGGGCCGGTCGGAGCCATCGGGCACCGGTTGCGCAGACACCTGGACCCAGACGTGCCCCGTCCCGCCTTGCTGCGCCTCGATCGCGTTGGTCAGCAGGTTGCTGAGTACGCGCTGAATGCCGACGGCGTCGCCTCGCACCGGCGGCAGCGGGTCGGCGACCGCGACCTCGACCTGCACCCGCGACGCCAGCGCCGGCGGCAGCAGCGCCAGCGCCTCCTCGACCAGCTCTGCCATCGGCAGCGCGGTCGTCGCGTCGACGGCGTCCCCGGCCACGCTCATCAGCTGTCGCACCAGGACGCTGGCCCGGTCGGCAGCGAAGAGCACCCGCTCGACGTGTTCGAACCCTTCGGAGCTGGCCGGCCATCGATGGCGCAGCAATTCGGCGCTGCCGAGGATGGCGGCGAGCAAGTTGTTGAAGTCGTGGCCGACACCGTGCACCAGCAACTCGAGGTGGCTCTGGTGTTCGGCCATCAGCGCGTCGCGCAGCCCGGCGAGCGTGGCGTCTTCCTTCTCCCGGCGCGCGCTGATGTCGCGGGCGATCGCGATGACGCCTTGGTCCTCGAGCTGGCGAACCGAGATCTCGAAGTGGCCGTAGCTACCGTCGCCGCGGACCATCCGCCGCTCGATGAGCAGCGAGCCGTGCGCCTGCAATTCGCTGAGGAACAGGGGCCGATCGCGCAGATCGTCCGGATGCAGCAGATCGACGTAGTGCCGTCCGACCAGCGCGTCCCGGTGGACGCCCAGCATCGCCGCCATGCGCTGGTTGGCCTCGACGATGCGCAGCTCGGGGTCGCCGAGCATGATGCCGTCCGACGCACGCTCGAGGATGGTCCGCGAGATCGCCTCGCTCTCGTGCAGGCGCTGCATCGCGGCTTCGGTCTCGGTGCGCGCCCGCTCGGCCTCGGCGCGGGCGCGCTCGGCATCGCTGACGTCGCAGATGAAGCCTTCGAGGGCGAGCAGTTGGCCGTCCGCGTCGAAGACGCCGCGGCCCTGCTCCCAGATGTGCCGGATCGATCCGTCGGCGTGCTCGATGCGATAGGTGATCCGGAAGGGCTCTTGCCGCTCGACCGCCGCCTGCACGGCAGACCAGACGGCGTCTCGGTCTTCCGAAACGATCAACTCCCCGTATTGCACTCGACCACTGAGAAAGGCGTCCGCGCTGTGGCCCGTGAGCGCCTCGGCCCCCTCGCTGACGATCTCCATCGGCCAATCCGGGCTATTGGCACAGCGGTAGGCCATGCCGGGCAGGTTGCCCAGGAGGGTGGCGTGACGGCGAGCGAGCTCGGCGTTGTTCATCACGGCGTCTCGAAGGGGTCCTTGCACGCCTTTCCGCCGATCAACTCACCGACTTTGCAATAGTTCCGGTAGCCGATCCAATCGACCTCGAAGCCCGCGTGCATCCCCCACGCGAGGAGGTTGCCGTCCTTGGTCAGCAGCTCACCGGTGAACACGTCCGGCGAGAACCAACCGAGCGTGTCGTTGGGCTGGGCGGCGGTGGTGACGAACACGATCCGCTGACTCGCGAGCTCGACGGCGTCGGTGCAGAAGTACCAACCATCGACGCGCACCTCCTGCAGCTTGCCGTCCTCTTCGGCGCGCATGTGCAGGTGCCAGGTGTTGCCGTCGATGACGAGCTGCTCACGTAGGTTGTTGCCGAGCGGTTTGTCGGGATCTTCGCTGTCGAAGGCGATCGCCCGCCAGGTGCCCTGCGCTTTCGGATCGCCGCCGAGGCAACGGTTGCAGGTGTAGTTGGTGCCGGCGTGGCTCAACCCGACGAACGCGCGCTTGCAGCCGTAGGTGCCGTCGTCGGGCGCCTCGCAGCCAGCGGCGCGGGTCGGAGCGCTGCCGCTCACGCTCGGGCAGGTCCACCACTTCGCGACGCCGATGGTGTCGCTCGCCGTCACGTCGCCGCCGGAGGTGTCCGCTGCCGTGGTGTCCGAAGCGCCGCCGCCGGCCGCGTCGCCCGAAGCGCTGCCGCCACCACTGGGCGTCTCGGAGCAACCGGCCAGCACGAGCAGCGCCAGGAGAGCCGTCGCGACGCGGCGGTGTTGCCCCCGTCGAGCCTGGAGCGAGCGGCGTTGCATGGAGTCCCTCCGCGGACGGGGTCAGGGGGCCGGGGCTTGGTGCGTCGGCGCCAGCGTGCGCAGGGGTGCCGCCGGTCCGCGCGGCGAGGCCGCCGACGCTCCTGCACCGCCAGGGCGAACGACCGGAGCCGAGCCACGCGCCCAGCCCGGTGCACCTTCCTGCTCGCGCGCGAGGCGCACGTTCTTGAAGCGCGCCCTCGCGTGGTAGAGGTACAGGCCGAAGAGCGAGTAGTTGTCGCGATCGGACTCGGCGAGCAGGACCTCGCGGCCGTTCACGCTGACCGAGAGCGTGCGATCGACGACGCTGACCTCGAGGTGAACCCACTGGCCGTGCACGATCTCGGCGAACGCCTGCTTCACCGGCACGATCCGCGTCGCGGTGTACGAGCGCCGCACCATCACCGCGTCGCGCGCGACGTCGACGAGGTAATAGTACGGGTACTCGCCGTGGTAGTTGTTGCCCAAGATCAGGCCGGCGGTGCCCTTCTCGATCATCATGTCGAGCTCGAAGCGGAAGTTGCGCTGCGGGACCTCGCTCTTGATCAGGTAGTTGTAGTTGCGGTCGCCGCGACCGACGATCTCGCCCCGCGAGACCTGCCAATCGCCGCCCTCGTGCACCGTCCAATCGTCGATGCTGCTGCCGCCGAAGAGCCAGACCCCGGCGTTGCCGGGCTCCACGGCGCGGCGGATGTGCTCGCGCCACGCCCGCTCGAAGCCCGTCAGGTCCGATCCGAAACTGGCGGCGAAGGCGGCGAGCCCGTCCTCGCCGGCGCGGATCTTGCGGAAGAAGATCGGCAGCTGCCCGCGGTAGACCTGATGCCGGGCCAAATAGTCGACCAAGCCCCAGCTCTCGGCGTAGTAGATGTTCATGCTCTCGCCGGAGAACGACGATGCCGGCGCGCGCAGCAACGTCTCCAGCGGCACGAACGCCCGATGCGCCAACGCGTTGGCCAGGTACGCGAGCTTGCCCTTGTTCGCCGCCGGCACGTGCAGCCCGGCCACGTCGACGCGGTACGAGCCGAGGTACTCGCTCACGCCCTCGTCGAACCAGATCGGCCAATTCCGGCGCGTGTAGCGCGAGAAGTGGTGGTCGTCGAAGTGCTCTGCCATCAGCGCGTGCACCAACTCGTGGAAGTAGAGCTGCATGGAATTATTGAAGCGGTACGTCACCACCGTGCGCGTGCTACCGTCGTAGTAGCCGCCGTTGTTGACCAGACCGGGTGCGTTGTCGCGCGCGTGCCGCTGGTAGCGGTCCTGCGACTCGAAGACGACGATCGTCGCGTCGATCTTGCGGACCGGCGCATCGAGCAGCCGCGAGAGTTCGGCGTTCGCCTGCGTCAGAAAGCTGTCGATCTTGCCGAGCAGGGCGCGGGCGTAGTCGTCCGAAGTGTCCGTCCGCAGCGTGACGGAGCGGCCGATGTAGACCCGCAGTGGGACGAGGCTCGGGCCGACGGCGCTGCCACTCGAGACCGCAGGTCCGGGAAGCGCGGGGCCTGCGGGCAGTCCGGGCGGCGTCGCGCACGAGGCGAGCCACAGCGCCAGCAGGGGCGCGATCCATCGAACGGTGGGGCGGAAGCGCGAGGTCGGCATCGGGATGGCCGGCTCCTGTCGACGCGCTGCAGGGCGTGCGCCGAAGCGCCAGGATAGAAGCCGTGCCCGGGGCGGTCAACGATTCGTCAATCGGGTCGGGCGCTCGCGCCGGATTCTGCGTGCCTCGGCGGCGCTCAATGGCCGCGATCGGGTCGGTCGGCGAGGCGCCGCGCGACCTCTTGCAGGTCGGCCCATGCCTCGCGTTTGCGGCCCGGATCGCGGATCAGGTCGGCCGGCGCCCAGGTCGCGAGGGTCGGCGTGCCGCGCGCCTCGTGCCAGCGCTCGCGCAGCTCGACCAAGGGGCGGCCCGGCGCGCGGAGCAAGAAGCGTGCGGCAACCTCGCCGGCGGCGATGACCACGGCCGGCCGCACGATATCGAGCTCCCGGGCCAAGATCGGTGCGCACGCGCGCAGCTCTGCCTGCGAGGGCGAGCGGCGGTCGGCCCCCTCGCCGGGGAGGCGACAGCGGACCAGTGGCGCCAACCATACCTGCTCGGGCGACACACCGATCGCGCCGAGCATCCGGGAGAGCAACATCGCCTCGTCGCCCACGAGCGGATGGCCGGCCGCATCTTCGGGGCCACCGACCCCGCCGGTGACGATGAGCAGGCGCGCGCGCGGGTCGCCTCGGCCGTGGACGATCGCGCTGCGTCCCTCGCAGAGCCCACAGCGGGTGCAGTCGCCGATCTGCTGATGCAGAGCGGCGATCGCGGCGGCGGGATCGGCCGGCGGCGTGGCAGCCGAGGGGGGCGTACGCGCAGCGGGACGTTGCGCCGCCGGGGCGGTCGGCGCGGCGCTGGCCGACGGGACCGGGATCAGCCGAGGCCGCGCGTCCAGGCGCAGGCCTTCGGACGCGGTCTGCGCCTCGCGCGGGCGCGCGACCTGCGCGGGCGCGACGGCGATGGGCGCGGCCGGTGCGGCGGGACGGGGACGGGGCGGCGACGCCGGCGACGGCACGCCCGCCCCGCCCGGCGACGTGGGCGCGTGCGGGCCGGTCTCCGCGCCGGCGCGGACGAAGAAGTTCGCGACCTCGGCCGCGGCGACGGAGGAGGCCGAACGCTCGGCGAAGTCAGCCCCGTTGTGCTGCTCCCACGCGAGCGCCGCCCGCAAGGCGAGCAGCATCGCCGCTGGCTCGTCGAGCCATTCCGGCAGATCCGGTTGCGCCGGCGGGTCGTTCTCGGACGGGTGGACGGTCGGGTCGCTCATGCCGAGGCGATGCTAACGCGCGCGAACGCAGGGGTCGACAGGCCCGGTGCTCAAGCGGCCCCGTCGCGGCCACGCGAGGCGACCTCACGGCCGCTTCCGTCCGACCACGCCATCGCCTTGGCCGCCAACCATCCGCCCAGGAAGCCGAAGAGATGGCTCTGCCAGGAGACGCCGGGCTGGCCCGGCAAGACGCCCCAGACCAGGCCGCCGTAGAACAGGAAGACCAACGCCGCGACCGCGACGTCGCCCAACGATCGTGCGTACCAGCCCGCGAACAGGAGGTAGCCGAACCAGCCGAAGATCACGCCGCTCGCGCCGATGTGGTTGCTGCCGGCGCCGCCGAAGAGCCAAGCGCCAGCGCCAGCGACCGCGGCGACCACCACGGTGACCTCGAGGAACTGCGTGCGTCCGCGCGCACGCACCAGTCCGCCGAGCACGAGCAAGGGCAGAGAATTGGCGATCAGGTGCGACCAACCGCCGTGCAGGAAGGGCGCGGTCAGGACGCCGATCAACCCGCCGAGGCTGCGGGGATGGATCCCGTGTCGCTGCAGGCGCGACCCGAGCAGCACCGTGTCCACGATCTCGATCGTCCACAGCACACCGAGCAAGCCGAGCATCCCGCGGACGTTCGAACGTAGCTCCGCGAGTGGCCCATCGGTCGTTCGAATCTCTTGCCCAGCCATGGCTCCGTGCCTCCCTACGCTCCCTCGAAGCGAGCGGTTCTACGTGAAACTTCTCGATTCGATCATGGCGTCCCGCGGAATATCTGCTATGCTCTCCGCGGGTCTGTCTGCCCGGAACGCATTGCGTCTGCAAGCCACGGCGCGCCAACAGCCCGCTCGGAGGTCCAGATGACGTCGCTACGTCACATCCAGCGCCCCGCTGTACTGCTCTTGATCGTCTTCCTGGCTGCGTGCTCCGGAGAGAACGCCGGCGGCTCGCAGGCGATCATCTTCCCCGACGGCTTCGGTGGCGGCGGCAATGGTCTGCCGACGGGAGACACCGGCGGTGGCGGCGGCGGCGGCGGCGGTAGCGAGGACGTTGCGACCGGCGGTGAGGACACCGGCGGCGGCGGCGGCGGCGGCGACGAGGACACTGGCGCGGGCGGCACGGAAGACACGACCGGCGGCGGCGGCGGAGACCAGGACACGAGCGGCGGCGGTGGAGACCAGGACGCAGGCGGCGGCGGCGGAGACCAGGACGCTGGCGGCGGCGGCAGCGATCCGGACACGGCGACCGGTGATACGGCGTCGACCGGTGGCGACGCGACCGGCGACACCGGCGGCGGCGGCGGCGGCAACCCGGGCTGCATCGACCTCGACAAGGACGGCTTCGGCGCGGGCTGCGCGCAGGGTCCGGATTGCGACGACAACAACCCGAACTTCGCGCTGGTCTGCCCGGACTGCAGCAAGGCCAACCACGCCGGCTGCCCGTGCAGCGTGGCAGCGGCGAACTGCTACTCCGGCGATCCGCAGTGGATCGGCAAGGGGGTCTGCATCGCCGGCGTGCAGCTCTGCAAGAACGGCTTCTGGGGCAACTGCGAAGGCGAAGTCCTGCCGCAGCCCGAGGCGTGCGACAACAAGGACAACAACTGCAACGGCCTGATCGACGAGGGCGTGCTCTCGAGTTGCGGCACCTGCGACATGAGCTGCACGCAGCAGACGATGGGTCCGGATTTCGGCAACCCCTTCGACCCGGGCAAGGATTCGAGCAACGGCGTCGGCGTGAACGGCCAGGGCTACATCGTGCTCGACAAGAGCAAGGCGAGCTTCGACCTGAACCACATCTGGATCGCGAACTCGAGCCAGAACACCGTCAGCAAGCTCGACACCAAGACCGGTGCCGAGGTGGGCCGCTACAACGTCTGCGGCAACCCGTCGCGCACCTCGGTCGATCTGAACGGTGACGTCTGGGTCGGCTGCCGTTCGGGCGGCGGCGTGATGAAGATCATCGCCAAGGAAGCGAATTGCATTGACAAGAACGGTAACGGCGCGATCGAGACCTCGAAGGATCTGGACGGCAACAAACAGATCTCCGGCAACGAGATGCTGCCGATGGGCCAGGACGAGTGCGTGAAGTTCTCGGTCATCCCGAACAACGGCGAGTCGATCATCCGCGCGGCCGGCGTCGACAAGGACAACCACGTCTGGGTCGGTGGCTGGAACAGCAAGCAGCTCTACCGCCTGCATCCGGACACCGGCGCCGTGGTCGACTCGGTCTCGCTGGGCTGCCCGCCCTACGGCCTGACCATCGACCAGAAGGGCATCATCTGGGTGCAGTGCACCAGCGGCGGCCTGACGCGCGTCGATCCGCTGACGAAGAACATGCAGAAGTTCCCCTACGTCGCCGGTGCATACGGCATCAACGTCGACATGTTCGGTCGGATCTGGGTGGCGTCGGGCAGCACGGCCTCGCGGTTCGACCCTGCGACCAACCAATGGTCGAAGGTCTCGGGCATCAACAGCGGCGGCGGCGGCGGCCGCGGCGTCGCGACCAGCAACGACGGCAACGTCTACATCGCCATCGACGGTGGTCAGAAGGTCGTGAAGATCAACGCCGTCACGCTCGCCATCGAGGGTTCGATCTCGCTCGGCGGCGGTCGCTACCCGGTCGGCATGGCGGTGGACTTCGACGGCTTCGTCTGGGCGGTGAACCAGTCGGCGGGCTCGGCGACCAAGATCGACCCGAAGACCAATACGATCATCGGCGAGTACAAAGTCGGCAGCGGCCCCTACACCTACTCGGACATGACGGGCTACACCCTGCACAACTACACGGCGCCGAAGGGGCACTACACCCACACCTTCGGCTTCGCGGGCTACTCCGGCACGGTCGCCGAATCCAAGACCAAGACGATCTGGGAGAACATCGACGTGCAGGCGGAAGTCCCGGACAAGGGCCTGCTCAAGGTGCGCTGGCGCGTCGGCGAGAACCTCAAGGCGCTCGACACGCAGCCGTGGTCCAAGGAGTACGGCCCCTTCCCGCCGGCGCTCTTCCCGATCGACCTGACACTCGAGGCGCAGCCGGTGGAGGGCCGCTTCCTGCAGGTCGAGGTCTTCTTGCAGGCCGGCAGCAACAAGCTCTCCCCGGTGCTCAAGTCGCTCAAGGCCAAGGGCAAGCAGATCCCGGTCCTGTGATTCGATGACGGCCACGCGCCTCGCGCTCGCGTTCTGTGTCACCGCGCTGCTCTTCGCCGCACCGGTCGCAGCCGCGAGCAAGGCCGAGGTCTATGCGCGCGCAGCCCCGGCCACAGTCTTGCTCATCGTCAGCGGCGGCGGCGGCGTGCAGATCGGCGCTGGCGCCATCGTCGAGCCGTCCGGTCTGGTCGTGACCAACCGCCACGTCGTCGCGGGCGGGCTGGCCGGAGGCAAGATCTCGGCCTTCCTCTACGACCCCGCCGAACGGACCATCGACGACGATCTGCGCGCCTGGGTCCGCGCCCACGAAAAGGCCGCCCTGCGGCCCGAGGTGCTCGGCGACGACGCCAACCTCGACCTCGCGTTGCTGCGGCTGCCGTCGCGCGCGCAGCCGTATCCGACGC
>JBEARB010000126.1:0-10822 GCA_041163625.1 Pseudomonadota bacterium | reverse complement strand
CGCCTTCGTGCCCGACGTCGACCCGAGCACCACGACCAGCCCGCTCGCGGCCGACAGCGACGGCGACGGCATCCGTGACGGGGCCGAGGATCCGAACCACGATGGTGCGGTCCAGCCCGGTGAGTCGGATCCGAGCCAGGCCAACGTCGCGATCGCGCTGCCCGACAACGACAAGGATGGGCTGCCCGACGCCGAGGAGGTCGCCATCGGCAGCGACCCCTTCGACGCCGACAGCGACGACGACGGCGTGGACGACGCCGTCGAGTGGAACTTCTCCCACGACGTCGACGGCGACGGTCGCCGCAACGCCGCCGACCCGGACAGCGACGATGACGGCATCCCCGACGGCGTCGAGCGTGGCCTGACCAGCGCGACCGCCGCGACCGATCCGATGCGCTTCGCCTTCTGGCCCGACGCGGACCCGGGCACCACGACCTCGCCGCTGCTCGCCGACAGCGACCACGACGGCGTCGCCGACGGCATCGCCGACCCCGACCGCGACGGCAAGCTCGTGCCCGCGGACCTCGACCCCGTCGGCGCCACCGACAGCGACGGCGACGGCCTGCCCGACGCCGCCGAGGCCCGCTACGGCACCGACCCGCTCGACGCCGACAGCGACGACGACGGCGTCTCCGATGGCGCGGAACAGAACGCCGGTTTCGACGACGACGGCGACGGCCTGCCCGCCGCCCTGGACGCCGACAGCGACAACGACGGCCTGCTCGACGGCACCGAGCGCGGCATCACCGCGGCCGGCGTCGGTACCGACGTCGCGCGCGGCCGCTTCCGCGCCGACGCCGACCCCGGCAGCCGCACCTTCGCGCTGGTCGCCGACAGCGACGGCGACGGTGTGCGCGACGGCGCCGCCGATCCGGACCACGACGGCCTGCTCGTCGCCGGCACCGCCACCACCGATACCGACGGCGACGGCCTGCTCGACGCCGAAGAGCTCGCCGCCGGCTGCGATCCCGCCGACGCCGACAGCGACGACGACGGCGTGCTCGACGGCGCCGAGCCCAACGTCGGCTTGGACGAGGACGGCGACGGCAAGGTCGGCTGCCGCGACGCCGACAGCGACGGCGACGGCCTGCTCGACGGCACCGAGGCCGGCCTGCACAGCACCGACCTCGGCCCCGCGACCGAGACCACCTTCGGCCGCTTCCGCGCCGACCTCGACCCCTCGACCCGGACCGCGCTGCTCGCCGCCGACACCGATCGCGGCGGCCTAGCCGACGGCGTCGAAGACGTCGACCGCAACGGCCGCGAGGACGCCGGCGAGTCCGATCCGCGCGACCCCGCGGTCGAGCTGCTGCCGGCCGACGATATCGACGGCGACGGCATCCCCAACGACCGCGAGCTCGAGCTCGGCACCGACCCGCTCGACGCCGACAGCGACGGCGACGGCGTGCCCGACGGCGTCGAGGCGCCCGGCGGCGCGGCCGGCGACTGCGATCTCGACGGCACCATCGACGCGCTCGACGTCGACAGCGACGGCGACGGCCTCGGCGACAGCCTCGAAGCCGGCGCCAACCCCACCGCACCCGTCGACACCGACGGTGACGGCAACCCCGACCTCTGCGACCGCGACAGCGACGCCGACGGCCTCGAAGACGCCGAGGAAGCCGCCGTCTACAAGACCGACCCGACCAAGGCCGACACCGACGGTGGCGGCGTCGACGACGGGATCGAGGTCCGCGAAGACGGCACCGACCCGCTCGACCCCGACGACGACGCACGCGGCCTCGAGCCCGGCGCCGATATCCGCGGCAGCACGATTTGGGGCTGCACCGCGTCACCGACCTCCGGGGCGGCACCCGGCGGGGCTGGCGTGCTCGTCTTGCTCGCGCTGCTCGGCTTGTGGCGCGCGCTGCGGGGCAAGCGAGTCCGAGCGGGCGGCGTCTTTGCGCTGGTCGCGCTCGGCCTGCTCGTCGGTCCGCGGGGGGCCTCGGCCGAGGTCGCTCTGCCCATGGTTCCGTCAGCCTCGCGCAGCATCGACGGGCAGGGCGTGCTCGGCGTCGAGTTGGGGCGGTCGGCCCCGCTGCTCGATCCGGTGGTCGGGGGCTTCGTCGAATACCAAGCACAGCCGCTGGTGGTCGTCCGCGGGGGGCGTCGGCTGCGCTCGCTCCTGCACGAACGCCTGCAACTCGACCTGCGCGCGTCGATGCGCGTCTGGCGGGGGCTGACGCTCGGAGCCGAGTTGCCACTCGCCGTCTCCCAACGTGGCACCGGGCCGGCGGTGCGTGGCCCGGACAGCGAGCCCATCGCGCGCACCGCGCTCGGCGACCTGACCCTGGTCGGCCGCTGGGCGTTCCGCGAGCAGACCGAGACCGAATCGGGCTTGGCGCTCACGCTGCGCCTCGGGCTGCCGACCGGCGAAGAGCGCGCGTACATGGGCGCGGGCGGTGCCTCGGCGGATCTGCGGCTCTGCGCGAGCGCGCTCTTCGGCGCGTGGCAGTTGGTCGGCAACGCGGGCCTGCGCGCGCAACCGGTCGCCACCACCTACGTGCTCGAAGACGGTTCCCGTTGGCGCCTGGCCGCCGCGGCGAGCCGCCCCCTCGGGCCGCTGAACGCCGACTTCGCGCTCGATTGGCAGGCGCCGCTCGCCGATCCCTTCGCGGGGCGTGGGCGCCAGCGCATCGAGGTCAGCGCCGCGCTGCGCATGGACGTCGGGCGTGGCCTGGAGTTCTTGGTCGGTGGTGGCCTCGGCGTGTTGCCCGGCGCCGGCACCCCGGCGGTGCGGCCGTTCCTCGGCCTGCGCTACCTGCCCAAGCCGCCGCCTGGACCAGATCAGCGGCCGGATCCGCTCGACATCCCGCGCTCGGGCACCTAGAGACTCAGGGGGCTGGGCGCCCCCTGTTCGCGAGAAGCGCGGTTCTCGCGAATCATCCCCCTCCAGGCCGCCGCCGTAGCTACGGGACGCGCCCGAACTGCAGGCCGCCCTTGCAGTCGGCGTGCATCCACAGCGAGTCGTCGTCCCAGCCCACGTCGGTGCGCCAGATCGTCGCGCCGACTCCCTCGAGTCGTTCGATCACGTCGGCGTCGGGGTGGCCGTAGGCGTTCTCCGCCCCGGCGCTGATGACCGCGACCTCCGGCTGCACCTTCGCCAGCAGCGCCGTTCCCGTCCCGGACGACGAGCCGTGGTGTGCGACGTGCAGCACGTCGACGTCCGAGAGCACGTTGGCGCCGATCATCTCGGTTTCGGCGGGCGCTTCCGCGTCGCCCGGCATCAGCAGCCAGGCGCCGGCGCAGCCGGTCTGCAGCACGACGCTCTGATTGTTGTGGTCGTCGGAGGTGTCGGCGCCGCTGCCGGGGTGCAGCACCTCGAGCGTCAGGTTGCCGAGCGTGAGCGTGTCGCCCCGGCGGCCGATCAAGACCTTGGCCCCTGGCTCGGCATTCGCGGCCGCGAGGAAGTCGTCGAAGATTTGCGTGCCCTTCTTCACGCCATTCCAGACGATGGTGCCGACTTCGTAGTCGGCGAGGACGTCGGCGAGCCCGGTGATGTGGTCCGCGTCGGCGTGGGTGGCCACGATCATGTCGATCCGCGTGACGCCGAGCCGGGCGAGGCGCTTGCCGAGCAGGGAACTGCTGACGCCGCCGTCGATGAGGAGCGTCTCGCCCGTGGAGGCGACGATCAGCGTCGCGTCGCCCTGGCCGACGTCGAGGAAGATGGCGGCGTATCCGCTCGCCGGCGGGACCAGCGGATCGATCGAGATCGCGGCGTCGGCGTCCGGGCCGGTGTCGGCTGCGCCGGCGTCGGTGCCGGCATCGACGGCATCCTGCGCGCCTGCGTCTTCGGAAGGCAGCGCGACGTCCGAACTCGCGCCCGGCGTCGGCTCGGTCCCGCAACTGGTGACGAGCCAGGCCAGCAGCAGCAGCCAGGACCACGCGCGGAGCCGACGACCCGCGCGGACTTGCTCCAGAGAATCTCGTCTCGACTCGCCCATGCGGCGGCCTCCTCGCGCGATCCGCGCGTGCCGGGACGATGACGGAAGGGCACCGGTCGCCGCAAGTGAAGCGGGTCGAGCTTGCGTCCGTTTCCCTACGGGAACCCCCGTGCGCAACGACATTTTTGTCGCTTGCAGTCCCGCTCGAAGTTGGCAGCATGGGGGACGGGGCAAGAGCAAGTTCAGGAGTTTGTGATGGCGAGTCAGTCGATCCGTACCATCCGACGTCTGCTCGTGGCGGGATTCGCGACCAGCAGCATGGTATTCGCGCCGGGCTGCGGGCCCGTCTTCGACGATCCGGGCACGTCCTTCGATATTTGCATGCCGCCCGACGGAGGCGTCGACCAGCTCGCGCCGATCACGCAGCGCACTCGACCGTTCGCGCCCCGCAAGCTCAGCGAGCAGCGCACGGCCGCTTGGTCCGCCAGTCACGGCATGGCCGTGTCGGGTTCGGAGCTGCTCGTGGTCGACCGCGACAACGGCGCGCTCGTCGTCATGGACACCGAGAGCCTCACGGTGCTGCGGACCATCCCGGTCGGTGCGCGCCCGGACAACGTGCTCGTCGGCCCGAACGGCACGGCCTACGTCAGCGTCCGCCACGCCGGCGTGGTCGCGGTCATCGAGAAGGGCGCCAGCACCGTCGCGCGCACCATCGAGGTGGGCGTCGAGCCGATCGGCCTGGCGCTCTCGCCCAACGGCAACGAGCTCTTCGTCACCCTCGGCGGCGAGGGCGCGGTCGTCGCGCACAACGCCGAGACCGGTGCCATGCTGCGCCGCATCCCCGCTGGCGAGCGCCCGCGCGCCGTCACCGTCGTCGCCGATCCCGACGGCAGCGGCCGCTGGCTGGTCAACATTGCCCACCAGAACGGTCCGGCGCGGATGATGCGCTACGATCCGGCGACGAACAGCGGCGGCATCAAAGAGATCGCGCTGCGCAACGCGAACCCGGCGCAGGCCACCGGCTTCGGCACCAACCTGCAGAGCTGGCGGGCGATCTCGGCCGACGTCTCGCCCGAGACGAGCGAGACGCTCTACGCGCACGTGCTGGTCTCGCCCGGCGACGCCGACACGCTGCTCAACGGCGCGTTCCACGAGCCGACCCTCGGCAACGGCAAGTCGGTCTCGAGCGGCGGATCCTCCGGCGGCTACGGTGCGTCGGGCCCCTCGTGCACCGGCGGCACGCCGATCCGCCCGATCGAGTTGTCGGTCTCGGGCGCGCGCACCTCGCCGAGCCCGACCACCTCGGAATTCGCCATCGAGGACAAGGAGACCGGCCGCAACTTCCTGTCGCGCTTCGATCAGCCGGCGGACATCGTGCATCACCCGAGCGTCAGCCTCGCGTTCGTCGCGGCCTACGGCACCGACAACGTGTTGGTGCTCAACACCGGCGCCGGCGACCCGATGCGCTTCCCGCTCGCGGAGCTGCGCGTCGGCATGGCCCCGCGCGCGATGGCGGTCTCGGCCGATGGCAAGCGCCTGTTCGTGCTGAACGAGCACAGCTTCACCGTCTCCGAGGTCGACCTGCAGCCGCTGCTCGCGACGGTCGTCGACGCGTACCCCGCGTCCAAGGCCGAGATGCCGCCGCAGTTGATGGACGCGCCGTTCACGTTCGTGGCGGCTCGCGAGAGCGCCCCGTTCGGCAAGGACTCGGCCAACGAGCAGGTCCGCCTCGGCCGTCGCCTTTTCACCTTCTCCGGCAACGAGCAGATCTCGGCGGCGGGCCGCTTCGCCTGCGCGAGCTGCCACCTCGAGGGCGACGAGGACAAGCAGACATGGTTCATCACCGATGGTCCGCGTCAGACTCCGTCGCTCGCCGGTCGCCTGCAGGGCACCGGGCCGTTCAACTGGATCGGCAGCGAGGACGACTTGCAGCACAATATGGGCAAGACCATCGAGCGGATGGGCGGTGAGGGCCTCGGCTCCACCGAGCTCGCCGCGCTCGAGCAGTTCATGCTGCACGGTCTGCACGAGCGCCCGAACCCGAACCGGGGTGCCGAACTGACCGAGGAGCAGGAGCGCGGTCGGCAGCTCTTCTTCGATCCGAAGGTAGGCTGCGCCGGCTGCCACGGCGGCGAGGCGACCACCGACGGCAAGCTCTGGGACGTCGGCACGGGCACCCAGGAAGAGAAGATGGCGGCCAAGATCGAGGCGTCGCTCACGGGCAAGGCCCCGCGCCAGATCCTGTTCAACACGCCGAGCCTGCGCGGTCTGCACCACACGGCGCCCTACCTGCACGACGGCAGCGCCAAGACCTTGCTCGAGGTGTTGGATCGGACCGGCAAGACCATGGGCCAGACCTCGCACCTGACCCCGTACCAGAAGCAGGACTTGGTCGCGTACCTCAAGACCCTGTAGCCGACGCGGTCGCTGCCGCGACCGAAGCGAGCTTCCGACGCGGTGTCCGGTCCTGTCCGGGCGCCGCGTCGGCGCTTTTGCCGCGGATCGGCGGCCTCGGCGGTGGCGAGCAGGGCGTCCTATCGCTATCCTACACGGGCTTTCCGCGGAGCCGACCATGCATGTGCCGCCCATGACCGACCACCTGACGCGCTGGTTGCTGCCGTTGCTCCTGCTCGGCTGTGCGCAGACGCCAGATCCCACCGCTCGCAATACCTTGCCGTCCGCCGGTGGCGGCAGCGGTGCCGGTGGCAAGGCGGCCGACTACAACCAGACGCTCGACGGTTTCGCTGCGCTCGACGTCACGATTCCGGACGTCACCGGCCAAGCGGACGGGGCAGGGCAGGATACGGGCGGCGTCGCCGACGCCGGCGGCCAGGACAGCGCGGATCCCATCGATATCGGTTCCGGTGATACGGCGGTCGAGGAGACCGGGGCGGGCGACGCCGGAACCGACACGGGCGCGGATGCCGACGCCGGACCGGCGTGGCCGGCCGGGACGCTGAAGGTCGAGAGCGCGTTCTCGCCGGACGGCAAGGGCGTGCGCATCCGTTTCAACAAGCCGCCAGCGGCTGCAGGTGCGACCTGCACCGGAGCCTCGGCGTGCGGCAAGATCTACACGATGCAGGCCAGCAACGCCTCGACGGTGCCCGTCCTCGCGGCGGCACCCGCTGACGATCCCCGTTTTGTCGCGCTGCAGCTCGATCCGGCCGTGACGATCAACCCGCAGCTCACCTACACCGCGCTGGTCAAGGGGCTGAGCGCCATCGACGGAGAGGTGCTCGACGGCAGCAAGCGCAAGGCCATCGTCAAGCGTACGGTCTATCTGCACCTGCTCTTCCACCAGCACCAGCCGACCTACGAGGATCCGATCGCCGGCCAACTCACCTCGCCGTGGGTCCGCAAGCACGCCACCAAGGACTATTACGACATGGCGTCGCGGTTGCTGCCCTACCCGGACGTGCACCTGACGATGAACCTCACCTCGGTGCTGCTCAAGCAGCTCGAGGTCTACTACGTCGAGCGGATGAAGCCGTACGTCGACACCAAGTCGAACAAGGTCGACGCAGCCGCGTTCCTCGCGAAGTGGAAGGGCCGCACCGACCCGTGGATCGATCTGCTGCTCGAGCCCTCGCCGACCCCGCAGGCGGCAACGGAGAAGCAGATCGGTTTGCTCTATGCCGACCCGTGGTCGTGCGTCTCGACCTCGCCGGTGCTGATGAAGCGCTTCCCGGACTACGAAGCGCTGCGCGAGAAGAACCCGGCGACGCTGACGCAACAGGACTACCTCGGACTGAAGATCTGGTTCGAGCTGGCGTGGATGGATCCGGATTTCCTCGACGGTGCCGTCACCCTCGCCACCGGCGACGTGGTCGACCTGACCGACGTCATCGAGAAGAAGCCCAACGGGACCTACTTCCTCAAGGTGCCGCTCTCGGAGCAGCTCGCGAACCGGATCGTCGCGGAAGAATACAAGATCATGGCCGCGACCGTGCCGATCCACAAGCAGATGGCCTACGACCCGGACAAGGCCAAGGCCGGCAAGCCGACCGGTCAGATCGAGCTGACGACGACACCCTTCTACCACCCGATCCTGCCGCTGATTCACGACACAGACCTGATGGGGCCGGGCCAACCCTTCGATCCGAAGCCGGCGCAGAAATACGCCTATCCGGCCGACGCGGCGGCGCAGGTCGGCAAGGCGGTCGCGTATTTCGAGCAGCTGTTCGGCTTCAAGCCGCGCGGCATGTGGCCCGGCGAGGGCTCGGTCGCCGAGGACGTGGTCGAGCACTTCGTGAAGTACGGCGTGCGTTGGGTCGCTACCGACCAGCAGGTGATGGAGAAGTCCGGCGGCTACGGCGGCGGCGCGCCGGTCGGTCCTTTCATGGTCGATGTCGACAAACAGGTCGGCGAGGCGGGCGACAAGACCGACGAGCTCGGCGTCTACTTCCGCAACACCAACCAGAGCAACGATATCGGCTTCAAGTACCAGGGCTTGACCGGCGACGAAGCCAGCGACGACCTGATCAAGAACGTGACCTCGCAGGCGCCGACCTTCGGCGCGCCCGACCGCGTGATCACGCTGATCCTCGACGGCGAGAACGCCTGGGAGACCTTCAGCAAGGAGCACGACGGCGTGGGCTTCTTCGTCAAGCTCTACGGCAAGCTCTCGGCGCTGCAGACGTCGGGTGAGGTGATCACCGTCACCGGCTCGGAGTACATCGAGGGCAACCCGGCGCGGAACGTGCCGGCGCACCCGCTCGACAAGCTGCCCGAGCTCGAGCCGCTGTTTCCGGGCAGCTGGATCGGCGGAAACTTCGGCATCTGGATCGGTGAGAGCGAGGAGAACGCCGGCTGGGGCTACCTGCTCAAGGCGCGCCAAGACCTCGCGAAATCGGGCCTCCCGCAGCCCGATCCGCTCCAGCTCGCGCCGACCACGGTCGGCAGCCTCGACTACGAAATCTGGTACGCGTGGGAGGAGCTCTACGGCGCCGAGGGCTCGGATTGGTTCTGGTGGTACGGGGCGGACATGACCAGCCCGTCGAACGACGACTCGCCCTTCGACCAGGCGTTCCGCACCCACCTCGCCGGCATGTACAAGCACATGAACGCGGCGCTGAAGCTGCAGGGCAAGGCGGAGATTCCGCTGCCCGACTTCAAGCCGATCATCCAGGCGACCGAGCAGGTTCCGCCGGGGCCCTTCACGGCCCCGCCGGTGCTCGACGGCAAGCTGCTGCCCAACGAGAGCGAGTGGGGCGCGCAGGGCGGCTTCTTCTTCGACTCGGACACCAACGACGCGCAGGCCAACCCCGACGATTGGATCGCGACGGTCTTCTACGGTTGGGACGACAAGGGCCTGTACCTCGGCGTGCAGCACAACTTCGACCTCTCGACCACGGCGGGTGACCTCTTCGTCTACTTCGGCCACAAGCACATCACCGACGCCAAGACCGGCACCTTCACCGAAGATCCGGCGCTGCCGACCGGACGCGAGGGCTTCGCGCTGAACATGGCGGGCAAGGGCGCGGCGCGGGAGCTCCAGGTCGCCATCGCCGGCGGAAAGTCGGCGGCTTCGTTCCGCAAGTCCGACGGTAAGACCGATTGGGCCTCGCTCCCGCCGACCACCTTCGGCGGCAAGGTCGGCGGTCCGGTGCAGGGCGGCAAGCTGATCGAGATCTTCGTGCCCTGGGGCGACCTGGGCCTCGCGCTCGGGGATCCGATCGAGGTCCGCCTCGCCTTCCGCAAGGGCGGTAAGATCGCCGATACCGCACCGACGCTCGAGTCGAAGTACCTCGTCGAGGACGCCACCAACGCGGTCTTCTGCACCTTCGAGGTCGACGTCACCGAGTCCGAGATCAAGATCGATCTCTTCGGCTGGATCGAGACCTTCCCGCCGCCCAAGGGCAAGGGCGTGGTCTACATCACGGGCAACCACCCCAAGCTCGGCATGAAGGCCAAGTGGGTGCCGAACAAGGTCGCGCTCCGCGACGACGGTAAGGAAGGCGACAAGGTCGCCGGCGACCATATCTGGACGGGCGTCTTCGACTTCCCGCGGGGCGCGTCGATTCGCTACAAGTACACGATCGGTCTGCCGAAGGACGAGGGCAAATGGGCCGGCACCGAGGAGTTCCCGCTGACCGAGCGTGGCCTCGAGGTGACCAAGGACCCGAGCAAGACCAAGATGCGGATTCAGGACATCTTCGCGGACCGTCCGCAGCCCTCCGGCACGCCCGGTCCGAAGACGGTCACGACCGAGAGCTAGCCGCCGGCGGCGCGGGTGCTGACGCCGGCGCCCCACCAGGAGACGCCCTTGGGCGCCTTCAGCCAGGTCGCGGGCGTCGCCTTGCCGGTCTGCACGTCGAGCGTAAAGATCTCGCCCGTCTTGCTGAAGCCGTAGAAGACGTTGCCCCACCACGCCAGGCCGAACAGGCCGACGGCGCCCGTCTCGCCGATGATCTTCTCGATCTTGCCGGTCTTGGCGTCGATGCGGGCGAGCGTGTCGGTGTCGCCCTTGCCCTTGAGGGTGGCGAAGGTGCCGACACCGAAGACCGAGAACGCGTCGCCCGAGGAGAGCCAGCCGCCGCCGTAGCTGCCGATGGTCTTGATCTTCACCTTGCCGGCGACGATCTGGATGTGGTTCCACGAGCCGTCGGCGCCCATGCCGACGAGCGCCTCGTCCGTGGGCGAGAGCACGCCCTCGGGCACGTACGTCAGGCCGTTGTACGAGTCCGGCAACGTCACGCTCCACGTGCACTTGGCGGTGTAGCGGTCGCATTGGAAGAGCTCGGTGTGGGTGATCGCGAAGAGCGTGCCGAAGCGGTCGATCGCGATATCGGTGACCTTGCCTTCCTTCTTGTTGAAGCTCCACGTACCGACGAGCTTCAGTTCCTTGGCGTCCAGGTCGAGCTTGTAGAGCTCGGTCGCGGTGTGCGCGTAGAGGTCGCCGACCGGCCCCATCGGGGTGCCCGTGTCGGACGGGTCGA
>JBEARB010000125.1:0-6532 GCA_041163625.1 Pseudomonadota bacterium | reverse complement strand
GGCGCCGAGGGCGAGACGCTGCGCTACCGCGTCGCCGAGGTGATGCCCGACCGCCTGCGCCTGGACCCCGCCGGCGGCAGCATCGACGTCGTGCACACCGCCGAGACGCAGCTCGACGCGTTCACCACCACCGCGGTCGGCATGCCGGACCTCGCCTGCTGGCCCGACGGCGGCGTGCGCTACGAGGTCCGCGCCGACGGCTTCTTGGTGCTCGGCTCACGCACGGGGTTGCTCTCCTCGCGCGGCCGCGACGGCGATTCTTGCGCCGCCTGGACCGAGACCGATCCGCTGCAGGCCTCGCGCGCCACCGTTCCGCGCCTCGCCGACGGCCTCGACGCCCCCTCGGCCTGCCCGATCGACGACGAGACGCTCGCCGCCGAGTTCGTCACGCCGGTCTACGGCAAGGACGAGACCGTGGCGCTGCGCCCCTTCGAGAACGCCGTGCTCTCGGTGCAGATGCGGCCGGGCTGCGCGGCCAGCGACGTCGTCGGCGAGCCGGTGCGCTTGCTGCCGGGCGTGCGCGACGCGACCTGGCGCTGGAACTTCACCGCCGGCTTCCGCCCGCGCACCAGCCCCGTCGGCACCGCAGCGGTCGGCCTGCGCTCGGCGGCCGGCCTGGCCAACGTCTTCGTCGTCGACCAAGGCGCCGGCACGCTCAGCGTGGTCGACGTACCGACCGGCGCCGTGACGCACGTGATCGACTAGCCGGCATGACGGTCAATATCGCCGCGGCGCTGAGCGCGATGGCCGAGCGGCAGCCGCACGTCCCCGCGATCTTCCTGCCGCAAGACCACGACGCCTACGGGCGCCGGCGCTACGTTCACCTGACCTATCGACAGCTCGACGACGACGCCTCGCGCATCGCCGCCGGCCTCGCCACCGTCGGCATCGGTCGCGGCACCCGCACCGCGCTGCTGGTGCGCCCGAGCATCGAGCTCTTCTCGGTGATGTTCGCGCTCTTCAAGGCGGGCGCGGTGCCGGTGCTGATCGATCCGGGCATCGGCGTGAAGCGGATGGGGCGCGCGCTGCAGGAGTCGGCGCCCGAGGCGTTCATCGGCATCCCGCCGGCGCACGTCGCGAGGATGCTGCTCGGCTGGGGGCGCGGCAGCGTGCGCCGCAACGTCGTGGTCGGCGGCGGCGCGCTCGCTGGCATGCTCGGCGGCGTCTCGCTCACCCAGATCCGCGCTGCGGGCCGAGCCGCCGGGGGCTTCCGTATCGCCGACACCGGTCGCGACGACGACGCCGCGATCTTGTTCACCTCCGGCTCGACCGGCGCGCCGAAGGGCGCGCTCTACCGCCACGGCAACTTCGTCGCGCAGGTCGAGATGCTGCGCGACGCCTTCGATATCCGGCCCGGCGAGGTCGACCTGCCGACCTTCCCGCCCTTCGCGCTCTTCGATCCCGCGCTCGGCATGACCACCGTCATCCCGGACATGGACCCGACTCGACCAGCCAAGGTCAACCCGCTGCACATCCTCGAGGCCGTGCGCGATTTCGGCGTGACGAACATGTTCGGCTCGCCCGCGCTGCTCGATACGGTCTCGCGCTACGGCGCCGCGCACGGCGAGCAGCTCGAGACGGTGCGGCGGGTGATCTCGGCCGGCGCGCCGGTGCACGCCACGATCTTGCGGCGGATGCGCGCGATGTTGCCCGAGGACGCCTGCATCTACACGCCCTATGGCGCGACCGAGAGCCTGCCCGTCGCGATCGTGGAGTCGCGCGAGGTGCTCGACGAGACGGCCGAAGCGACCGCCCGCGGCGCCGGCGTTTGCGTCGGGCGACCGGTGCCTTCGGCGCAGGTGCGGATCATCGCCATCGACGACGGCCCGATCGGCTCGCTCGCCGAGGCGCGGCTGCTCGGAGCCGGAGAAATCGGCGAGATCACGGTGCAGAGCCCCTCGACGACGACGCATTACAACGCTCGCGACGAGGCCACCCGCCTCGCCAAGATCGCCGCCCCCGACGGCGGCGTCGTCCACCGCATGGGCGACCTCGGCTATTTCGACGAGAGCGGCCGGCTCTGGTTCTGCGGCCGAAAGGCGCATCGCGTGCGCAGCGCCGACGCCGAGCGCTACACGATCCCGGTCGAGGCGGTGTTCAACGCGCATCCGGCGGTCTACCGCACCGCGCTCGTCGGCGTCGGCACGCCCGGGCAGCAGCGGCCGGTGGTCTGCGTCGAGCTCGAGCCCGGCGCGCCGCCGCCGCCGAACCTGGCCGCGGAGCTGCAGGCGCTCGGCGCGCCGCACGCGCACACCGCCGCGATCCGCGATTTCCTCGTCCATCCCGCCTTCCCGGTCGATATCCGCCACAACGCCAAGATCGGCCGCGAGGCGCTCGGCGTCTGGGCCGCCGGCAAGCTCGGAGTCCGCTGATGCGCGTGTTGGTCACCGGAGGCGGCGGGTTTCTCGGCAAGGCGATCTGCCGCGCGCTGCGGGCCCGCGGCGACGAGGTCCGCAGCCTCTCGCGCGGCGATTACCCCGAGCTGGCCGGGCTCGGCGTCGAGCATCGGCGCGGCGATCTGGCCGATGCCGCCGTCGTGCACGCCGCGATGCAGGGCTGCGACGCCGTGATCCACACCGCCGCGCTCGCCGGAATCTGGGGCGACGAGGAGCGCTACCGGCTCGCCAACGTCGTCGGCACCGAGAACGTGCTCGCCGCCATGCGCGCACACGGCATCGCCCGGCTGGTCTACACCTCGACGCCTTCGGTGGTGCAGACCGACGGCGATTGCGAAGCCGGCGACGGCAGCACACCCTACGCGCCGGCGCCGCGGACGGCCTATCAGCGCACCAAGATCGCCGCCGAGAAGGCCGTGCGCGCCGCCAACGACGCGACGCTGCACACCGTCTCGCTGCGGCCGCGGCTGATCTGGGGGCCGGGCGATCCGCACATCCTGCCGCGCCTGGCCGAGCGCGCCCGCGCCGGACGTCTACGCCGCGTCGGCACGCGCAACGCCCTGGTCGACTCGACCTACGTCGACAACGCTGCCGACGCCCACATCGCCGCGCTCGACCGCCTGCAGCCCGGCGCCGCGCTCTGCGGCAAGGCGTATTTCGTCAGCAACGGTGAGCCCTGGCCGATGTGGGATTTGATCAACGCGTTGCTCGAAGCCGACGGCGCCCCGCGCGTCGAGCGCAGCGTGCCCGAGGGGCTCGCGTTCGCGATCGGTACGGTCTGCGAGGGGCTGTGGACGGCGCTGCCGCTGGGCGGGGAGCCGCCGATGACGCGCTTCCTCGCGCGTCAGCTCTGCACCGCCAATTGGTTCGATATCTCCAGCACCAAGGCCGATCTCGGCTGGGCTCCCCGGGTCGATATGCAGACCGGGCTGCAACAGCTCCGCGACGCGATTGCAGCCGTGCATACACGCGCAAGCTGATCGCGCGCTGCGAAGGGTGCAACGTAGCTTCGCGTCCGCTAGCCCATCGGCGGACTGGGGGAGGGATCCATGCAGGCAAGAGGAATCCGATTCGCGACCATCGCCGTCGCCCTGTTCGCAGCCGCAGGCTGCGGCACCGACGCGCTCTCGACCACGGTGTCGCCGAGCGTCTGCAAGTCCGAGATCCAATGGACCGGCGGCGACGAAGAGAGCCCGCTGATGCATCCGGGCCGCGACTGCATCGCATGCCACACCGAGCGCAAGGAAGGGCCGGAGTTCGCCATCGCGGGCACCGTCTTCCCCGATCTGCACGAGGCCGACGATTGCTACGGTGAGTCGGGCGTGAAGGTCGTCATCACCGACGCGGTCGGCAACGAGACCACGCTGACGGCCAATGCCTCGGGCAACTTCTTCCTCGAGAAGGCGCAGGCCGCGGCGCTGAAGCTGCCGTACACGGCCAAGGTGGTCTCGGGCAACAAGGAGAACGCCATGAGCACCCCGCAGTTTGCCGGCTCGTGCAACTCCTGCCATACCAAAGCCGGCACCAGCGGCGCCCCGGGCCGAATCACCGTCCCGTAGCCCGCGCGGCGCCGAGTCGAGGTCTGCGTGCGCTGGTTCCGTTCCGCCCTCGGCCTCGCCCTGCTGCTCGCGCTCTCCGGTTGCCCGCGCACCGCTCTCGACAACCACAACTTCGCCCTCTCCGATGGCCAATCCCCCGGCGTCGGTGGGCAAGACGTTTCCACCTCGGACACCGGCGCGGACGATGCCGCCGGCTCCGACACGGGCGGTAGCGACGCGGGCGGCGGCGACGTCGGCGCCACGGACACCGCCGCGAGCGACACCGCCGGCACCGACGCCGGCGAGGCCGATACGGCCGCCCCCGACACCGCTGGCACCGACACCGCCGGTACCGACACCGCCGGTACCGATACCGCCGGCACCGACACCGCTGGCGGTACCCCCTGCGGCGCCGCCGCGGATTGCGACGATGGCGACCCCTGCACCGTCGATGGCTGCAACTCCGGCGTCTGTGGCTACGCGGCGGCCAGCGGCGGCGCCTGTGGGCTCGGCGGCACCTGTGGCGACGGCTACTGCCAGCTCACCGAGGTCGGCGCCTGGCACGACATGGTCGCGGGCTACGACGTGACCTGCGCCCGCGCCAAGGCAGGGGTCTACTGCTGGGGCGCGAACTCCAAGGGTCAGCTCGGCGTGGGCGACAAGGCCGGATTCTCGGGCTCGACGGCGCCGATGAAGGTGGCGCTCGGCTACGTCGCGCGGCTGACCCGGGGCGTGCAGAACACCTGCGCGTGGGTCGGCGAGGCGGGCAAGCTCGGCGCGCAGATCTACTGCTGGGGCGACAACTATTGGGGGGCGCTCGGCGTCGGCACGACCGAGTACCAGAAGGAGCCGGTGCTCTTTCCGGTGCCGGCGCGGGTGACCTCGGTCGCGCTGGGCCTCAAGCATACGTGCGTACGGACGGTGCAGAGCCAGATCTGGTGCTCGGGCCTGGGCGGCGACGGCCAGCTCGGCAACGGCGAAAACGGCAAGACTTCGGTGCCGGTCAAGGTCAGTGGCACCGACGATTGGCTGCGCGTCTACGCCGGCGGCGAGACGACGTGCGGCATCCGGCCCGGCGGCGCGCTCTGGTGTTGGGGCGAAAACGAGTACGGCGAGGTCGGTATCGGTTCGACCAAGCAGAAGATCACGCTGCCCAGCGATACCGGCCTACGCGGCGTCTCGTCGGTGGCGTTGGGCGACGACCACGTCTGTGCGGTGGCAGATAGCGGGCTGCACTGCTGGGGAGCGAACGGCTCGTCGCCGACCGGGCTGAGCGGCGCCGGTCCCTTCCTCGCGCCCAAGCCCGTCGCCGGCATCGACGCGGTCGTCTTGCTCGCCGAGGGCAACTCGACCTGCGCGGTCGGCAGCGACGACAAGCTGCGCTGCTGGGGCAGCAATATCGCGAAGCGCTTCGAGACCTCGACCACGCTGCCGCTGACCAAGCCGGTGCTGGTCGACGGCATCCCGACGGTGCGAGGCGTGACCCTGGGCGGCTTTCACATCTGCGTGCTGACGATGACCGGCGCGATGCTCTGCCGCGGCGGCAACGCCAACGGCGAGCTCGGCAACGGCGAGACCAAGGATTCGTTCACCTGGGTGCAGGTCCCGTTGCCGTGACGGCGGCGGCGACGCGCTCGAGCGCCACCGTGAACGCCAATCGACGCGCCCGCAGCGTGTCGTGGCGATCGTAGCCGAGGCCGGCGCAGAGCGCGGCGAGGTCGGCGGCGGCACCCGGTTCGTCGTCTTCGGCGGCGCGGGCGAGGCGGCAGAGGTCGGATTCTTCGGCGTCTGGACGTGCTTGCCCCCAATCGAGCAGCACGACCGTACCGTCCGGTCGCACGCGCACGTTGTCGTCGCGCAGGTCGCGGTGGCAGAGCCGGCGCTCGGCCCCGCGGAAGGCGTCGGCGTCGGCGAGGACCGCCGCCAGCGCCGGTGGCAGCGGCGTCCTCAGGCGGTCGGTCCAAGCGCGTGCGCGCCGCGCCATCGCATCGGCGAGCGGCATCGGGTCGCCGGGCGGCGGCAACCCGGGGAGCAGCGCGAGCGCCGCGCCGACCGAGGCCCACGCCCGTGCGCGCGCGACGGGCGGCAGTTGCGCCGGCGAGACGCCCGGCACGAACGACAAACGCAGCGTGCGCGAAGTGTCGTCGTGGCCGAGCAGCGTCGGCGCGGCCTCGAACGCGGCCTCGGCGAGGCCGAGCAGGGCGTCGCGCTCGCGCAGGTAGCCGGCGGCGGCGTGGTAGCGCTTGTGGACTTCGCGCGCGCCGTCGGGGCGGACGTGAAGGCTGATCGCGGCTTGTTCTCCGGCATGCATCGACTCAGGGTCGCGGCGGCGGGCGGGCAGGGCAAGCGTGGCACCCTTTCCGGATGCCGATCGCCGTGGCATCGTCGCGCTCCGCCGCGTCCCCCCGGCCGCAGGCTGCATCCCACGAACGAGGAGGAGCTCCGATGGCGAACAAGGCCCCGGTCGAGGTCGATCTCAGCGGAAAGGTGGCGGTCGTCACCGGCGCCAACGCCGGTATCGGCAAGGTCACGGCGCGCGAGCTGGCGCGGGCCGGCGCGCGCGTGATCTTGGCGTGTCGCTCCGAGGCCAAGGCGCGC
>JBEARB010000124.1:0-5820 GCA_041163625.1 Pseudomonadota bacterium | reverse complement strand
CCCCCCGCGACCCCGTCCCGATGACGCAGGCCGATCGAGGCGACCTTGTCGTCGCCCATCCACAGGCCCAGCGCCTCGCCGTCGCGACGCTCCACGGGCGTGCCCGCCTCGTGCGCCAGCTCGGCGACCGCACCGAGCAGGCCGTCCACGAGCTGCCCGATCGCCTCCCGACGCCAGCGCAACGCGACCAACGCGACCAGCTGACCGGGGAGATGGAGGGTCGCACGACCGCCGCGATCGTCCGGGACGACTCGGGCGCCGCGTGTGGCAGCGACGGTTGCCGACGCCGCGTCCAGATCGCCACGCACCGAGCGGCGACCGAGGCTGAGCACCGGGGCGGCGGGCTCGAAGACGAGGACGTGTTGGGGACCGCCGGCGATGGTGCGATCGGCGGCGGCGAGGTTGCGGGCGACGGCGCGCTCCCAGTCGAGGCGGCCAGCGTAGCGGCCGACGACCGCGCGACTCATGCGCCGTGCAGCAGCGTCAGCCACAGCAGCGTCCACGGCGCGCCGAAGAGCGCCCCGTCGATGCGATCGAGCATCCCGCCGTGCCCGGGCAAGAGCTTGCCCGAGTCCTTGGTGCCGGTCGCGCGCTTGAACATCGACTCGGCGAGGTCGCCGATCTGGGCCACGACTCCGACCAGCCCGGCACCGATCGCCGCTTCCACGGGCGCGAGCTGGGGCAACACGTAGTGGGCGTAGGCCACGAAGCCGACCACGGTGGCGAGCGTGCCGCCGATCGAGCCCTCGATCGTCTTCTTCGGGCTGACCAGCGGGTAGAGCTTGCGCCGGCCGAAGAAGCGACCGGCGAAATAGGCGCCGGTGTCGCCGAGGAAGACCAAGACGAAGTGACCGAGAAGCGCGGCCGGCCCGAAGGCGAAGGGGCCGCGCTCGCCCGCGTCGGGAAGCGCCGCGATCGACGACAGGGCCGCCGCCATCGCTCCGACGTAGCCCAGGCCGAGCACGGCGAGTGCGCCGGCGCGGCTCTGGCGGACCAGATCGTCGGGCTCGCGCAGGCAGACGATCAGCAGCAGGCTCGCGCCGGCACCGATCAGGCCGATGCCCACGCCCGCCGGCAGCAAGGGCCACGCCGCGATCGCTGCCGCCAACAACGCCGCCAAGGCCGCGAGCGAGCCGCGCGTCTCGTCGAACATCGACAGCAGCTCGTGCGTGGCCAGCGCGGCCGCGAGCGCCACGACGCCGACGATGAGCGGCAGCGGCCCGGCCAGCAGCAGCCAGACGAGCAGCGGTGCGAGGACCAATCCTGTGGCGAGGCGTGCGAGCATCTCTTTCCTCCACGCGGATCGTGGCCTCAGTCCGCTCGAACGGCAAGAATCGGGCGCACTAGTCGTGGTCGATCTTGGGCCAGGCCTTCTTGCGCCACAGCGCGTAGCCCCCCCAGGCGAGCAACGGCAGGCTCACCAGCTGGGAGGTCGAGACCATCCCGCCGAGCCAAGCGCCCCGCTCGTCGGCGCGGATGAACTCGACGCCGATGCGGAAGACCCCGTACAGGATGAGGAACTGGAAGAACAGCTCACCCTCGAAGTGGCGGCCGCGGCGGTAGCGCCACCAGCCCAGTCCGGCGATGACGGCCGAAGCGGCGGCTTCGTAGAGCTGCGTCGGGTGGACGGCCAGCGAGTGGGCCGCGCTGCGATCCAGCAGGTGCGCCTCGACGTGCGTCTGCCAGGCGGGCGAGAAGCGCGGGAATTCGGTGCCGAAGGGGCCGTCGGTGAGGCCGCCGAAGCAGCAACCGGCGAGGTAGCAGCCCAGCCGGCCGAGGATCAGGCCGAACGGGATCGCCCAGCCGGCCAGATCGGCGACGGCCCAGGCGCGGAGGCCGCGCCGGTGCAGGAACCAGATCCCGAGCGGCACCGCGAGGAGCAGGCCGCCGTAGAAGACGTAGCCGCCGTACCAGATCTTGAAGACGCGCAAGCAGTCGCGCTGCTGTCGACACATGCCGGTGGCGGCGTCGCAGAGGTCGCCGAGGCCGGCCGTCACGCACTGCGCGTCGCTCGCGCAGGAGCGACCGCCCCCCATCGCGAGGCCGGGCAGTTGGTCCGGGTCGGTGCACAGATGGACGTAGTCCCAGAAATGCCCATCGGCCAAGACGTGCAGCACGCGCGAGCCAATCAGCCCGGCGGCCATCATCAGCAGCCCCAGGTCGAGGATCGTGTTGCCGTCGATGCCGCGGCGGATGGCTTCCCGGTGGGCCAGCAACGTCGCCAGCGTCAGCCCCACCATCAGCAGGGTGAAATAGGACGGCAGGGTGGTGAAGCCGATGTCGATGGAGGGGTGCACGACTTCTCCGCTCAGGCCGCGTCGGCAGACGCGTCCTGCGTCGAACCGCCGGTCCGCATGCCCAGCAGCGCCTCGATGAGGATCGCGGCCACGCCGACCGTGATGCCGGCGTCGGCGATATTCCACACCGGCCAGCGATGCTCTCCGACGTAGTTCAGCACGAAGTCGACGACGACCGTGTAGCGGTTGCGATCGATGAGGTTGCCGACGGCGCCGCCGAGGATGCCGCCGAGCGCGATGGTGCCTGCGGCCGAGCCCATCCAGCCGGTCCAGATCGCGAGGATCATCGCCAACGAGGCCAGAATCGCGATGACGCTGAAGAAAGCGGTGCGGAATCCGACCGGAGCATCGCGCAGGAAGCTCCACGCAGCGCCGGGATTCTCGGCGTAGACGTAGCGCATGAAGCCGTCGATGACCGGGCGCTCGCGCTCGAGCAGGGCGAGCGACGTGCCGGCGGGCACCGTCCCGGTCGGCTCGGTCCACACGCCCTCGGCCTGCAGCAGCGTGGGCGCCAACGCGCTCGCCTGCGCCGCGTCGACGCGCCATTCGCGCTGCATCGCCTCGCCGAGCGTCTCGGTCGGCGCGTCCGGGCTCGGCCGGAGGCGACGCGGCGCCGGCTTGCCCGTGCCCTCGCGGACGAAGAGCTGCCCCGCGGACTCGCGTGCGGGGGCAGCGAGGTCGACGGAACCCGCCGGCGCCAGCCGCCAGACCACGCGGCGCTCGACGGCGGCGCGGGCCTCGGCTTCGTCGAGCCCGTGGCCGACGAGCAGGGCGACCGCGTCCCGAGCACCGTCGCCGTCGACGATCATCGGATGATCCGGGCTGGCGAGATGCTCCACCGCCGCCTGCTTGCTCCATTGGTCGGTGACCAGGACGAAGACCGCAAAAGCGTACGCCCCGAGGCGCAGGCCCATCGACGGCGGCACGAGCCGGGGCGCGTGCGAGGAGTCGGACATCGTTGCGTCTCCATGGGTTCGGCGCGCGGCGTCGCGACGCGGGGGACGGTAGCGTAGGGAGCGGACCGGGGAGCGTCAATCGAGCGCGGCGGCGAGGGTGGCGCGCGTCGTTGAAGGAATGCGCGGCGCAGCATAGGATCTCGGGCCGCGGAGTCCCAACCGACCGCGGCCCGGAGTTGTTCCCTTGCGAAGTGCGCGCATCTTGACGGCGAGCCCGAGACCCCTCGCGATGCCCGCCGTCTACGACGGCGCCGGCGCCGCCGGCGACGCGGTCGACGTACCGGCCGCGCTCGGAACCGCGGCCGGCAGCGGCGCCCGGCACGTCACGCTCGGCGACGGCGAGCTGCTGGCCTCGCCGGAATTGCCGACGTGGGTCGCGGCAGCGAAGAGCGCCGGCTTCGTGCGGATCGAACTCGAGACGAGCGCCGTACCGCTCGCGCGGCCGGAGCTGGCAGCGCGCCTGCGTGACCTCGGCGTGGCCGGGGTGGCGGTGCCCCTGTTCGGGGCCGACGCCGACGCCCACGATTGGGTGGTCGGTCAGCCGGGCGCCATGCAGCGCGCGCTGCGAGGCATCCGCGCCGCGCACGCCGCCGGTCTGCGCGTACGGGTGCTCGCGCCCGTCCTGCGCCCCACCTATCGCGGCCTGGATCAACTCGTGGGCCGCTGCTTGCCGCTGGGTGTGCCGGCGTTCACGGTCGTGGCACCGGTCACGCTGCCGCCCGGATTGCTGGCGAATCCGGCGTTGGCGGCGCCCTTTGTCCGTCGGGCGCTGGCGCTGGCGAGCGCGGCACGGCGCGAGGTCGACGTTCGGGGCGTGCCGGCGTGCCTGCTCGCTGAGCAGGCGTTGCGGGGCGAGGCCGCAGGTGGGCCGGAATGCGTCGTCGACGCCCGCCGGCCTGCGTCCGCCTTCGACAACGATTCTGGCGACAACGCCGCCGCGGCCTGCGAGAGCTGCCGGTGGCGAGCGCATTGTGCCGTGCCGGGACCTGCGCTCTTGGCGGCGTTCGGCGAGGCTGGCCTGCAGGCGCGGAGCGATGCACCGCCGCGACGCCGAACGTCGCGCGCGGGAGGAGGGGCCTGATGGCCGAGCTCGAGATCGATATCGAACAACTGATCCGTGAGGGCATCCTCACGCGCGACGAAGCGCGTGCGCTCGAACACGCGCAGCAGTCCGAGACCGGCGGTGCCGCTCGGATGGAGGCGATCCCCGAGACCGCTGGCTTGCGCGAGGGCGAGGGTGAGGGCAGCGAGGACAAGGACGCAGTCAAGGAAGCCGCCGTCAAGCACAAGCGCCATTGGGTGCGGGTGACGCGCGTCTGCAACCAGCGCTGCACGTTCTGCCTGGATTCGATGAACCAGGACGGCTCGATGATCGACACCGCGTCGCTCAAGGCCTACATCGCGCTCGGCCGTCGGCTCGGTCGCGAGCGCCTGATCCTCTCGGGCGGCGAAGCGAGCGTGCACCCCGAGTACCTCGAGCTGATCCGCTACGGCAAAGAGGTCGGCTACGAGTGGATCCAGACCGTCACCAACGGGATGATGTTCTCGTACAAGAAATTCGCGAAGAAAGCGGCGGAAGCCGGCCTGGACGAGGCGACCGTCTCGCTGCACGGCCACACCGCGTACTTGCAGGACAAGCTCACCGGCACCCCCGGCGCGTTCGTGACCGGCGTGAAGGGCCTGCGCAACCTGCAGGACACCGGCCGCGTGGTCGTCAACGTCGACGTGGTGATCAACAAGCAGAACTACAAGCACCTGCCCGAGATCATCGAATACTACTACAACATGGGCATCCGCGAGTTCGACCTGCTGCACATCATCCCGTTCGGGCGCGGCTTCGACGAGCACCGGCACAGCCTGTTCTTCGACCTCAACGACGCGGTGCCCTACTTCCGGCGCGCCTTCGTCTGGGCGAACAAGCCCGGCGTCTACATCTGGACCAACCGCCTGCCGGTGCAATACCTGGAAGATTTCGAGCGGTTGATCCAGGACCCGCACAAGCTCTTCTACGAGTTCGACGGCGGCCGCCACAACTTCGAGGGCTACCTCAAGCGTGGCGTGGCCCCCGATTGTTGGGGCGAGCGCTGCGACTATTGCTTCCTCGACGGCGCGTGCCGAAGCACGATGTTCCCCTACCGCGAGGACTTGGTGGAGCGACGCTTCCCGCACGTTCGCCTCGACACACGGCACGCCTTCGTCAGCCCGGACGCCGAGCGCGTCTTCCGTGAGCAGCACCCCGAGCGCGTGTGGCTGCAGGCCCCGACGGCGACGGCGGCGACCGACGCGCTCGGCACGCTCGGCTTCGAGGGTGCGCCGGTGGCGGTCGAGCTCGACGCGGGCGCCGCGTGGGACGGCAGCGATTGGTCCGAGGACGGCGGGCTCGCGCGGGTCGACCGGGTGGTCGTCTCGAACATCGACGACGCCGCCTCGGTGTTGGTCGGCAAGACCCGCCTGCCCGAGCGGATGACCGTCGAGGTGCGGCTGACGCAGGCGTTGGCGGCGTGGCTGCTGGCGCGACCGGCGACGCTCAAGGCGTGGGCCGGGCGTCTGGTCGGTTGCCTGCCGAA
>JBEARB010000123.1:0-9578 GCA_041163625.1 Pseudomonadota bacterium | reverse complement strand
ACGCAATCGTCGAAGGTGCAGGTGTTGTCGTCGTCGCAGGTGGCCTCGTCGGTCACGCCGTCGCAGTCGTTGTCCTCGCCGTCGCAGATCTCCTCGCTGGGCGTACAGATCGGGTCGATGTTGTCGTCCATGCAGACGAACTTCTTCTTGCCGCCGCGGCCGACGCTCTTGCACGTCTGCCCCGCCGGGCAGCCGCCGCCGCAGGGATCCGCGCACACGCCGGTGGTCTGGCTCGGATCGTCGGGTAGCTCGCAATAGTCCGATTGGCATTGCTCGTCGAGCTGGCAGGGGCAGCCGTTCTCACCCTGACAGGGATCGTCGACGTCGCCGCCGCCATCGGAGACGTCCACGTCGGGGTCGCCAGTGACCGGGACGTCGGCATCTTCGAAGCAGCCGGGCAGGGCGAGCGTGGCGAACAGAGCCGCGACCAGCAGGGCGTGATGGCGCATCGTGACCTCTCGAGGAACCGTGAAATCGGTCGACAGGGCACACAGGATACCGTTTCGTACGTACAAAGGCACGGTGGAATTCACGCGGCGTTGGGATCGGGTCTCGGTGCGATGGGCCGCCAGTCGCGCGATCCGTCACGGTCGGCCGGATTCATTCGTGAGGAATTGTGTCGTCCGGTCCGAGGAGCAGCCACGCCTCGGCGACGATGACGCTCGGATCCTCGCGCCAGCGCAGGCGCAGTCCGCCCGGTCCGCCGTAGACGAGCAGCGAGATGCCGGCACTCGAATCGTGCACCTCGACGCCGCGAACCGGGGCCGCGGGCAGCATCGGATCGCCGTCCGGTGCGGGCGACCAGACGTCCCATTCGCCGGCCTCGCCGTCGTCGGATTCGTAGCGGACGGCGTGCACGGCGCGCTCGGGACCGGCGGTCTTGTAGCGCAGGCTCGCGCCGTCGGGCAGCGCGTCGCTGGGCTCGACGTAGACCTCGACCGCGCTGGTCGCGGCGTCGACGACGGCCTGCAGGGCAGCGACGGCGAGGGTTCCCGGCGGGTCATCGGTGCGGGACATCGGCGACTCCTCGGCCCGGCGCGGCGGGCGCGGGCAGGGCGCGACCCTAGCACGAACCCCCCGCGGCCGGCGCCACCCCGTCGGGCGACGCCGGCCGCGCGGGCCGCTCGCGAGGGCGGGGGCTCAGTTGCCGCTCGCCGCGGCGTCGTCGGTGTCGCAGCCGTCGTCGGTGTCGCCCGAGCCGTGGTCGCCGGCGATCAGGATCTGCGGCTCGGCGTCGGTGTAAGGAGCTTCTTCGGGTGCTGCAGGGGCTTCTCCTGCGCGGCGCGAGGAAACGTGCGCGGCGCTTGCCCCTACCGAAACACCGGTGAGGCGGAGAAGTGTCACCCGCGGCCCGAACTACGGGCCGACTTCTTCGACAGCGAGGAAGTTCTGCGACGTATTCCAGCCCATCAGGCACTCGACGCCACCGGACATCATCGCGTTCTGCACGACGACCGTGCGGTTGCCGGCGCCGAAACCGACACCGAGCGCCGTGTGGGTGCCGTTCTGCATTCGCCAAGCGGTGCCGTATTGCAGATCGGCTGCGGAGAAGTACGCGACCTGCTTGCCGTCGACGAGGATGCGCCAACGGCAGCGGTCGTAGCCGTTGCCGTAGGTGCCGAGCGTATCCTGGTAGGTGATCCGCAGGACCGAATTCGCGCGCTTCTTGGCGTAGGTGATGGTCCGGTTGGGGATATTCTTCCATTGCCCGTCGGCCTTCTGGTTGCGCCAGTCCTTATTGATGAAGACGTACTTGAAGTTGCTCGCGAGCGGGCCGGCCGAGGACACGATCTGGCCGTTGACCTGCAGGTCGCCGGCGACGGTCGCCTTGCCGGTGACGTCGAGGGTGCCGTTGATGCCGACGTTGGCGTTGGCGGCGACCTTCTTCGACGAGAGCGTCTGAATCGCGATCGACCAATCGACGATCGCGCCGTCGGTCTTGGCCTTCAGGTCGCAGAGCGTGTCGTTGCCGGGCTTCTGGATGACGCAGAACGAGGTGTCCTTCACCTTGAGGTTCCACAGGCCCTTGGGGTTCTTGCCGATCCAGGTGCTCAGGTCGCCGGACTGCGGCTTGGTCGGCGGCAGCGTCAGGCTGATCGTCTTCTTGAGGTCGTCCGCACCGCACGGCGAGCAGATCACGTAGCCGACCTTCTTGTCGTCCGGCGGCAGCAGCGTGATCGCGAGCGCGCTCGGGTCCGAATTGTTCACCGTCAGCTTGACCGTCAGCGTCTGCGCGAGGCCGACGTCGGGGAAGGTCAGGTCGCTGATCGCCTCGCTGCCGGTGTTGTCGGGGATGGCGACGTTCTTCTTGTCGGCGGTCTTGGTGTCCACGAATTGGTTGGTGAGCAGCCCGTTGCTGACCTCGTCGAGGCCGTCGGGCGGCAGCGCGCCGTCGGCGCAGAGCAGCTTGCCGTCCGGGGCGATGCCGCGCATGACCTGCCCCTGCGGGCAGGTCCCCGAGGGCGTCGGGATGCCGACGAGCTTGCTGC
Source organism: Pseudomonadota bacterium (assembly GCA_041163625.1). Lineage (GTDB taxonomy): Bacteria > Myxococcota_A > UBA9042 > UBA9042 > UBA9042 > JACKFC01. The sequence continues at coordinate 7,089 of JBEARB010000123.1, read as the reverse complement.
CGTCGCCGATGAACGCGGTGGCGGTGACGGTCTTGGCGGTCACGTCGCCGGTGAAGGTGCCGTTCTTGGCCTTGAGGCTGTTGCCGCCCAGATCGATATCGGCGTCGAAGGCCATCTCGGAGGCGCTGACGCAGCCGGTGCAGGCGAGGTCGAGCGCGGCGCCGCCCTTCTGCGCGCTGCCGGCGTAGTTGAACGCGACGTTGGCCGCGGCGACGCCGCCGTTGGCGAGCTGGCCGGCCTGGATGCAGCCGTCGCAGGCGAGCGCACGGGCGACGACCGCCATCGGGGCGTAGGCCAGCTGCTGGCGCGGCAGCTCGGGATCGCTGCCGACCGTCACGCCGAGCCAGACCTCGGGCGCGTCGGCCAGGGTCTTCGGATCGATCGGCTTGGTCTGCCCCATCAGCACGCGGAAGCGGCCCGCGGTGACGGTCGTCTCGATCGGGCCTTCCTGCCAAAACGGTGATTTCGCGGCCTCGCCGGCGTACAGGGCGAAGCCCAGTTGGTACTTGCCGTCGACGGCCGGGATGCCGCCCGCGGCGGTGAGCACGCCCTCTGCGGCCAGAGGCGTGGCGGTCGCCGCCGTGGCGGGCGCGGCGACGGCGAGCAGCGCCAGCGCGAGGGTCGAACCGAGGAGGCGACGCAGGGGGCCGCGCGAGAGACGAGACGACATGTATCCTCCACCAAAGGGTCGTAGGCGCCGGAGCATAGCGGAGTCCGGCCGCCGCGGACAGACGCTCGCGTCGGCGACGGGCTTGTCGGCGACCGGCGCTCGCGCCACGCTCGCGGTCGGAGGCGACGGTGCAGCAACGGGTGCAGCAACGGGAGCAGCGAGGCGGGTACGGACGCTGGACCGTCGGCGTGTTGGCGCTGGCCGCGCTCGCCGCCGCGCTCGCGGTCGATGGTGGCTACGTCTACGACGACGCTCACGCCGTGCTGCAGAGCCCGATGGTGCAGGGCCGCGTCGGCTGGCTCGAGGGTGTGACGGAGCGCGATTTCTGGGGGCTCCCGCTCGGCGGCGCCGCCAAGGTCTCCTGGCGGCCGATGCTGCCCGCGATCTGGCGCGTGCTCTGGGCCGCCGGAGACGGCGCCCCGTTGCCCCTGCGCGCGTTCGGGATCGTGCTGCACGTGCTGGCCTGCTACGCCGCGCTGCGCTGGGTGCGGCAGCTGCTGCCCGCTGGGCTCGCCGCCGCAACCGTCGCGCTCTTCGCGCTGCATCCCACGCACGGCGAGGCCGTCGGTGGCTTGGTCGGGCACGCCGACATCGCCGCCTCGGCCGCCGTCTTCGCCGCGCTCGCGACGCTGCACGCTCGCCCCGATGGCCGCGGCGCCGTTGCCGCCGTCGCGTGGGTCGGCTTGGGCGCGCTGTGCAAGGAGTCGGCGTTGCTCGGGCTGGCGTTGCTGCCGATCGCCGCGTTCGGGCTCGGCGTCGGCGCCGCCGTCTGGCGCGCGTTGGCGTTGGCCTCGCTCCCGGTCGGCGCAGCCGTGCTCGCCATGGTCGCGCGGGCACACGGCGGCGCGGACGAGGGCGCCTTGGACAACGTCGTCGGGCAGCTGCACGGCGCCGATCGGGCGGCGACGGCGCTGGCCATCGCCGGCAAGCAGACGCTGCAGTTGCTGCTGCCGGTCGGCGTCGCCCCCGACCACAGCTACGCCGTCTACACCCGCGACACGGGGCCGCTGCTGCCGTGGACGGTCGCCGGCGCGCTGGCGTTGGCGCTGGCGGCCTTCGCCGGCTGGCGCGCCCTCGCCGCGCGGAAGCTCGCGCTGGCGCTGCCGATCGCGCTGGCGGCCGGGCCGATCGTCGCGGGCTGCAACCTGCTCTTCGTCGGGCCGACCGAGCACGCCGAGCGCGCGCTCTATCCCGCGACGCTCGGTGCCTGCGTGCTCGTGGTCTCGGGTTGGCAGCGCTGGCGGGGGGGCGCGTCCGACGCGACGCGGGTCGGCCGCGTCGTTCTGGCGCTGGCGCTCGGCCTGGCGGCGGCCGGCAGCGTCCGCACCACCACGCCGTGGCGCTCGCAGCGCGCGCTCTTCGAAGCGGCAGTGGACGTCGAGCCGCGCTCGTGGCGGATTCGCCACAACCTCGGCGACGCGCTCGCGAAGGCGGGCGAGGTCGAGGCGGGGCTGTGGCACGTACTCCTGGCGACGCACCTGAAGCGTCTCGCGCCCGAGCCGGTCGATTGGCGCGTCGTGCGGGCGCTCGAGCTCGCGGAGCCGCGCGAGCGCTTGTTGCTCGCGCCGGCGGCGTTGGCCGGCAAGGACGCGTGTGGCCTGGTCGACGCGTTCGTCCGCGCCGCCTACGCCGACAGCCCGGACCGGACGGCAGCGTCGCGAACGCGCGCGATCTTCGCATCGCGCTATACTTGCCCGGGCGTGGACCCGTCCGCGGCGCCGCGCTGACGGCGCGTCTGCCCCGAACCCGAGGAGTTCCGTTGCCGAATCGCCTGACCCTGCGCACGCCCCTGTTGCGCGCCGCCGTGCTGATCGCCCTGATCTTCGCGGCGGGCACGGTCGGCTACCATCGGCTCGGTGCGCCGCACACCTCGTGGCTCGACGCCCTCTACATGACGGTCATCACGCTGACCACGGTCGGATTCGGCGAAATCGTCGATCTGCAGCACCACCCCGAGGGGCGCCTGTTCACCATCGTGCTGCTCTTCGCGGGCGTCGGCACCTTCGTCTATTTCATCTCGAATCTGACGGCCTTCTTCGTCGAAGGGCGATGGAACGAATTGCTCTGGAGTCGCCGGATGAACAAGCGCATCGCCGCCCTCTCGGGCCACACCATCGTCTGCGGCGGCGGCCACACCGGCGAGGCCGTACTCGGCGAGCTGGTCGAGACCGAGCGTCCGCTGGTGCTGATCGAGCGCGACCCCGAGCGGGTGGCCGAGCTCGAGCGCGTCCTCGGCCGCGAGATCCCCGTGGTCTTCGGGGACGCCACCGACGACGACGCGCTGCGCGCCGCCGGGGTCGAGCGCGCCGCCGGCCTGTGCGCGACCGTCAGCAACGACAAGGACAACCTCATCGTCACGGTCTCCGCGCGCCTGTTGAACCCGAACCTGCGCATCGTCGCGCGCTGCGTGGACAAGCGCACCATCGAGAAGCTGCGGAAATCCGGCGCCGACGCGGTGGTCAGCCCCAACCTCATCGGCGGGCTCCGGTTGGTCAGCGAGCTGGTGCGCCCGACGGCGGTCTCCTTCCTCGACATCATGTTGCGCGACCGCGACCAGCGCCTGCGCGTCGAGGAGGTGCCGGTGCTCGCCGGATCGCCTCTGGTCGGTCGGGCGCTCGACAGCCTGGAGCCGGTGCGGGCGCGCGAGGTGATGGTGGTCGCCCTGCGCCGCGACGACGGGCATTGGGTCTACAACCCGCTGCCCGAGCACGTGCTGCAAGTCGGCGAGGCCATCGTCTTCATGGGCGCGCCCGAGGCGCGGCGGGCGGTCGAGCGAGCGGCCGGGATCGGCGTCAGCGCGTCATAGCCTGGACGTCGCCGCCGGCGAGGTTGAACGCGCCGGCGAGCTGCAGGCCGCGCACGTCGCCGCCGACGATATTGGTCGAGCCGGCGATCTGGGTGGCGCGGACGTTGCCGCTGGTGATGTTCACGAAGCCGCCGAGCTCGAGGCCGTCGACCTGCGCGTTGATGCCGCCGATGATGTTCAGCGAGAGCTGCGTGACGTGCTTGTCGAAGCCGCGGATCGAGATGCCCGGCACGATGCCGATATTCATCGGGACCTGCTCGGGGCCGGGTGCCTCGCGCACCGCCGCCGGTGCGCCGCCGCGGTCACGGCTCGCCGTCATCGTCACCCGGCGCATCGAGGCGACGTCGACGCGGGTGGCTTGGCCCTCGCGGAGCTCGACCTCGGCGGCGTAGGCGCCCGACTCGGCGCGCAGCTCGACGCGGTAGCGGCCCGGCTCGAGGCCGAGTTCGGTGCTGCGCCCGGGGACCTTGTCGAGTTCGGCGACCAGGCGCGCCTGCGCGTCGCAGACGACGAAGCGCCCGCCCGCGCCGCGGTCGAGCACCAAACGCGAGCCGGCGACCGAGAGGTCGGTGATCACGACGTCGCGCGAGCCCGCGACCTCGAAGTCGTAGTTCGGGTGCTGCGGGCCCTTCAAGCTCTTCTGCGCGCGCTCGAGTGTCGCGTGGAAGGCGTATTGGTAGGCCTCCGAGAGCGTGACCCGGCGGTCCTTGTCGACGTCGGCGGCGCCGCGCAGGCCGGTGACGAGGTGGTGGGTGAAGTAGCTGGCGCCGATGCGGTCGGACTCCTGCGCGACCTCGTCCGCGGAAGAGCTGGTCAGGTAGGCGTGGCCGCGCACCTCGGCAGACTCGTCGAGCACGAAGGGCGCGCGGCGGCGGCCGCCCTTGCTGCGGATCAGCGCGCCGCTCGCGCAGGAGTCGAGGATCGCGATGCGCACGTCGACCTCCAGGCCGGAGAGGCTCGAGCGCAGCTCGGCGTCGGGCAATCGGCCGCCGCCCGGCAACAGCCCGAGCTCGTGGGAGTGGCCGCGCGTGCGCAATCGCTTGCGGACGCCCGAGACCGAGAGGCCCGCCCGCCAGAGCAGGCTCGACGGCGCGGCGCCGTCCAGCCGATCTTCACGGCGCAGGACCTGCACGAAGGTGTCCTGCATCGCGTCGAGCGCGGCTTGTTCGTCGCCGAGCAACCGCCGACAGCGCCGCAGCACCATCGGTCCGTACTCCTGATAAAGCGTCGCAGTATCGACCGCCAACGTGTCCACCCCCCGCGTCCGGGGCCTGCTCCCATCTGTTCGAACGCCGGAGACGCGCGGAGGTGTCACCGACCGCGTCAAAAAAAGCGAGCGATCGGCCATCAGGCCTGCGCGTCGGGCCGGCCAGTGGGGCTGGGGAGGGTGGTCATGCGCAATCGTTTCGGTGAATTCGGGTTTCTCGCAGGCCGGCTCGGCGGCGCCGCGATGCTGACGAGCGGTTGCGGTACGACTGCCGGTAGTGGCGGCATCGGCGGCGGCAATGGCCCGGTCGTCTGCGGCGATCAGGTCTGCGACGACGGCAACCCGTGCACCACCGACCTCTGCGACTCGGCGACGCAGGCCTGCCAAAACCTGCCGAACAAGGTCCCCTGCGACGATGGGGATCCCTGCACCGTCGGCGATCGCTGCGCCAACAGCGGCTGCGTGCCCGGCACCGGGACGGACGTCTGTACGGCGGACGGCAGCGGTGGCGGCGACGGCGGCGGCGACGGTGGCGGCGTGGGCACGGCAGCGGTGTCAGCGATGCGATCGCCGCGGACGCGACCACGCCCGACGGCGCCGCTCCGGACACGGACGATCCGGACAGTGGCGACCTCGACGCCGCCGCGCCCGACGCCGGCGATCCCGACACCGCCACGCCCGACGCCGGCGATCCCGACACCGCCGCGCCCGATGTCGGCACACGGGACACCACCACACCCGACGCCGACACCGTCGCGCCGGGCGGCCCGCTGGTGATCAGCGAGCTGCACATCAACCCCTGGGGCGACGGCTTGGTCAGTGACGCAGACGGCGAGTGGATCGAGCTCTACAACCCGGGCAGCCAGGCGCGCTCGTTGGCTGGGCTGACGCTGACGGACGACGACGGCAAGACGGTGGTCGTCGGCGCTGGCTCGGTGCGGCCACCTTCGTGGTGGCCGGCCCCACGCCGATCCTTCGCTCGGCGTGGTCCTCGACACCGTCGCGGACGGTAGCGGCTGGCCGCTGCAGAGCGGGCGCTCGCTGCAGCTCGACGCGCAGAACGCCTCGCCGGCGCAGAACGACACCTCCGCCGCGTGGTGTTGGGGGCTGACGACCTACGGCGTCGACGACTACGGCACGCCCGGCAAGGCCAACCACGGTTGCGCCGGCTACACCCTCGACACCGATCAGGACGGCCTCTCGGACGCCATCGACAACTGCCCGACGGTCTCGAACCTCGACCAGAAGGACTCCGACAAAGACGGCCTCGGCGACGCCTGCGACACGCCGTCGGGCGGCAAGCCCAGCGTCGGCGACATCGTGATCTCCGAGATCATGCCGAAGTCCGTGGCCGGCAGCCCCGATTACGGCGAGTACGTCGAGTTGTACAACCCGACCAACAAGACCATCGAGCTCAAGGGGCTGACGCTCCGCTACAAGGCCGTGACGGTGGTGATCGGCGCAGGGGTCGACAGCCTGCTGCTCGACCCGGGCAAATACCTCGTGCTCGGGCGCTCGAGCGACAAGGCGACCAACGGCGGCGTGCCGGTGAATTGGGCGTGGGGCGCGTCGATCGCGCTCTCGAACAGCGGCGGCGACCTCGCGATCGAGTCCGAGGGCGTCGTCATCGACGCGGCAAGCAACGACGCCGGCTCGGCGTGGTGCCTGTCGTCGAACCTGCCCGGAGCCCCGACCTTCGGCAGCCCGCCGCTGTTCGGAACCCCCGGCGGTCCCTCGGTTTGCTTCGAGAACTGAACGTTCGCGCCAACGCTCCGAAAATACGGGTATGACATCAATGTCCGGCTCGGATCGCGTTTTTGGACGCGCCGGCAGGGCAACGGCAGGCTTGCGACGCGTGGAGGCTCCGCGCGTCGAGGTAGCATGTTGCGTTCGAAGGACCAGAGCGGGATCGGGATGCGCGCGGGCGCGATGCGCTGGGGCGTGGTCCTCGGCCTGTGGGCGTGGTCGCTGAGTGGCTGCGCCGACGCGACGGGCGCTGGTGGCGGTCTCGCCGCTCCGACCACCGCCGATACCGAGGCGGTTGCCGCGGCCGCCGCTGGCGCCGACGGGCAGGGCGCCGCGGACGGCAACGGGCAGGACGCGGCCGGAACCGACGCGGGCGCCGCCGATGCGGGCGAGCGCGCAGGTGCGCCGGACATCGGCAGCACGGCGGACGGTGAGCAAGCCGACGAAGCCGTCGACGACGGCGACGGACCCGTGGCGCCGAGCAGCTGCGTCGGCCGCTGCGGCAAGTTCAGCGAGGCGGCGGCTTGCCAATGCGACGCGAAATGCTCGGCCTACGCCGATTGCTGCGACGATTTCGGCGCGGTCTGCGCGACCGGCGTCGCGCCAGGCGGCAGCTGCGCCGAGTCGTGCGGCGGCCAAGCTGGCGTCGGCGCCTGCTGG
>JBEARB010000122.1:0-18402 GCA_041163625.1 Pseudomonadota bacterium | reverse complement strand
GTGCTCGATGCCGCGTCCACGATGATGTTGGTGCGCCGGGCCGAGGTTCTGCTTGACGTGCACTGACGTGCTCCCCAAGAACTGGCCCACGCATGATGGAGGCCTGACGCGCCCAACGGGTACGCCAACACGCGAGGCGCAGCTCTGGGGTGAGCCACACGCTTCCCGCCCACGGACTTTGGCTAGCCCAAAGCCCCCACCACCCCCTATCCTCCCCGAGCGAACTCGAGGAGCCCAGCGCATGAACCCACCCCACCGCACCATCTGGATCGACGGCGACGCCGCGCCCCGCGCCTGCAAAGAAGTCGTCTACAAGGCCGCCGCGCGCACCCGCACCACGACCGTCCTGGTCGCCAACCGCCACCACGCGACGCCGCGCCTGGACGTCGTCTCGCTGCTGCAGGTGCCCGGCGGCCCCGACGAAGCCGACGACGCCATCGCCGCGCGCTGCGGCCCCGCCGACCTCGTCGTGACGGACGATTTGCCGCTCGCGGCGCGGGCGCTCGAGAAGGGCGCGACGGTGGTGCGCTTCCGGGGCGAGCCGATCACCGAGGAGAACGTGCGCGAACACCTCGGGATGCGCGATTTCCTCGACTCGTTGCGCGGCAGCGGCGTGGTCACCGGGGGGCCGCCGCCCTACGGCAACAAGGAGACGCAGCGCTTCGCGGCGAGTCTCGACCGGTGGTTGGCGCGCGGGAAGCTGTAGGCGCGTACGCCGGGTCTGGTAGCTAGGCGGTGTGCGCGTCGAGCTGCGCGCGGACGACGGCGGCGACGCGCTCGCGGAACCAGCGCACGCCGGCGTCGGCGTCCAGGCGCGCCGGCCACGCCATCATCACCGGCGCCGGTGGGAGCGGCAGCGGCGGCGGCAGCACCGCCAGCCCCAGCGACGCTGCCAGCGGGCGCAGGAAGGGCTCGGGGCCGGTGTAGAGCAGGTCGGTCTCGGCGACGGCGCGGGGGGCCAGCAGGAAGGTCGGCAGCGTCAGGACGACGCGGCGGCTGTGGCCCTGCTGGCGTAGCAGGACGTCGACGAGGCTCTCGCCAGCGCCGCCGGTGGCGATCTGGATGTGGCCGTGGCGGGTCCAGGTCGGCAGGTCGGGGCATCGGGTGAGGGCGTGATCGGCCCGGCAGAGGGTGGCCCAGGCGGCGCTGCCGAGGCGCTCGGCGACGACGCCGGTGCCGAGCTCGCGGTCGGCACCGAGGACGACGTCGGCCCCCTGGCGCTCGAGCGCGACGAGCATGCCGCCCTCGGGGCGGACGACGGCGAGGTCGATGCCGGGCGCCTCGCCCCGCACCGCCGCGAGCAAGGCCGGCAGCACCGGCGCGACCAGGTCCGGGCACGCCAGCACGAAGCGTCGCTGCGTCGTCGCGGGGTCGAAGCTCGGCTCGGCGCGCAGGACGGCGCGAACAGCGCGCAGCGCGTCCTCGAGCGGCTGCTGCAGGCTCTCGGCGCGCGGCGTCGCGACCATCCCGCGGCCGCGCCTGGTCTGGGGGCCGCGCGATACCTCGGTCGGCGCCGCCATCGAGCGCATGGCCAAGGACGGCAGCTGGGTCTGGCTCGACGGCAGCTGGGTCTGGCTCGACGGCGGCCGCGCCCGCACCTCGACCTGCCACGTCGACAACCTCAGCGCCGGCATCCTCGCCGCGCTCTCGGCCGAAGTCGGTCGCCGCGCCTATCTCGTCGCGGACGAGGGCGAGCGTTCGATGCACGAATTCCTCGGCGCGATGGCGGAAGCGCGGGGGCTGCAGCTGCCCGAGCGTTCGCTGCCGGGCTGGTTTGTCCGGGCGATGGCGGGCGTGCTCGATACGGTCTGGAGCCTGTTGCGTCGCCGGAGCCCGCCGCCGCTCTCGCCCTTCGAGGCGGCGATGATGTCGGCGAGCATCACGGTGCGGACCGAGCGCGCGCGTGCCGAGCTGGGCTGGACGCCGGTGCGCAGCGTCGAAGAGGGGCTCGCGGGCTTGGCGGCGGCGTGATGGCGGATTCGGCCGGCGCTGCGTAGGCTCGCGGCGGCACCGACGTCCGGTTGCCCGCTACGCAGGAGCCTCCGATGACCGAATCACGCCCCCGCCGCCGCCCGATGGTGACCGTCTTCGGCGCCGCCTCGCCGCCCGCGAGCTTGTTGCCGCACGCCGAAGCGGTCGGCCGTGGCTTGGTGCAGGCGGGGTGTCGGGTGCTGACGGGCGGGCGCACCGGCGTGATGGAGGCGGTCAGTCGCGGCGCGAAGACGGCGCCGGCGGCCTTCGAGGGCTGCGTGGTCGCGTTGCTGCCCGGCCTCGACGCTTCGGAAGCGAACGAATGGGCCGATATCGTGATCCCGACCGGTATCGGGCTGGCGCGCAACGCGTTGGTGGCGGCGAGCGGCGACGTGGTCATCGCGATCGGCGGCGGCAGCGGGACGCTCAGCGAGATCGCCTACGCCTGGCAGTTCGGCAAGCCGGTCGTGGCGCTCGACGTCGGCGAAGGCTGGAGCGCCAAGCTCGCCGGATTGCAGCTCGACCACCGCCGCGACGACACCATCCTGCGCGCTACGTCGGCCGAGGAGGCCGTGGCGATGGCGCTCGCCGCGCTCGGCGAGCAGCACGCGCTCGCCTGGGACCTCGGGCGCTGAGCGCGCTGTTCAGCCCCAACGCCCCTGGATCCGCGCGATGAAGTCGTAGGGATAGCCCGGCGGCACGTGGCTGGCCTCGTCGAGGCGCTGCATCGCCTCGGGTGAGAGCGTCAGCTCGGTCGCGGCGAGGTTGGCGTCGAGCTGTTCGATCGAGCGCGCGCCGAAGATGACCGAGCAGACGCCCGGGCGCGCTATCAGCCAGGCGAGCGACACCGCCGCGGGCGTGCTGCCGACCTCGGCGGCGACCTCGCGTACGGCGGCCAAGATCTTCCCGTGTCGTTCGGAATCGAAGGAAGCCAGTCTGTCGCGCCATTTGTCCAGGCGGGTACCGGGCGGCGGGGGCGCGTCCTTGTCGAACTTTCCGGCACACCGAAGCTCGATCTGAAGCTGCCCGACCGGTGCGAGGGCGCGGTGGGCTCGGTGGCGCTGCGGGTGCGTCCGACGGCGATCGACGCCGGGCTGCGCGCCGCGGTCGAGCCCTTGGTGCAGGTCGGCACCAAGGTCGGGCCGAATCCGGAGCTCGCGAGTTGCCGCAGCCGCCTGCGCGATGCCGAGTCGAAGGTGCAGCGGGAACGCAGCGCGCTGAACTCGGCGCGGAATGCGTCGTCGCAGGCGCGGGCGACGCGGGTGGCGGCGTTGCGCAGCGCCGAGGAAGACGTCGTGCGGACGCGCAAGCGCTGCTCGAGCATGCCGTCGACCGCGAAGGTGCCGGTGATGGAGTCGAAGTCGTACCCGACCAAGACGCAGATCTTGGAGGTCGAGTTGAAGGTGACGCTCACGCTGCAGCCGACCGGGGGCAAGCCGCTCAAGGCGAGCGGCACCATCCGTCCGCGGGTGCTGAGCGTGCGCCACGCCGCCCATCCCGCGCTCGGCGTGCGCGCCATGAACGCTGCCCCTCCGACCGAAGCGGAGCTGCGCGAGCGGGTCTACAGCGACCTGGACGAGCACGTCGGCAAGCTGGTGGCGAAGGGCATCCGGCGTTCCGCCCGCTCGTTGCGCGCCGAGGTCGAGCAAGCCCGCGATGGAGCCTGCATGCCCACGCAGAGAAGGCGTTGCGGCTGCTGCGCGCTTCGCCCGCGCTCTTCGAGACGCTGCGCAAGAACGAGAAGGGTCTGATCGAGAGCCAGCGCTTCGATGACCTCACCGCCGCGAAAGAATGCCTCGGCCTACCCGTTCGGCTGCACTGAGTTCGACGCGCCCGGGCGCGGCCATTGGCCGAGCGCAGCGAAGCGCGGGTAGTAGCGCCGCCACTCGTCGATCATCAGCGCGAAGGGTAGGTCGTCGAAGGGACCATAGTCGTCGACGTACTCCATGAAGCGGCCGGCCTTGCGGTCGAAGGCTTGGAAGATGCTGTCGTGCTCGCCGTCGAAGTCGAGCGGGGCGACGCCGAGCTTCTCGCAGAGCTCGCGGTTGAAGGCAGGCGTGGCCGCGATCCAACGACCGTTGAGCCAGAGCTCGGCGTAGCCGTGGAAGACCAGCAGGTCGGTGCCCAGCTGGCGCTCGAGCTCCTCGGTGCCGATATGGTTGCGGACGTTGGCGAAGTGCAGGCGCGCCGGGATGCCGCGGTGGCGGGCGCAGGCGGCGAGCAGCAGCGCCTTGTCGATGCAATGGCCGCCCTCCGCGAAGCTGCGCTGCGCGACGGTGCTGGCGCGGAAGCCGTCCGGGGTGGTCGCGACGTTCCAGGGCGTGTAGCGCAGCCCGTCGCGGACGTGGCGGACCAAGGCGACGGCGACCTCGACGGGCTCGACGAGCGCGCCGGCGGCGGCGTCGGCCCAGGCGACGACGGCGGGATGCGCGTGGTCGAGGAACGCGGTCTCGGCGAGCTGATCGGGGCCGCCGGCAGCGTCCACGGCGGCGCGCGCGGGGTCGGGGCGGCCGGTCTGGGCGGCGAGCGGGGGAGCGGACGTCTGCATCGGGGCCTCGTCGCGCGACGGCGCGCGCTCGCACGATGCCAGCGCCCGCCGGTCGCGTCAGCCCCCGACGCACGCCACGGCTCGCTGCCGCGCCGGCCCTCTGCCAGCGTGACCGTGTCGTCGCGCCGACACGTCCGCCCGACCGAGGTCGCCCATGCGTCATCGCCTCACCCGCTCCATGGCTCGCCTCGCCGTGGTCGCGTCGGCGTCGGCGGGGACGCTGACGGCCGGCCCAGCCACCGCCTGGGGCCCTGGCGTGCACCTGCGCGAATGCGAGCGCGTCGCGCAGCGGATGACGCAGGAGGCGCATCCGCTCGCGCTTTCCATCGGCCCTGCCGCCACCGCGTGGCTCCGGCTCGGCTGCATCGCGCCCGACCTGCGGCAAGCCGTGCCGCAGCTGGCGGGCACCCCGACGCACGCGCCGGCGTTCGCGCTCGCGTTGCTCGAGGCGGCGAAGCAGCCGGGGGCGCCTGCCGGGGCCGTCGCTTTCGCCGTCGGCGCCCTCGCCCACCAGGCCAGCGACGGCGCCGAGAGCGTCTTCGCCGCGCAGGCCACCGCCGCTGCGCTGCTCCGCGCGCCCGACGTCTTGCCCGGCGTCGAGGACGGGCTTCGGGCCGAATGCGAGCTGATGACCGAGATCTTGGGCGAGTTCCCGAACGGGCGCAGCGATTGACTGCTGGCGCTGCTGTCCGATCTGGGCGTGTTCACGCCCCTCGGGCAGCCCGCGCCCTTGGCCTGGCAGCCGATGCTCGCCTGGTACTACGACCAGCTCGTCGCCTTCTTCCAGGACGCCGATTTCCTGCCGAAGATCTATGCCGGCCTGCTCGAGCTCGGGCCCCACTGGGCGCTGCGCCGCATCGCCGGCGCCCCCCGCACGTCGGCCAATCCTTCGCGCTCTACGCCGTACTCGCTCGCGGACCCGCCGACGCGCCCGCTACCGCAGCCGAGCCCTTTGCCCTCGGCCGGCTGGAGCCCTACGCCGCACACGGCGTCCTCGACGTCGATTCGGCTCCGTACCATCCCTGGCAGGAGACGCTGCCGCAGCCGCCCGTCGGCGCCGCCGTGATGCCGGCGTTGGCGCTGCCGCCGCTGCCGCCCAGCCATCCGTCGATGCAGGTCGGCGATCTGCTCGTGCGCGTGGTCGATGCGCCCGCCGGCAACCTGCTCAGTCCGATCCGTGGGCGACTCTGGCAGCAGGGCAAGCTCGTCGCGACGCTGCAGGAGAGCGCGCCCGGGCGCCTGCTCCTTGCCGCGCAGCCTCCCGGCGACTACCGATGGTCAGATGGAGACAGCGAGCGCGCGTAATCAGGCAGCGTGCAGGTGGCTGGGCGGTGGCAGCGGGCATGGCCGCTGCGGCCGGGTGTGCAGGCGGTGCCGCGCAGGCTCTGACCGCCGCGGTCGAAGGCGTAGGCGCAGACGACCGACGCTTCCTGCGGCGGCGGCGGTTGCACCGCGCAGACCTTGGCGCCGGCGCCCCCGACGGGGAACACGCCGACCTCGATGCCGGCGGGCGTACCGGTGCCGGTCGTCATCATCCCACCAGCCACCCGCCACAACGCCTGCCCGCGCACCTGCGGCGCGCGCTGCACGACCGCGCCGGTCCGCAGGTCGAGCACGACGATCCCGTCGGCGATGGTGTGCCCTCCGTCTATTGGAGCAGCGCGTTTCACTACCGCGGAGGCGTGCGTCCGAGCCCAGAGATCGAGGAGCGGAGGCGGCGCGCGAGCGCGTGCGGCGTGATGGTCCTCGACGCGGCGACGTGCAAGGCCGCGCCGCTGCCGCTGGAGGCGATGCTGTGGTCCGGCGCGCGGCCGGCGGTCGCGGGCGAAGATCGCTGCTACGGCATCGCCCCGGGGCGCGATTTGCCCGCCTTTGCGGCCAGCGAGTCGCCGCCGGCCAAGGACCTCGCGCCCCAGTTGACGGTGGAGGTCGTCTCCGACCGGCAGGGTTGCCGCACCTTGCACCATCAGACGCCGGTCGCACGCTTCGGCGATCAGACGCTGTGGAAGTTTCAACTTTACGATTTCGAGTCGTTTTATCCGCCGCCTTGAGCGTGGCGCGCAAAAAGATCGCCTTCGTCGCGACGCGAATTCGGCCATCTTCCGATAACTCTCTTCAGAACACGGACACACCGTCCGTCTGGAGGATGAGATGCAGCCGACCACCCGCACCTTCGACGATTCCTTCTTCTGCGACGAGGCCGAGGCGCTCGAGCCCTGGCCGGCCGGGCCGCTGACCGACCTGTTGCTCTCGGACCTGGAGCTCCCGCCGCACGCCGCGGGTGGCTATCCGGTGCGTCACATGACGCCCAACCGCGCGGTGGCGCAGCTGGTGCCTGCGCTGGTGCACGACGCGGCGGCGGAGAGCCCGATGCGGTCGGCGGTCGCCGAGGCCGTGCGGGCGGCGACACGCCAGGGCGGGCGGCGGCTGCCGGCGGACGGCTTCGTCATCGAGCGCACGCAGCTGGTGGACCTGGCGACGGTGCTCTGCCGTGACGAAGACGGCGTGCGCCCAATCGACGCCGCGCTGGCGCGACGCGACGCGCACCTGGCCGAGTGTCGGGACGACCAGCGCGAATTGCTGGGCGCGGCCTACGACGCGCTCGCGCTGCTGGCCGACGCGCCGACCCGGCTGTACGAGCTGCAGTCGTCGGTGAACGACGGGCGCGCGTGGGTTCGCCCGCTCGGGGGCGGCCAGAAGGTGGTCGCCGAGGTGCGTGTGCCCGGGGCGCGTCGGATGGGCGATCTGCTCGTCGGCCGCCTGATCGCGCCGACCACGCGGGCGGTGCGGGGTGAGCCGGCTTCGGTCGCCCGCTTCGCGATGCGTCCGCTGGGATTCGCCGGCCGCAGCCGCGCTGCCGTCGTCGAGGCGCTGGCCGTGCACGGCGCGAGCATCGACGATTGCGACGCGGCGATGCCCGCGCTCTTCGCGCTCTGCGTGGAGCGTCAGCTCGCATTCGACGCCGAGGCGGTGCGCGAGGAGCGGCGTGGCCTGCCCGAGGGTGCCGAGCTCTGGGATTGCGAGCCCTGCGTCGCGCTCTACGCCTGCGAGGACCCCGACGCGCTCGCGGTCGCCGCGGTCGAGGCAGGCTATTGCAGCAGCTGGGACGCCACCTCTGCCTGCGTGATGGTCGAGCGCGCCGGCGACCGACCGATGATGGCGACGCTGACGGTCGACGACGGCGAGATCTGGCTCCGCGGCTGCGACGACGACGACATCGACTTCGTGGCGGCGGCGCTGCGTGCCCTCGACGCCGGCGCCCTCGAGCCGCTGCCGCTGGTGCCGACCGACGACGACGGCGCGCTCGTCGACATCCACTAGATCCTCGGCACACACAGGCCGCAGCGGGGCGGTCGGTCGACGCGCCGTCGGGGGAGGGTTGCACTCCGACGGCGCGTCGACGCGTCTGGCGAGCGCCGCGCGGATGCGTCATCCTATGCGCCCACCCGACCTCGCCAGGAGAAGCCCATGCACGCCCACGACGGAATCCGCCCCGAGGACGCTGCCGACGCCACACGCGACGCGCTCGGCGAGCTCGGCACGCTCGTCGTCGTCAGCGGCGCCGGGCTCTCGGCCGATAGCGGCATCCCCACCTTCCGCGGCGAGGAGGGCTATTGGAAGGCCGGGTCGCGGAACTACCGTCCGACCGAGCTCGCTACCGCCGAGGCGTTTTTCCGGGTGCCCGAGGTGGTCTGGCCCTGGTACCTCTACCGTCGCGGCGTGTGTCGGGCTGCGTCGCCCAATCCGGCGCACCACGCGTTGGTTCGCCTGGCGCGCGTGCTCGGTGAGCGGATGACGTTGCTGACGCAGAACGTCGACGGCTTGCACCTGCGCGCCGGTTCCCCGCCCGAGCGCACCTACGAGATCCACGGCAATATCGACTTCGCCCGCTGCGCCGCCGACTGCCGTCCCGGCGCCTTCCCGCTGCCCGACGACCTGCGGCCCTTCGGCAAGGACGACACGCTCGACGACGCCACCCGCGCCCGCCTGCGCTGCGCTTGGTGCGGCGGCCCCGCGCGCCCGCACGTGCTCTGGTTCGACGAGAGCTACGACGAGGTGCACTTCCGCTGGAACAGCAGCCTGCAGGCCGCCGAAGAAGCGGCGGCGCTCTGGGTGGTCGGCTCCTCGGGCTCGACGAACCTGCCCAACCTCGTCGCCCGCATCGTCGCCGGACACGGCGGGCTCGTCTTCGACGTGAACCCCGAGCCGTCGCCCTTCGCCACCCTCGCCCGCCACACCGGCGGCGGCGCCATCCGCGCAGGTGCGGGGGACGCCCTACCGCGGATGGTCGCGCACGCGTTCGGCCTCGAGTGAGCTTGAATTCGGTTCAATCGAACAAGTGTTGCCGATGAGGAACGATGTATCCCCGTTTCGGGGCTGTCGCGGGCAGGGGTGGACTCCTACCGTGTCGGAGGTCGAGCCCGCCGGAATCCCGGAACTCGGGCTCGCGAGGAGGTCGAGATGCGAATTCTCCGACGCAGTGGCGAGCGCTTCAGCACCCGCATGGCGTGGCTGGCGAGTCGGCACACGTTCTCGTTCGGTCATCACTACGACCCACGCTGGCGGGGCTTCGGCACGCTCTTGGTCCTGAACGACGACGTGGTGACGCCCGGTGGTGGCTTCCCGACGCACGGGCATCGCGACATGGAGATCGTGAGCTACGTGGTCCGCGGTGGGCTCGCGCACAAGGACAGCATGGGCCACGGCACCACCATCGTGCGGGGCGAGATGCAGCGCATGAGCGCCGGCACCGGCGTGCGGCATTCCGAATACAACGCCAGCCAGACCGCAGACGCGCGCTTCTTGCAGCTTTGGTTTCCGCCGGTCGCGCTCGGGCTGACACCCGGCTACGAGCAGGCCAGCATCGACGAGTCGACGCGGCGCGGCCGGTTCGCGTTGCTCGCGGGGCCCCCCGGTGAGGGCGGCGTCGTCTCGATGCACGCGGACGCGCGGCTCTACGGCGCCATCCTGGCCGAGGGCGAGGTCGCCTCGTTCGACATCCCCGCCGACCGCGGTGCCTGGGTCCACATCGTCGAGGGCGCGGCCGGCGTCGACGGCGAAGCGATGGCCGAGGGCGACGCGGTCGGCGTCGTGCCCGAGCCCGGCGAGCCGCGCGTCGTCCGCGTGGTCGGCGGTAGCGGCGGCGCCGAGGTGCTGATCTTCGACGTCGCCGCCTAGAGACGCGACCGCGTCCGCTAGTTCGCGGGCTCGTCGTCCGCGCCGGCGGTCGCGATCCAACGCCGATCGAGACCCCGGCGCGGCGCGAGCGTCAGGTGCGCGAGGTCGGCGACGCGCAGCCGCTGCCGCGAGATGGTCTTGGCAGCGCGCGGCGCCACCACCGCTCGACGCAACGCGAGCCACGTCGCCTCGACGGACCGACCGTCGCTCGGCAGCTCGAAGGCCGACGATAGGTCGAGCCAGCAGCGCTGCACGCCCGCTTCCACCTCGACGCCGTCCTGCTCCGCGAGCTGCAGCAGGAGCTGTCCTGCGGCGCTCGGGTCCAGGCTCGGCAGCGTCAGCCGCTCGCGGATGCGACTCGCGAAGCCGGAGTTGCTCTCCAGCACGCGTTGCAACGGCGCCTCGTAGCCGGCGAGCACGACGACGAGGTTGCCTCCGGCGCGGTCGATCGCCTGCATCAGCGCGGCCACAGCCTCGGCGCCGTAGTCCTTGTCCGATCGAGCGACCAAGGCGTAGGCCTCGTCGATGAAGAGGACGCCGCCTTCGGCCTCCTTGGCCTTGGCCAACACGCGCGGATGCGTGCTCCCGACGTACTTGCCGATGAGGTCCCGGGCGCCGACCTCGGTGATCGACGGGCGGGTGACCAAGCCGAGTCGATGCAGCAGCGTCGCGTAGCGCCGCGCCACCGTCGTCTTGCCGACGCCGGGCTCGCCCATCAACGCCAAGTGCAGCGACGGGCCGCGGCCGGGGGGACCGCCCCGTGCGGCGTGCGCGCGGCGGCCGAGCTCCTCCCAGCACAGCGCCTCGAAGCGGTGACGCACCACCGTCAGGCCGACCAAGCCCTGCATCGCTTCGTCGACCCAGGCACGGACGCGGTTGGTCTGCACGCCCGAGCACAGCGCCTCGGCGAACTCGCCCCCGCCGAGGCTCTCGTGCAGTCGGAGCAGGTCGCGCTCGGCTTCGTCGAGGTTGGCCGGCACCGTCGTGGTGCGCGCCGTTTCGGGCTGTGGCGTCGGCGTGACCGGCGCGGGCGCGGGACGCCCTGCCAGCGCCGCGTCCACCTCGGCCTGCCGACGCTTCAGCGCCGCCTCCAACGCCAACGCGCGGATGACCAGGCGGTTGCCGTGTACGCGCGTGCCGTGCGCGGCGTCGTCCACGCCGGCGAGGGTCCGCAGCGCGCGGTCGAGGGCCTCCATGTCCCGACCCTCGGCGAGAAACGCGGCGACGGCTGGGATCAGCTCGGGCGAGCCACGGAACTCCGCGACGCGCAGGCCGTGCAGCGCGCGACACGCGAACGCGGCCGCAGCGGCGTCGCGGTAGCCCGCCGTCTTGGACGCCACCAGCACGGGCATCTCCGTTTCGGTCGCCCCGGGATCTGCGATGCAGGCCACCCAATGATGCGCGTCGGCCTCGGTCTGCCACGCGTCCTCGGGGCCGTTCTCTCCGATGGCGATCAACGCCTCGCAGGTCCAACCTTGTTCACGACAGGTCGAGATCATCCACGGGTGGCGCTCGGCGTCTCGATTTCCGTGCAAGCGCGTCGGAGGAATGGGCGCACCCCGCGCGACGAAGGCTTCGGTGACGGCGTCGACCGCGTCGTCGAGCGCGTGGAAATCAGCGCTGAGCAGAAAAGCCTCGGCCAGCCAGGCGCTGTCGAGCAAGGGCTGCAGCTGCCCCGGAACTATGTAGGCAGGCACCGGCGGAACTTCGGGCCGTGCGACAGAACGTTTCGCGCTCATCGGATCCTCCACATCGGTTCGAGACGGGAACCAGACGCGAGCGCAGGCCCGCA
This sequence comes from Pseudomonadota bacterium, assembly GCA_041163625.1. Taxonomy (GTDB): domain Bacteria; phylum Myxococcota_A; class UBA9042; order UBA9042; family UBA9042; genus JACKFC01. The sequence continues at coordinate 6,913 of JBEARB010000122.1, read as the reverse complement.
TCTGACACGGAACCACCCACGTGCGTCCCCGACGCGAAGGAGAGCCTACGCGGTCGACGCGACAGGACGTGTCGCAAGCCGACGCGAAGCGGATCGATAAGCCGATTGTACGGAAGCGAACGGAGTCGATACGGGCTCAGGCGTCGTTCGATACGTGCAAGCGCAGCGTGCTGCCGACGCGCGAGGGCACCACCTCCACGCGGGTCTCGATGCGCTGCCGCAGCTCGGCGACGTGCGAGATGATGCCGACCATGCGGCCGCCGTCCTGCAGGTCGAGGAGCTGGTCGAGCGCGCGCTCGAGCGCCTCGCCGTCCAGCGTGCCGAAGCCCTCGTCGATGAAGAGCGCGTCGATGCGGACACCACCGGCGAGGGCCTGCACGACGTCAGAGAGGCCGAGCGAGAGGGCGAGCGCGGCCATGAAGCTCTCGCCGCCCGAGAGCGTCGCCACCGGCCGGCAATCACCGCTGTAGGCGTCGTCGACGAGCAGGTCGAGGCCGCCGGCGCTGCGGGCGTCGCCGACGTCGTCGCGGCGGGTGAGCCGGTAGCGCCCGCTGCTCATCCGCTGCAGGCGTTCGGAGGCGTAGCGCAGCACGTCTTCGAGCAGCGCCGCGAGCACGAAGCGCTGCAGGCTCATGCGGCGGGCGTTCTTGCCGCGGGCGACCTCCGCGATGGTCGCCACGCGTTCGTAGATTTCGCGTCGCCCGGCCTGCTCCTCCACGATCTTCGTGTGCCGCCGACCGGCCTCTTCGAGCTGCTTCAGCCGCGCCTCGGCGCTCGCCACCGCCGATTCGGCGCGCTGCTGCTCTGCCGCGCGCTCGCGCACGATCGCCTCGAGTTCGGCCGTCTCCACGCGTTGCCGTCCCGCACGCGCGGCGGCGGTCGCCTGCGCCGCGCCCTCGGCCTTGGCGATCGCGTCGTCGTGCGTCCGAACGCGCTCGCTCAATGTCGACTCGGCGGCCAAGTCGGCGAGCGCGCGTTGCAGCTCGGCGTCGTCCGTCAGCTCGGCCGCGACCCGGGCCTCGGCGAACGCCGCTTCGGCCTGCGCCGCCTCGTGGTTGCGCCGCGCCGCGTCCTCGGTCGCCGCTCGCAACGCCTCGGCCGCCGAGCTCGCGTTGCGCGACGCCTCGGCTTGATCCTCGCGCGCCTTGTCGAGCGCACGCGCGAGGTCTTCCCGCAGCCGTGCCGCCCGCGCGAGCGCTTCCGCGAATGCGCCGGGCCCGCGCAAGGCCTCGGGGATGCGTTGATGCACGGCCTCCGCGGCGGCCTTCGCCTCTCGCGCCGCTCCCTCCGCCGGCAGCAGCGCGGCCTGGGCGTCCTGCACCCCCTGCCGCGCGGCCGGCACCGCTGCCTCGAGGCGCGCGAGCCCGTCGCGCGCCTGCTGCGCCTGCCCGTGCGCGCGCTGCGCGGCGCGCAACGCCTCGCCAGCCGCCTCCGATTCCGCGACGAGCGCGGCGTGCTCGGCACCCGCGCGCGCGCCGAGCCGCCCGTCGTGTTCCTTGGCCTGCGCCTGCTGCGTGGTCTGCCGCGTGCGCAATCGGTCCCGCGTCGTGCGCTCCTGCTCCGCGAGTCGGCGCGCGTCCGCGACCCGACGCTCGGCCGCGTCGAGCGCCTCCTCCGTCGGCAGCGGCTCGTCGGTGTGCGCCGGAGAGGGGTGCTCCGCGCTGCCACAGACCGGGCAGGGCGTGCCCGCCTCGAGCTCGGCCGCGAGCAGCGCAGCCTGGCCAGCGAACCAGCGCATGCGCAGGCCTTTCTCGTCAGCCTCCGAGCGTCGCGCGGCTTCCTCGGCGTCGCTGGCGCGCTGCGCGGCCTCGTCGGCTTCGCGTCCGCTCTGCACCGCGACCCCGGCCGCGGCGTCCCGCAGGGCCGCGATCTCCACCCGCTGCACGGCCGCGCCGTGTTCGGCGCGCGCCTGCTCGACCGCGACCGCCGCGGCGGTGACGTCGGGCAGCGCCTCGCGCCCCTGTGCCACCTGACGCTCGAGCTTGGCGAGCGCTTCGGTCGCCGATTCGGCGTCCGCCCGGGCCCGCGCGAGCGCCGCCGCGGCCTGCGCCGCCTCGTCGCGCAGCGGTTCGAGCCGCGCCGCGTCTTCCGCGAGCGCTTGCAGCCGGGCGTGCTCCTGCTCGGCGCGATGGCGGGCCTGCGTGCGCTCGTCGCTGCGCTCGTGTTCCAGGGTGCGCTCGAAGCGTTCGAGGCGTTCGCCGGCCGATTCGGCGCGATTGCGCGCGTCGAGCAGCGCCATGCCGGCGCGGTCAGCCGCCTGACGGCGTGTGCGGGCGTCGGTGGCGAGCGCCGGCAGCGGCCGCGCCCGCACGGCCACCGCGAGCCGCGCGCGGATCCCTTCGATGGTCGGCGCGACGTCGCGCAGCCGACGCAGCTCGGCCTGCGCCTGCTCGTCGTCGTGCACGGCCCGGTTGCCTGCGACAGCGGCGTCGAGCGCCTGTTGGCTCGCGCGCGCGGCCTCGCGCGCCGGCTCGACCGCCGCCTTGCGTTGCACGAGCAGCTCGCGCTCGTGCTCGACCCGCGACTGCAGCGCGCCGATCGAGTCGACCTCCACGGCCTGCAAGAGCGCGGCGAGTCGTCCGTCGTCGTTGGCGAGCTCGTTCTTCAGGTCGCGTTCGCGGTCGGCGAGGCGGCCCTCGATGCGCGCGTACAGCGCGGTGTCGAAGAGCGTCTGCAAGATCTGCTGCTTTTGCTCGGAAGAGGCCGTCAGGAACTCGCGGAACCGGCCCTGCGGCAACACCACGATCTGCCGGAACTGAGCGTCCGAGAAGCCGAGCAGTTGCGTGATCTCGGCCGTGACGGCCGACACCTTCTCGGCGAGCAGCCGACCCTCGCTCCCGTCGTCGCCTTCGGCCAACGCGCTGCGGTCCCACAGCCACGCCTGCGCGCTGTGGACCGTCATGCCGTCGCCGCGCGCCTTGGGCCGGTCCTGCTGTGGCTCGCGCACCACCCGCAGCCGCCGCGTGCCGTGCGCGAAGTCGAAGCTCACGCGCGTGAGCTTGTCGCTCGCCGCGAACGCCGAGCGCAGCTCCGCGCCGCTGCGCTCGTTGCCCGAGGTCGTGCCGAAGAGCGCAAAGCACATCGCGTCGAGCAGCGCGGTCTTACCGCCGCCGGTCGGGCCGTGGATCAGGAAGAGCGGCTGGCCGTGCAGTCGCCGGAAGTCGAGCGTCGCGGAGTCGGCGTAGGGGCCGAACGCCTCGATGTGTAGACGGAGCGGCTTCATCGCGTCGCCTCCCCGCCGGCAGCGCGCACCGCGTCGACGACGACCTCGCGCTGGTCCTCGTCGAGCGCGGCCGGGTGGCCGACCGCTTCCCAGAAATCCGCGAAGATCTCGACCGGATCGGCGATGCGATGGTCGTGGCGCGACGCCTCCATGCCGCCGAGATCGTAGCGTGGCCGCGTGATCTTGAGCGCGTTGGGGTAGACCGCCCGCAGCCGCGGCATCGCCTCGTGTACCAGCCCCGGATCGAGCAGCTCGGCCCAGATGTAGTCCTGCTGCCGCGCGCTCGGCTCGGCCGCTCCCTGCGCGAGCAGCTCGGCCATCGTGCCGCTGACCTTGCGCAGCCGCCGTCGCTGCGGCAGCCGATGCGTCTCGACCTGCAGCGAGCCCGGCGCCCCGAGCGTCGCGAGCGTCGCCGAGTTGGCGTGCTCGGCCTCGCTGAAGCTGTAGGGCAACAACGAACCCGAATAGCGCACTGCGTCCCCGCGTCGCTCGGCGTCGATCTGCTGCGGTCGGTGCAGGTGACCGAGCGCCACGTAGTCGAATGCGTCGAAGACGCTCGCTGGCACATCGCCCGTGCCGCCGATCTGCAACGCGCGCTCGGACTCGCTCGGTGCGCCCCCGCGCACGAACGCGTGCGCCACCGCGACCCGCCGCCGACCCGGCTCGAGCGCCGCCAACGCATGCTGCACCTGCCGCTCCATCGCCGCCGCGAAGCCCTGCAACTCGGCCGCTTCGTCGCGCTCGGTCAGGGCCGAGCGCAGCGCTTCGGGCGTCGCGAAGGGCAAGGGCACGATATCGACCGCGCCGTGCGCGTCGTGCAGCGTGAGGTGGCGCCCGTCGAGCGGATCGCCTGCCAACCACAGCCCCGACGACTCCAACAATCGACTCGCGAAGCCGAGCCGCTCGGCGCTGTCGTGGTTGCCGGCGATGGCGACCACCGGCAGCCCCAGCCCCAACACCAGGCGCTGCAGCACGTCGTCGAGCAGCGTGACTGCGTCGTGCGGCGGCACCGAGCGGTCGTAGAGGTCGCCGGCGATGACGACCACGTCGGGCTTCAGATCGGCCGCCAGCGCCACGAAGCCCTCGAGCGTTTCGGCCTGGTCCTCGAGCAACGAGACGCCCTCGAGGCGCTTGCCGATATGCCAGTCGGAGGTGTGGAGAATTCGCATGGCGGTCCTTGTCGCAGGGGGATGCGTCAGGCTGTGTCAGGGCGTCGGCGGCGCGCCTTCCGGCTTGCGGAAGCGCAGCACGAACCGGTCGGTCTTGCCGCGCAGCGCGGGCTCGAAGACGTTGGTCTGGCGGTCGTCCTCGGGGTGGCGCAACAGCTCGGCGCGGGCGTCGAGCACGAAACCGGCGGCCACGATCTCGGCCTCGACCACCGCTTGCTCGACGCGGTGCAGACGCTGGACGTCTTCGATCCCGCGACCGGCCGCCGCGCTGTGGTCGACCACGCCGAAGACGCCGCCCGGCTTGAGCGAGGCGAAGATCGCCGCGAGCATCTTCGCGCGGTCGACCTTCATCCAGAAGGTGTCGTGGTAGAACAAGATCATCAGCACGGCGTCGAGCTGCCCCTCCGGCAAGCCCGGGTCTTCGAGTTCACGGTCGAGCCGGCGCGTGTGGCCCAGGCCACCCCGACCGAGCCGCTCGGCGAGCGGCGCCGCGGCGAATTTCTGCAGCACGAATGGCGTGTTCTGCACCCAGACCAGCCCCTTCGGGCCGACCACGCGGGCGAGCAGCTCGGCGTAGTAGCCGCGGCCGGCCATCATCTCGGCCACCTGCATCCCCGGTGCGATGCCGAAAAAGCGCATCACCTCGGCCGGCTTGCGGTCGGCGTCGCGAGCTCGGTCCTCGCCCCAGCGGTCGGGATGCGCGACGGCGGCGGCGATCGGATCGGCGGCGGCGTCGTGGCCGGTCGGCGCGGCCGTCGCCGCCGGCGTCGCGGTCGACGCGCTCGCGGCTGAGGGCGCCTTGGGCGGTGCGCCGCTGCACGCGACCGCGCCCGTGAGCGCGAGCGCGCTCGCAGCGCGCCGCAGTGTCCGAACTCGCTTCGGCCATCGCATCGAACGACCTCCTCGTGCGTCCCAAAAGGCGCAGGGAACGTGTGGCCGCGACGGTAGCCGGCCGCCGCCCCGAGGGCTACCCTGCGCCCCACAACCCGGGAGCCACCATGCGCATGCCGTCCCTCGCCCTCTCGTTCGCCCTGCTCGCCGCCACGCCGGCGCTCGCCCGTCCGCCGGCCGCCAAGAAGCCCGCCGCCAAGCCCGCCGCCGCCGCCGGCGCCGCTCCAGCGCCCTGTTCGGCCGATGCGCTGCTGCGCGGCCTCCGCAGCGAGCTCGTCGCCGCGAGCCGCGCCGGCAAGCCGTCCGATCTGGCCGGGCTGATGATGACCAGCGTCGTCGAGGGCGCCTTCGCCACGCTGCTGCACAGCGTCTACGCGCTCGGCGCCGCCGGCCACGCGATGCAGAAGGGCGGCATGTCCGCCGACGACACCGCCGTGGTCGCCCGCGACATGGGCCGCAACCTCGGCGCCCTCGCCGCGACGTGGTCGGCGCTCGCCAAGCAGCAGGCGCTCGCCGGCCCGCCCGCACAGCTCTTCCGCGAGCTCGCCCGCATCGCCGGCGACGGCGTCGGCGCGGCCAAGGCGCTCGAGACCTTCGCCAAGCATCCCAACGCCACGACGCAGGCCGGCGCGTTCAGCGATTCGCTCGAGCGCTGGCGGCAAGGCGTCGGCGACCTCGCCAAGGCGCTGCGCGGCCCCGAACCCGCCGAGCAGGGCCCCGAGACCTCTCGGCCCGCCCTGCCCGCGCCCTGATCGCCGCGATCCGCTTGACCGCTGCCACCGCTATCGTGATCGTCGTCAGGCGTTTTCATGACGGAGGGCGAGATGAGGGCAAGCGTTTGGTGCGCCGTACGTCGAGCGGTCGAGCGGCGGCGGTGGTTGGGCTCGCTGTTCGTCGCCACGCTTTCTGTGACCGGGTGCAGCGACGATGCAGACTCCGGTGTCGACGCACAGGTCACCGTCGACTCCGTTCAGGATGCAGCAGACGTCGCGGGCGGCCCGCGCAGCCCTGCCTTCGTCGCAGGGTGTCCGCAGCCCGGTCGCTCGTTGCTGCGGCAGCTGCAGACCGACGCCGAGCGCTTCGAGGGCCCCGCCTCGCTCGCCGCGGCCGGCGATTGGATGCTCGCCAACGAGGTCGCCGCCTTCGTGGTCAAGGCGCCGACGCAGAACGAGCACACCTACGCCTACTATGGCGGCCTGTTGGTCGACGCGGTCGCGCTCGACGGCTGCGAGCAGGCCGCGCCCGAGCGCTTCGGCGAGATGCCGTTCCTGATCGGCAAGATCGACGTGACGTCGATCCCCGCTTCGACCCTGCGCAGCTTCCGCGGCGTCTCGGCCGAGGTGCTCGCCGACGGCAGCGATGGCGGGCCGGCGAAGCTGCGCGTTTGGGGCACCGACGATTGGTTCTGGTTGGTCGAGCTCGAGTTGGTCAAGAACGCGTTCCTCGCCGGCACGCCCAAGCCGCGCAGCGAGCCGCTCGGCGTGAAGCTGGCGCTGGACTACACGCTCGAGCCCGGACGCGCGGCCTTGCAGGTCGATTTGGTCGCGATCAACACCGAGAATACGGCCAAGGAGCTGCACGTCGGCGCGGCGAGCTTCATGGACGATTCGGTGGTGCAGCAGATCTGGTC
>JBEARB010000121.1:0-2642 GCA_041163625.1 Pseudomonadota bacterium | reverse complement strand
GGCTCCCGGAGCCCCCTGCGGAGCGCCGTTTGCCCATCGCCCACGCGTCAGCGGAGCCGGCGCGCGCAGACGCCGGCAAGGGCGCGCGCGGCTCGGGCGGAGCGGATCAACCGCAGCGGCGCAGACAGCCGGCGCCTCGACCCTTGCCGGGGGCGAGCACGGTGGCACGCTGACCGTGGCGATGGGCTCGGCACAGCGGTGAATTGCCGGGATCTTCGCGGTTCGGGCTTGACGGAGAAGAGAGTGTCTACCCCCTCGTCCGCGACAGCGACAAGCAGAGCGAGTGGCACGTGCTCCAGGCAGGTCGGCGAAACTGCTACCTCGGCGCGGCGCCGTCGATCGATGTGGAGCGCGCGATGGCGGACAATCAGGCATTGCCGTGCAAGTAGAGGGTCGGCGCCGGCTGCCCTGACACGCAGGCCGCGGGGCGGAGCTTCCGGTGCTGGGCGGCGAGGCGGTCGAGGCGTTGGCCGTCACAGGCTGCGCCAGAATCGCCCACAGTCTAGACGTCTAAAATGTCTCCTGCCGGCGTTTGCGCGTCACCCCCACGCGGCAACCGGCGCCAAGTGTCGTCGTGCGACGTTGCGGCGCTGTCGACTGTCCCGGTGGAACGAGCCGACACGGACGAGCGCGGCTGACGCTGGGCCCATGGCGTCCGCTTTGCGACAGTGACTGTCGCATGCAAGGTCGCGACGACTTGTCCCCCCGCGCGCGGGGCTTAGAATTGCAGGCGCTGGGAGACGACGGGCTTTGCTCGGTCCCTCCGCACGGGCAAGGCGCTCGACCAGGGCGGCTGCGTCGCAACCAGCCAACGAGGTTTCGATGGATCCCGACGACTGGGCCGAGAAAGTGGAACGCTTTACCCATGCCCACGCCAATCCGGGCGCCGGCTTTGACGCCGCGATGCGCGAGATTCGGGCCGGTCGCAAGGTGGGGCATTGGATCTGGTACATTTTTCCGCAGCTGGAAGGGCTCGGCAGGTCAAGCGCGGCGGCGCGGTTCGCGCTCGCGGATGCCGACGAGGCCTGGGCCTACGTGGCGCATCCGCTGCTGGGGGCACGCCTGGCGCTGGCGTTCGAGACGGTCGACCAGCACCCGGGTTCGCTGCACGAGCTGATGGCGGACCCGGTCGACGCGAGGAAGCTGGTGTCGTCGCTGACGCTGTTCCACGCCGTGTGTCAGCTGCACCTTGCCGACGCTGATGCCCTGCTGGCCGCTCGGGCGCTGTCGATCACGATGACGAGCCACCGTGTACTGAAGAAGGCGGCACGCGAGGGATTACCCAAGTGCGCGTTTACGCTGCAATCGCTGCCGGCCGCCCAGACCTGCGGCGCCTGCGGCACCGAGCCCGCGCCGCTTGTGGTCGCGTCGGGTGTTGCGCCGGTCAGCTATCCGCGCTGTGTGGACTGCCAGCTCGACAGCGTCGAGGGTGAGTGGGTGTGGAAGCTCGTCCTTCAGTCGGCGGCGGACTTGGGCCTGCCAGACATGGCGGGTCAAAAGACGATGGTCGACGGCAAGTATCTGAGCTGGGACGAGTGGTTGCAGCTGCGGGTCGCCGATCCGGCGGGTGAGGCCTAGTGGTCCGACGTACGGAACACCAGCTGGGCGAACGCGGTCACCGTCTGTAGACAGGCGATCACGATAACGACTAGTCGAACGCAGCGGCGCACGGATCGAATCAGTCAAGGATCAGTTGACAGTGCCTGAGCGTGGGAGCAGACGAGGTACCAGATGCCACTTCTTCAGAGCCTCCTTCAGAAATCAGCGGCAGTGCTGGGCAACCACATGCCCTCAGGATGGGTCTGGTCCGACACGGACCGGACGCTGCGCATCCCTGGCGCGCAGGTCGAGGCCGCGGCCGTTGGCGCGCTCAAAGTCAAGGGGAAGGTCGTCGCGGCGAGCGTACGCGTGCTCGAGCACAGCATGGCTGTCGACCTCCAACTTGTCGGCGGACTTCGGGTGACCGTTCACGCCTACCCGGTGGAGATGCGACTCGACGGCAGCCTTGTCACCTTTGTGTGTGATCTTCCCGAAGGCGTCCAAATTGGCCACCGCATTGCGGTTTTCCATGTGATCATCGGCGCATTCGACAAGCTGTTTGGCCTTGGAGAGATGGCGCTACAGCAGGTGTCGGGACTGCGCAGCGAAGGCACGCGCACCCTGTGGAGCCGAGAACTGCCCGCATCGGCGAGCTTGACGGGCGTGCTAAGCGGACTGCAGTGGATGAACATCATCAAGGATCCCCAGCGGCTTGGCATGGTCATCGACCGCGGCGACCTCTTGCTACGGTTCCGCCCCGACGGCCACGAAGGTGAATCGTTGGTGCAACAGTCAATGTCGCGTGCATCGGCGAGCACGACCAGCGCTCTGGAGGCGATCGCCGCGCCGAGCATCGAAGGCTGAAACGGGAGTGGCAAGATGGCACCCGGGCTGTCGTAGTGCGCAAGGCCGACCTGGTCGTCCGGCTCGCAGCGCAGGTGCCGCTACCTCGCAAGCCGAGTATCCGTTACCACGGCTGTTTTGCGCCCAATGCGTCCTGGAGACCGCTCGTCGTGCCGGCTGGGGCCAAGCCCAAGTGCCGGCGCAAGAAGGTCTGCGCGGAGTCGGCGGACGAGACCGACGCGCGCATCACGTCCACCAGG
>JBEARB010000120.1:0-59668 GCA_041163625.1 Pseudomonadota bacterium | reverse complement strand
CCATCACGGACTTCGACAAGGCGCTGGCCTCGATCCCGGCCGACGCGTGGGCGGAGATCGGCCTGGACGAGGCGACGGTCAAGTCGGTGGTGAAGGCGTTCCTCAACCCGGACATCGACCTGAACAAGGACGGCGTGCCCGACGCGATGAGCGTGGCGCTGCGCTTCAAGACCGTGAAGGGCCACATCACCGGCGTCACGTTCTGAGCCGGCTGGGCGGCGGAGCTCAGCCCGCGGAGCCCACCAGCAGGCCGTGCGCCTGCAGCGCCGCGGCCAGCCCTTCGGCTCCGTCGAAGCGGTGCGCGGCGAGCCCGACGGCGCGCGCGGCGGCGCAGTTCTCCTCGCGATCGTCGACGAAGAGCGCCTCGGCCGGCTGTACGCCCATCCGCGCGCAGGCGCCCAGATAGGCTTCGGGCTCGGGCTTGCGCACGCCGGTGCGATAGCTCACGTGGTCGAGGTCGAGCCAGCGCGAGAGGCCGAGCTCTTCGTCGAGCCATTCCATCCAGACCGGGTAGTTCGAGAGCGCGCCCATCGGCACCTCGGCCGCGGCGAGCGCCTCGACCAGCTCGCGCGTGCCCGGGAGCCAGGCGTAGCGCGGACGCAGCCACGCCTGCAGCGCGTCGCCGTCGACGGGCCGGCCGTCGCGGAACATGCCCGCGTAGAAGGCGGCGGCGTCGACCTCGTTGCGCTCGAAGCGCGGCCAGAGCCCGGGATTCAGGGCGCCGAGCAGCTCACGGCGGCTGCAGCCGAAGAACGACTCGATGCCGCGGAAGAAGGGGTCCGCGACCAGGGTGTCCATCACGTCGAACAGGACGACGCGGGTGGCCGCCATCAGCCGATCGTCCCGCGCTCGCCGCCGATGCGGAAGGGGAGGTGGCGCCACTCGCCGCGGTTGGACGGTCCACGACAGGCCCAGAGCTCGAGCCGCTCGGGGATGGCGATCAGCACGGCGTTGGTGGCGGTGCCCTGGTCGTCTTCCGGCAGGCGGTTGATCGATTCGATGCCGTCGCTGCGGTCTGCGAACAGGCGCTGCAGCGACTCGACGTCCTGGTTGCCGTGCGAGAGCCACGACTGCACGCGCTCGAGGCGCGCGTAAGAGGAGGGCGACGGCGCTTCCCCTTCGAGGATCTGGTTCGGCTCGTGCAGGCAGTGGTTGGTGCGGCACAGCGGCCCGGCGCTGCCGTCGCGGGTGGTGACGCTGTAGGGCGTGGCCTCGTATTCGACGAAGCCCGAGGCGTCGGCGATCCAATAGGTGTGGGCACCCGAGCGCGGGGCGGTCTCGACCACGCGCGCGGCCTCGGCGCGGCTGCTGCAGCCGAGCATGCGGTGCAGGATGTTGAGGTAGCCCACGCCCGGTCGGCTCCGCCACGTCTTGATGTTGGTGGTGCCGATGGCGATGCCGGCGGCGTTCATGCCCATCAGCGAGGGCGCGCCGGCGACGGTGACGGTCCACGCCTCGGGCCGGTTGTCCGGCCGGCGGTGGATGGCGACGACGTAGTCCAGGTCACCGATGTTGAGGTCCCAGGTCTGGCCGACCAGGGTGCAGCCGTCGCGGGCGTGGTCGTCGGTGACCAAGACGGCGGTGCAGCCTTCGCTGTCGGCCGGCGGGGCGGCCCCGGGGCCGTCGCCGGAGAGCAGCAGGACGTCCCGGATATCGGTCATGTTGGCGGCGGTGAACAGCCGGATCGCGTCGACGCCCGCCTCGCTCGCCATCGCCTCGTGCTCGACCACGGCGTTCGGATGCCAGCGCTGCAGGACCTCGTAGCAGCGCTCGCCCGCGCCGAGCAGCCCCTCGAGCGTGAAGCCGCCGTGGTCTGCGAGGTAGGTGCGCGCGGCCTCGAAGCGCATGTCGACGAACTGGCCGAGCCGCGCGCCGAAGTGTCGGCCCTGCTGCAGCCCCATCTCGAGGGGAGAACCGCTGATCTCCAGCGTCTCGAGTTCGTAGCGTGCCATCGTGGTCTCCGTTCCGGGCGCGCGGGGATGACTTGCGCGCCGAGGCTCCTTCCTAGCAGGATCGGAGCATGTACGTCGACGTCCACGCCCACATCGTCCATCCCAGCTTCGCCGGAGAGGAGGACGCCGTCGCCGAGCGCGCCGCCGCCGCCGGCCTCGGCGCCGTCATCGTCAACGGCCTCGAACCGCGCAGCAATCGCGCGGTGCTCGAGCTCTGCCGGCGACATCCCCATCTGCGGGCGGCGCTCGGGATCTACCCGGTCGACGCCGGCGCGGCGGCCATCGATCGCGCCGGCTGGACGCACGATTTCCCGCCGCCCGAGGTCTTCGACGTCGACGCCGAGATCGCGTTCATCGAGGCGCACGCCGGCGAGATCGCCGCCATCGGCGAGTGCGGACTCGACGCCTATTGGGCGCCGGAGTCCCTACCCTTGCAGGAGGCGGTGCTGCGCAAGCTCTGCGGCGTGGCGCGGCGCACGGGCCTGCCGATGATCCTGCACACCCGCAAGGCGGAGCAGCGCGCCTTCGAGATCTTGCAGGAGGAGGGCATCGAGCGCGCCGATTTCCACTGCTACGGCGGCAAACTCAAACTCGGTCGCCGGATCGCCGAGGCCGGCTACTACCTCTCGATTCCGCCGGTGGTGGAGCGAGCCGACAGCTTCCAGGCGTTGGCGCGGGCGCTGCCGCTCGACCGGATCCTCACCGAGACCGACTGCCCGTACATGGGGCCGGACCGGGGGGAGCGCAACGAGCCGGCCAACGTGCCGCGCGGCGTCGTGGCGATCGCCGCCGCTCGCGGCGAGGAGATCGCCGTCGTCGCCGACGCCATCGCCGCCAACTATCGGCGTTTGTTCGAGCGATGACGCCTGCCGCCGTGGTGGCCGAGCCGACGGCGTTCGGCGCGCGGCTCGCGCTGGTCGCCCGCGGCGACGCGGGGCTCGAGGTCGTCGATCGCGCCTTCGTGCCCGATCGCGACGTCGAGGCCGGGCGGACGGCGCTGACGGAGCGATGGTCCGCGGCCGTCGCGGCGCTGCCCTTGGTTCGACCGCACTCGGAGGCGACGGCCCGGGCGCTCGGTGAGTTCGTCGCGGTGTCGCGTGACGGGGACCGACCGCGTGGTGCCGGACAGGTCCATCTCGGCGTCGGCGTGCCGGCCGGACTGATCCGCATCGAGGGCAGGGTGCTACGCGATCGGCGCGGGGTCCCGCTCGTGCCTCACGCCGGCTTCCCGCGGGCCTGGGCGCGGGGGACGTTGGCTGCCGGCCCAGACGCCCCGCGCAAGGGCCCGTCGCCCTGGGACGATGCGGCCCTTGCCGCCGCAGCGGCGCGCCTGGAGCTCGCGGAGCCGGGGCCGGGGCTCTTCGATCCCACGCTGGCCGCGGACGCCATCGCGCGGCGCATCGCCCGCGCCGACGCCAACGCGGCGGACTTCTGCGGGGCCCTGCAGCGCTCGCTCGGCGTCTGGATCGGCGGGCTCGTCGACCTCCTCGACGCGGCGACCGTCGTGGTGCACGCCCCGGCCGCCCTGCATCCGTGGCTGGGCCTGCGCGCGGGCGAGGCCGTGCCTTTGGACCAGAGCCCGCTCGCGGCGCACGTCGCCCGGCACGCGTTCGCTTCGTTGCGCGAGGGTGTTTGCCTGTGTGCCGGCTCGCTCGATCCGGACGCCGTCGCCCTCGGCGCCGCGGCCGACGCGCTCGGCCTCGTCGACGTCTGACGCCGCCCAAAACGACGAAGGGCGCGCGGCCGAAGCCGCGCGCCCCCATCGATGGAAGGTCCGTGCCCTACTGCGCGAGGCAGCTCAGCTGCATGCACTGCAGGAAGCCGATGAAGGCCTGCTGCGAGACGGCCGGGGCCGAGCTGACGCAGCCCTGCGCGCAGGACTGGTCCGAGCCGCACTTGCCGACGCACTCGGTGATCTTGCCGCAGCCCTCGTCGTTCTCGCACGCCTCGTACTGGCTCTCGCACTCGGCGAAGATGCAGTCCTGCAGGCAGAGGTTGAAGTTGGGGTCGCTCTGGGCGCACTTCTTCGACGGATCGTAGCTGCTCTTGATGCAGTTCTTGCTCAGGCAGGCCTGCATGGTGGTCAGCGCCTTGGTGCCCTCGTCGCCGGCGAGCGTCGCGCACTTCTCGAGGCAGGTGGTGCCGGTGACCTCGGCCGGGGGCGAGACCGGCGGGTTCTGCTGGCAGCCCTGGCCACAGCTGAGCAGGCCCGAGCACTTCGGGTTGGTCTGGCACGCCGAGAGCTCCTTGATACACTTGCTGGTGCCGCAGCTCTGCAGGCACATGCTGTCGTTCGGGGCGCACTTGCCGGCGTTCGGGTCGACGGTGTCGGTGCCGGTGGTGGTGTCGGTGCCGGTGGTGGTGTCGGTACCGGTGGTGGTGTCGGTGCCGGTGGTGGTGTCGGTGCCGGTGGTGGTGTCTCCGCCGCCGCCGCCCGTGGTGTCGCCAGCGCCCGCGGTGTCGGTGGTGTTGGTGGTACCGCCGCCGCCAGTGCCGGACTCGCTGCCGCAGGCGGCGAGCAGGAGGGCCGAGAGGCCGAGGGCCAGGATCATCATCTTGTTGCTGCGCATCTTCTGTCGTCTCCGGTATCGCGATCGCCCGCGTGCATTCGCCCCGCGCTGCCGGCGGGGGCGCGGACCTTACACAAACCTGCGGAATTCGCGCAAGGGTCGCGAGCGCTTCGAAGCTCAGCAACCCCCTACGATCTTGTGCAGGCGTGCAAGCCGGGCGTCATCGCCAGCGCAGGCGCACGAACGCGGGCTCGCCGAGGGCAGCGCGCACCGCGCTGACGCCGGCTTCGACCTCTTCGCGCAGCTCGCCTTCGAGGCTGATGCGGAGCCGATGATCCTCGGCTGGATCGAAGATCGGGTAGCTGCCGATGGCGAGCCCCGGGTGCGCAGCGACCACGCCGTCGACCAGCGCGACCACGTCCCATTCGTCGACGCCGAAATACACCTCGCACAGCACGCGCGGCGCCATCGCGTAGCGCGCGAGGATCCCGTCGAGCTTGCCGGCCACCATCGAGGGCACGCCCGGCAAGACCCAGACATCCCCGAGGCGCAGCGCCCAGCCGTCGCCGATGCGCTCGATCACGGTGCCGCTCGGCAACATCGCCATGCGCTGCTGCTCGGGTGAGAGCGCGCGGCCCGAGCGGCGCTCCATGAAGGCGAGCACGTCTTGCCGCAGCACGACGGGATCGCCCAGCGCGCGGCCGACAGCGCGCCAGGTGCAGTCGTCGTGGGTCGGGCCGACGCCGCCGGTCGTGAGCACGACGTCGAAGCGATCGGCGAAATCTCGCACCACCGCGGCGATGCGGGCCTCGTCGTCGGGGACGATGGCGACCTCGCCGGCGCGGATCCCATGGCGGACGAAGCCGTCGAGCACCGCGGCGGTGTTGCGATCGTCGACGCGGCGGCCGAGGACCTCGTCGCCGATGACGACCAATCCGCCGATCTTGCGCCGCGCGTCGCTCATCTAGTCGATCTCGAGGCCGTCGTCGGCCCATTCGGTCTGCGCTGCGGCGGCACCGCTCGGGACGCCGGCACCGGGCTCGATGCCGCTCCAGCCGTCGCCGCCGCCGCCGAACGTCGCCGGCCCCTGGCCACGCCGCCGGCCCGGGTCGTTGCTGCCGACGCCGCCGTCGCCCTCGGCCACCGCGCGGTCGTCGACCACCAACGCCCGCGTCGCCGCGAAGCGTCCGCCCATCAGCAAATCGTCGGGATGTCGCGCGAAACCCAGGATCCAAGACCCCTCGGTGCGCCGGCAGCCGATCGGTTGACGGCCGAGCTCGCGCATCCACGCCCAATCCATCTGCATCGCCCAGGTACGCGCTTCTTCGTAGGTCGCCCAGACCTTGCCGGCGCGGTAGCC
The DNA here is from genome assembly GCA_041163625.1 of Pseudomonadota bacterium. GTDB lineage: Bacteria > Myxococcota_A > UBA9042 > UBA9042 > UBA9042 > JACKFC01. Next base: position 53,846 of record JBEARB010000120.1, on the reverse strand, counting down.
GCAGTGCGGACAGAAGTCGATCGGGTCGCTCTCGAGCACGTAGTAGCCGTTCATGCAGTCGTAGCAGCCGATATCCGCGACCTTGACCGGCTCGCCTTCGTGGTCGGTGTAGGTGCCGCCGCCGCCGTAGACGAGCTCGACCGTCTTCTGTTTGCCGATCGCCAAGGTCTCGATTCCGCGCAGGATCGCCATCCACTGCCTCCACGGGCCGGGGCTGCTACCAGCCCACCATCGCCTCGGCGCGTCGCGCCGTCATCTCCGCACGCGCCTTGATCTGCCGCAACATCGTCGGCACCGAGAAGTCGAACAGGCGCCGCACCACCGCCTCGGGCACCGCTCCGGCGAAGTCGATGTCCAGGTGCATTCGCAGGACGACCTCGCGCGCGCCTTCGCTCGCTTCGATCGTGAAGGCGGCGTCGTAGCGCTCGAGCCAGCCGCCGCCGTCCTTCAGCCGCCAGGTGACCAGGCTGTTCGGCTCGCCCTCGAGCGCGAGCTCGACCTCGACCTCGCGCACCACGCGAAGCTGCAGCCGGGCGTTCTGATGCGCTGCGGTCGGTCCGGGTGCGGCCGTCACGTCGATCACGTCGGTGAGGAATTCGGGGTAGCGCGAGGCATCCCAGACGGTCGCGTAGGCGATCCCGGCAGGGGCGTGGATCTCGATCTGGCTCTGGGTCTCTGGCACGATCGCTCCGCCCGCGGACTGGCCCCGAGAGGGTGGCAACAAGCCGGCCGGGGTGCAAGGCGTCGCGCCGGTTCGAGCGACGCAGGAGTCGAGATGAGCGACCGCCGACGCCTGGATCCCCGCCGCGCCGCCGAGGCTTCGGCCGCCCGCGCCGCCGCCGAGCGCAGCCGCGGGGACGAGCGCGTTCTGGCCGGATTCTCCAAGCTCCGGACCGAGGCTGCCTACGAGCAGGCCGAAGTCTGCGCGGCCTGCACGGAGGTCCGCCGCGCCGACGCCGATCCGGACGCGCTCTGCGACGCGCATCTCGCACAGGCCATGGGGATGAACTCGAATTGGGATGCATTCCGAGAGGATTGATCCTCTGCACGCGTGCAAACCCCACCCCCCGAAAAGCACCTGTTCGCCCGCAGAACCCTGCGCTAGTCTCCGCCGCTCTTCAGGCCCGGGAGCGGTCCGTTCGTCTCCGGCCAGCACGCAGAGCAGCTCATGTCGCAACGCAACCCTCCCCGCTCCTCCCGCCTCGCGGCGCTGCGCACGCTCGTGCTCGGTGCGGCGCTGCTGGTGGCGTCCGGTGCGACCGCGCAGGTCGGCGGCCAGGCTCCGGCCGGCGCCGAGTCCAGCGGTACGCCCTCGATCTTCGCCGGCTCGATGGTCTCGTTGCGACAGCAGGTCGGTGCGCCCTCGTTCATGAAGGACGCGCTGCCCGACTACAATCCGAACGTCTCGACGGCGCTGCTGCTGGCCCCGCGGGTGCGCCTGGGCGACCGGTTCTCGCTCTCGGCGATGATCACCATCACGCGCGAGCTGACCAACTCCGATTGGACCACCGACGACGGCGAGACCACGCTCTCGGACACCTTCCTCACGCTCGGCGCCGCGCTCTGGAACAACCCCAAGCTCGGCCTCGGACTGTCGGCCTCCGCGCAGCTGCGCCTGCCGACCAGCAAGCCGAGCCTGCAGAACTCGATGATCGGCGCCGCGCTCTTCGGCCTGACGGCGAGCTGGAGCAAGGGCTTCGCGCCGCTGGGCTGGCAGCAATCGCTGAGCATCGCCCTGATCGGACGCGTCGGTCCGTTCGCCCATCGCTACGCCACCGGCAGCTTCGACTCGCCGTGGCTCGAGGGCTGCGCGGAGCTTCCGAGCGGTTGCGGCCAATTCAGCAACGACGGCGCGCGCAACCCCGTTTGGCGCGCGCAGGGCATCGGTGCCGTCACGTGGGGCCCCGCGCCGAAGCTGTCGCTCTCGCTGCAGGGCGGCGTCTTCTACGACAAGCTCGGCGAGATCCCGACCGCGACCAGCCGGTCCGGCTTCGAGGTCCCACGCAGCGGCACCGATCCGGACGCCCGCGGCATCGTCTTCACCGCGCTGTACCTGAACTATTCGGTGGCGCCGGCCGTCTCGGTCGCGCTGGGGACCGAGACCGCGCACCTGCAGCTGCAGCCCGATTCGACCTATCGGCAGCCCTTCTTCAACCAGTTCACCACTGTCCTGCTGGCGGTGCGCTTGTTCCCCGACGCTCTCGTCGCGGGACTGCGCAGCGGCAGCTAGCTCCCAGGATCTCGTCATGATCGCATCCCGCTCTCTGTTGTCGCTGCTGCTCGCGCTGGTGGCCGCCGTGCTCTTGTCCGGCTGCGCCGAAGAGCGCGCGCCGATCGACCGCACTCAGCCCAACGCCGTGCGCAAGGATTGGTTCCGCAGCCAGCGCTTCTACTACCAGCGCACCGTGGTCGACGTGCCTGCGGCGAACGGTTTCACCTTCGTCGGCTCGACCGATCACAGCGGCGTGCAGAAGGTGACCTTCGACATCCAGGAGCGCTGGCTCTTCGTGCGTCGCGACACCGAGCTGATCAAGAACGCCGACGACAAGACTGCCAAGGGCACCGACTACTCGGGTGAGGTCATCGCGGCGTTCCCGATCATCTCGCACTTCGACATTCGTCACGCCTACAACCCGACCACGGGCGAGGAGATCAACGTCCTCGAGGAGAACGGCATCGACCGCCCGTGGTACGAGCGCGAGTTCATGCGCGTCGACTGGTCGCACAACAACGTGACCAACTACCAGCTCGACTTCGAGAGCAAGTCGATCGAGCCGGTGCCCTACTTCGTGCAGGAGCAGAACCCCGACGGCTCCCGCAACCCGGACGCACCCCTATTCGACATCGACGGAGACGACGAGAAGCAGATGAACTACTTCGACGTCACCTCGCGCATCTTCGCGCGGGCCGGCACGATGGAGTACCCGGGCTACGGCACCATCCCGTTGTGCTGGCTGATGGGTGAGGAGACCAGCGAGTGCGGCGCCGGTGAGTACGGCATCCGCCATAGCTTCCTGCGCATCGACCCCGGCCATCAGTACGAGCCCAAGGCCTACAAGGGCGCGGTGACCGATATGTTCGGCTTCTTCACCGCCGACCGGATGGTCTACGACGCCAAGCAGGGCATCAAGAACAACAACAAAGAGCGCTACTTGCAGCGCCACAACATCTGGCAGAACTGGTATGCCGCCGACGGCAAGCTGCTCGACCCGAAAGACCGCACGCCGCGTCCGATCGTCTACCACGTCAACACGGAATTCCCCGACGACCTCAAGCCGATCGCTCAGAAGGTCGCCGACCAGTGGAACGCCGTCTTCAAGGACGTCGTCAAGGCGACCGGCAACCCCTACGACGGCGACATGTTCGTCCTCTGCCCGAACAACCCCGTCGCCGACGGCGATCCGGCGGTCTGCGGCGAGGCTGGCAGCAGCCCGCGCCTGGGCGATATACGCTACTCGTTCTTTGCCTACGTGCCCAAGTACATGAAGTACGGCCTGCTTGGCCTCGGACCGTCCAACAACGATCCGGAGACGGGCGAGATCCTCTCGGGCATGGCCTACGTCTACCACCACAACAACACCGCGGCGTGGCGCACGGTCGAGCAGATCGAGCTGCTCAACGGCGCGATCAAGCCGACCGAGTTCATCGACGGGCTGGACCTCACCGATTGGGTCGAGTCGGCCAACAAGGTCGGGCGGTTCCGCTTCCGCGACCTGAACGAGGCCACCACCATGGTCGAGCGCGTGGCGAACAACGCCTTCGCGCAGTTCTGGAACGGCCGCCGCACCGCCATCTCGCAGGCCGACCTGGACTTCCAGCACGAGCACGGCTCGCATGCCTGGGCCGAGCAGAAGATGCAGACGATGTACGACCTCGGCCACCTCTCGGGCCTGGGCAACGACGCCCGCGCCCGCCTCGCCGCGGTTCGAGGCACGCCGGTCGAGGCCGCGCTCGCCCATCCCGAGATGAAGATGGCCGGCGGCTTTGCCCCCGACGCGAAGGCCGACGCTGCGGTACTCGACGCCATCTCGCCGGCGCGCGGCGGCTTCATGCTCGACGTCCGCGACCGCTGGCGCCTGCGTGAGGAGATCGCCGCGAGCCGCAACATGTACCTGCCCGAGATGCTCGACGACGCGCTGATGGGCCTCGCCCGTGAGCTCAAGGGCAAGAGCGGCGACGAGGCCTACGCGGTCGTCCGCGAGGCGGTCTACACCGCGGTCTTCGCACACGAGGTCGGCCACAGCCTCGGTCTGATGCACAACTTCGGCGGCTCGGACGACGCGGTGAACTACCACGACGAGTACTGGAAGCTGCGCGACGACGGCAAGATCGGCCCCCGCTTGGTCGACCCGATCACCGACAAGGAGATCGACGGCAAGATCTACAACTACGCCTACTCCTCGATCATGGACTACGCCGGCCGCTTGACCATCGATGGCCTGGGCGTCGGCAAGTACGACCGCGCCGCGATGCTCTTCGGCTACGCCGACAAGGTCGAGGTCTGGAAGGACGCCGGTAGCCAGCCGACGATCTGGAAGCAGTGGTTCGACGGCCGCTCGGAGATCCTGAACTTCCTGATCTTCGGGCCCTCGATCACGCACTACACGCAGATCTACAAGATGATGGGGACCAAGCTCTACGAGCCCGGCAACCGCGTCATCGTCGACGCCGCCACGCTGAACAACGACCTCTCCAAGGCCGTGGTCGACGGCACCTCGTACTGGCGCGTGCCCTACGTCTACTGCAGCCACGGCCGGTCGGATCTCTCGGACTCCTGCCTGACGCGAGACTACGGCGCCGACAGCCAGGAGCGCATGAGCCACTTCCTGCAGGAGTGGGACACCTGGTACGTGACGCGCAGCTTCCCGCGCGGCGATATCGGCGTGAACAACTGGACCTACGCCAACCGCTGGTACGGCCGGCTCTACCACCGCATCAAGCAGTGGCACGATATTTACGGCCTGTACGCCGCGTTCCTGCCGCAGTTCTACTCGCCCGAGACGATGCAGGCGTTCTTCACCAACGTGGAGACGGGCTGGGGCGGCAACACCTGGGCCATCCAGAACGCCTTCCAGTACCTGGTCGAGACGATCCTGATGCCGGACGCGGCGAGCTACGGACCGCAGAAGCAGGCCGACGGCTCGACCATCCTCAAGGCCAACGCCGGCCAAGCCTTCTCGCTCGGCGTCGACCAGGCGCGCTATTACTCGACCAACTGGAGCTTCGGCGGCCAGGGCGGCACCGAGTGCGGCTACTTCTGGTACGAGTGTCTGCACCACGTCGGTTTCTACGTCGACAAGGTGATGGCGATGATGGCGATGATGGACAGCGAGACGAACTTCGTCGCGCGCGCCAACCCGATCGACATCCGCGAGTGGAAGGTCAGCTACTACAACACGTTCAGCGAGAGCATCCGGGCGATTCACGCCGCGATGCAGTCGGGTGATTGGTCGCGCGTGGGTCCGTACCGCCAGAACGGCAAGGTCGTGTTCCCGAACTACGCCGGCAAGCTCGACGAGGTCCACGCCGAGCCGATCGATCCGGCCGCCGACTTCACGGTCCAGCTCTACTTCAACCTGCTCGGCCAGGCCAACTTCATGGGCAACTTCGACCGCGACTTCATCGAGGAGGCGCAGATCTGGATCGACGGCACCTGGAAGGCGCCGGATCTGCCCGCGGAGGCGACGGTGAGCTTCGTCGACCCGTGGACCGGCCTGCGCTTCAGCGCGCTGAACCGCAAGGCGGGCGCCGGCGCAGCGATGATCGCCAAGGCCAACCTGCTTCTGCGCCGCGGCACGCTCTGCGACGACGGCAGCGCCGGAAAGGCGACCGCTTCGACCGACGACGACTGCATCGCCGGGCTCTCGAACTCGGACCGCACCGCCGCCGACGCCGGCCTGAAGAAGTACCTGCAGCTGCTCAAGTCGATCGCCGACCTGAGCTTCGCGATGCAGTACAACCACCCGCTCAGCCCGTAGCGGGCCGGGGCGCCGCGGCAGCGGCGTGACGCGACAAACGGGGCGCGGTCTCTCTCGGGGAGGCCGCGCCCTGCGCGTTTCGGAGCGCGTGACGCGGGGCGCGGGCCACGAGAGCGGCGGCCGCGACCGACATCCGTCCTTGCGTACGCGGCCGCCGTGGCTCGCCCTGCACTGGACGCGCGACGAGCATTGGCTCGAGAGCGCCGAGATCTCCGGCATCCCGCCGACCGCGGGGCGCGTCCGCCTCCGCGTCGGCGACGTCGTCGAACTCGCCTTCGGGCCCGAACTCGGCGAGCCGGCGACCATCGGCGCTGACGGGGCGGTGAGCCACGCGCGGTTCGGGCTGCTGCGCGAGGGTGAGGTCCGCGACGACGGCCGCCTGCTGCGAATCCATCGAACCTCGGGCGAGAGCGTGCGAGTGCGCGCCGACAAGGGCGTCAACTTCCCCGACGGCGGCCTGCGGGCCGAGGCGTTGGTCCCGCGCGATCGGGAAGCGCTACCGGTCGTGGTGGAGTCCGCAGACGCAGTCGGGCTCTCGTTCGTCCGTGACGCGGCGGACGTTGCCGCCGCTCGCGAGGCGCTGCAGGCCGAAGGCGCCCGTCAGCGACGGCCGCTGCCGGCGCTGGTGGTCAAGCTCGAGACGGCCGAAGCGCTGCGCAACCTCCCGGCGATCTTGTTCGAGACACTGCGGCATCCCGCTGCCGGCGTGATGATCGCTCGCGGCGACCTCTCGGTCGAGGTCGGGTACGAGCGGCTGAGCGAGCTGCAGCAAGAGATCATGTGGTTCGCCGAGGCGGCGTCGCTGCCCGTCATCTGGGCGACGCAGGTGCTCGACGCGCTCGCCCACGACGGCGTCTCCTCGCGCGCCGCAATCACCGACGCTTCGGTCGCGGTTCAGGCCGAATGCGTGATGCTCAACAAGGGGCCGCACGTCGTGCGGGCGGCGGAGATGCGTCGTGTCGCCTAGCGCGGCTCGCTGATCGCCGTCTGCACGGTGTGGATGCGGGTCTCGAGCTCGACGTCCTTGTCGTCGCGGGTCATGCCGATGACGGTGTGGATCAACATGTCGAGCTTGCCCTCGGCGCGGTGGCTGCGGACCTTGACCGGATGGGTCTGCTCGATGCGGACGCGGCTCCCGCTGTCCCGCAGTGTCGCGCCCGGCGGCGTGCCGGTGAGCTCGAAGCTGCCGACGTCCATCTCACTGCGGACGGTCAAGCAGGTCTGGCCCTGGCCGCACGAGCGGGCCGCGACGAGCGTGGTCTGCCCGCTGACGTTGCTGGAGTCGACGCGGATCTTGCCGCCGGCCGAGAGGTCCTGCGCCGCCGCGCTGGCGTCGATCGGCCACGAGTCACCGACCTCGCACATCCGCGAGGTGCCGAAGACGCGATCCTCGGAGACGCCCGGGTCCGAGGTCGTGAACAGGAGCTCCATCGCCGCGCCGTCCGGACCTTTGTAGGGTCCGGCCGGGCCCTCGATGCGGGGCTCGGGGCCCTTGCGGCGCACGACGACGACGTCGCCCTTCTGTGCGATGTCGCGGGTCGCGCCTTCGACGTCGGCGACGGCGGTGACGACGGTGTACTCGGTGACCACGGGCACACCATCGGCGTCGACCTCGACCACGCGGGCGTCGCCCTCGAAGCGGACGATGACGTCCGACTTCTTGTGCGCGATCTCGTTGCCGTCGACGCGCACGAACTGCTCGTTGCTGAAGCGCACCTCGCTCCGCTCGCGCGAGCGCTCGCCCGGCGTCGAAGGCGGGTTCAGCATGATCGGATGCCGCGAGGCGATGGCCGCAGGGGCCTTGCCGCTCGCGGCCGGCGCGGTGCCCGTCGGCGCGGCCGCGGTCCCGCTGCCGCCCGCTCCGTCGCCCGGCCCGCGGACGCGTGCCGAGGCGCGGCGTGCCCGCCGCTCGGCGCGGCTGTCGCCGGCGGTCTGCTGCGGGCCCGAACAGCCGAGCAGACCGAGCGCCAAGACGGCAGCGAGCGCGCGCGGGCCGGCATGATGGACCCGCGCAGGGGGATGAAGCGTTCGCATGGGCACCTCCGCGACCCATGGGCGGGCGCGTTCGAGAGTCTATCGCGTGCGCGCCGCCGTCGCATCCGCGTGTTGCAGCAGCGCGTCGGCCGCGTCGATGACGCGCCGCGCCGAGAGCACGCCCTTGAACGCCAGCAGGGCCCCACCTTCTTCCATCGGCAGCACGTCGGGATCGACGCGCAGTCGGTCCGAGAACGCGAAGAGTACCGGCGCGTCGACGCCGGCGCGGACCAAGTCCACCCGCCGGAACACGGCCTCCCGGCTCCAATAGCCGAGAATCTCGAGCCAGACCTCGGCCCCGTCGTCGCGACGCAGGCGGACGTCGGGCAGCATCACGCCGAGCCCCGGGACGTCGAAGCTGCGGGTCGCCGCTTCGCATTGCCATCGCGGCGCGTGCCGCTGCAGCCCCTCGAGCAGCCGAATCAGCTCGTCGGGTAGGGCCGGGGCGGCGGCGTCTGCCCCGAACGCGTCGCGGCGACCGGCGGCTCGGAAGCGCAGCGGTCGCCGTTCGCGTCCCCACAAGACTTCGGCGTCGATCGACCATCGCGTCGCCCGCGCAAAGACGGGCAGCATGATCGCCAGCTCGAGCCCATAGCGCGTCGATTGCGCGAAGAGCGCCGCCGGGCCGTCGACCTGCAGCGCCAGCGTGTTCTCGCCCTCGGCACCGAGGTCCTGCCACATCAGGCGGTGGAATTTCAGCCGTCGGTAGACCTCGCGCAGCACACCGGCGTCGCGCGACTGCAGCTCGACGCGCAGCCCGGTCGCGCGCAGCAGGACCGCTTGGTGCAGCGCCAACTCGTAGCGTGCGGCGAGCTGCTCGGCCGTCTCGTCTGGGGCCTCGGCGAGCAGGTGCGTGCCGCGCAAATCCGAGAACAACAAGCGCTGCAGCCGCGCCGGCTCGAGGCCGCGGGTGGCGGCGACCTCGGCGATCAGGCGGTCACGGTCCCAGCTGCCGGCGCGGCGGGCGAGGGTCGAAGCTGCGAACAGCGCGTCGCGCAGCGCGACAGGGTCGTCGCCCTCCTCGGCTTCGAAGCGGCAAGCGTCGAGCGCGAGCTTGGCCAGGCCGCGCAGGAGCTTGATCTCGCGCGGTGCGACGTCGATGGCCTCGAGCTCGGCGACGACGTCGTCGCGGCACTCGCCCTGCATCGCGCCGAGCAGTCCCAAGATCTCCTCGCCGAGCGCCGCGATGCGCTCGCGACGCGCCTTGGAGGTCTTGGGCAGCAGCAACTCGTCGCCGCGGCGCCGCGCCGGTACCAACTCAGCGGTAAGCAACGTGGTCCCTCCGCCGGTCGGACGTGAAAGTCTCGCTCGTCTCCGCGCTCACCAACTCGTACAGCTTCGCCCGCTTGCCCTCGGCCTTGCGCAGCACGCGGCCGAGCCGCTGCACGTGCTCGCGCACCGTGCCCGAGCCCGAGACGACGATGGCGACGCTCGCCTCGGGGACGTCCACGCCTTCGTTGAGCACCCGGCTGGTCACCACCGCGCCGAAGCGTCCCGCGCGCAGCCCGCCGAGGATGCTGCTGCGCTCTCGGACCTTGGTCTGGTGCGTGATCACCGGCAGCAAGAAGGCGAGCGCGATGCCGTGCGCGGTGGCGTTGTCGTCGGTGAAGACGATGGTCGGATCGTCCTTGTGGCGGTCGAGCAACGCTCCGAGCAGGCGCAGCTTGGCCCGCGACGAGAGCGCCAACCGGCGCTGCCGGCGATAGGCGGCCAAGGCCTCGCGGCCCTCGACCGAGGTCCCGGCCAAGCGCAGGAAGCGCGCGAAACCGCCGGGTTCTCCGAGGCGAATGCCGGCGGCGCGGACGAACCCCCGGTAGTGCTCGCGGCAGAGCTCGTAGTCGGCGCGTTCGTCCTCGTCCATCTCCACGACGATGCGATCGGTGTCGTAGTCGGCCAGCCATTGGCCCGACATCTCCACGATCTCCGCCCGGTGCACGAGCGGACCGACCAGCGCGTCGTAGCGAGATTCGCCGCCGTCGGTCCGCTCGGGTGTCGCCGTCAGCCCGAGCCGGAAGGGGGCCATCGCCATCTCGGCGGCGGCGGCGTAGCTCGCGCCCGGCAGGTGATGGACCTCGTCGAACACCACCAGACCGAAGCGCGCGCCGAGGTGGCGCATGTGCGCCCACGCCGAGTCGTAGGTCGTGACCGTCAGCGGCAGCACGGTGTGTTCGCCACCGCCGACCACGCCGACCTCGCAGCCGAACGCCTGCTGCAGCAGGTCGTGCCATTGGCGCACCATGTCGAGCGTCGGCGCCACCACCAGCGTCGGCCGCGCAGCGTCGGCGATGCACAGCACCGCGACCCAGCTCTTGCCCGCGCCGGTCGGCAAGACGACCACGCCTTGACGGCCAGCTGACTGCCACGCCTGCAACGCCTCGGTCTGGTACGGGCGCGGCGTGCGCGACTGGGCCAGCGGCCACGGCGTGCGCTGCCAACGCCGGGCGCGGTCTTCGAAGGGCACGCCGGCGCGGTGCAGGGCCAGCGCGACCTCGGCGTAGGCCGCCGCAGGGGCGCGCAGGCAGCCCGTGCGGCGGTCAAAGCGAAAGGCCGGCGGCACCAGCTCGGGCGGTGCGTCGCCGCGCAGCTCCAGGGTTCCGTCGACGAAGCGCACCTCGATCATGCGCCGAGGAGTAGCGCATTCGTGGCCGCCTTCCAAGGGGGCAGGGGGGATGGACAAGGCCGCGGAGTGAGAGTTCGTACCTGGCTCGTGCGCCGTCGCCGGGTCCGGCTTCGTCTGGTGTTGGGGGCGACAACAGCTCCTACCAATGCGGCCAGAGTTCCGGCTCGTCGTTCGCCCAGCCGCAGAAGATCGTCATGCCGGCGGGTACGTCGGCCAACAGCCTCGCGATGACGCAACGCACCGCCTGCGCCGTCGTGGACCAAGGTGGCTCGGTCTACTGTTGGGGCACCAACGGCGGCGCGTCCGGCATCTACCTGGGCGCCAAGTCCTCGGTGTCGTCGAGCACCCAGCCGCTCAAGGTCGTGGGGATCAGCGGAGCGGTCGCGATCGCGGCCACCGACTCCGAGGCGATCAACAACGGCCCGGGGAGCAGCTTCTGCGCCGTGCTGGCGACCGGTGAGGTCAAGTGTTGGGGCAACAGCACCTCGGCAGGACCAACCGTATGCCGTCACGGGGCTGACCGGCGCGGTCGAGATCCAAGGTGGTGGCCGTTCGTTCTGCGCGCGGCGCGGCAATGGCGAGTTCTGGTGCTGGGGCCAACGCGACTTCGCGCAGACCGGCGAGGGCGTCTCGAACCTGCTCCACGTCAAGACGCTCCAGTAGCATCGCGCGCCGGTTGCAGCGCGTGGCTCCTGGGGTACGATAGGGGCCCAAGGAGCTCGCCATGGACGTCGTCTACACCCTCGCTGCCGCCGTTGGATGCACGGCGCTGCTCGTCCAGATCGCGCTGCAGCTGCTCGGCATGGGTGGCGACGACGTGCACCTCGACGCCGACGTCGAAGTCCACGAGGGCGAAGGGAACTTCTTCTTCGGCGTGCTCTCGTTCAAGTCACTCTCGGCGTTCATCGCGTTCTTCGGCCTGACGGGCTTGGCGGTCCGTGCGCTCGGGGTGCAGAGCGCGCCGCTGAAGCTGGTGCTCGCCGGTCTGGCCGGCACCGCGGCCGCCGCCGTGGTGGTCGTGCTGATGCGCGGACTCGCGCGCTTGCAGAGCTCGGGCAACGTCGATCTGGACAAGGTCGTCGGCCGCACGGCGCGCGTGTACCTGCGGGTGCCGGCGAGCAACGGCGGCGCCGGCAAGATCACGGTCGAAGTCGACGGCCGCGAGCTCGAGCTCTCTGCCACCACGCCCGGCGCGGAGATCCCGACCGGCGCGGCGGTCGAAGTGGTGCGCCGCGTCGAGGGCGAGACCTTCGAAATCATCAAGGCCTAGCGCGTCCGCGACGGCGCGGCGCAGGGATCGGGAGGACGAACGATGGAGTACTTGGTGGTGATGGCCATCATGGCCACGCTGGTGCTGTTCAGCTTCATCCTGCTGGTGATCAAGCGCTACCGGCGCTGCCCGTCCAACCAGATCCTGGTGGTCTACGGTAAGGTCGGCGGTGGCCAGTCGGCGAAATGCCTGCACGGTGGTGGCGCCTTCGTCTGGCCGCTGATCCAGAACTACGCCTACCTCAACCTCGACCCGCTGCAGATCGAGATCCCGCTCAAGGGCGCGCTCTCGATGGAGAACATCCGTATCAACGTGCCCTCGGTGTTCACCGTCGCCATCGGCACCGAGCCGGTCGTGATGCAGAACGCCGCGGTGCGTCTGCTCGGTCTCTCGCGCCAGCAGATCATGGAGCAGGCGCGCGACATCATCTTCGGCCAGATGCGCCAGGTCATCGCCAGCCTCGAGATCGAGAACATCAACCGCGACCGCGACACCTTCCGCCACAGCATCCAAGAGGGCCTCGAGCCCGAGCTGCGAAAGATCGGTCTGGTGCTGATCAACGTGAACATCACCGACATCACCGACGAGTCGGGCTACATCGAGGCGATCGGTCGCAAGGCCGCCGCCGAGGCCATCCAGCAGGCCGTCATCGACGTGGCGCAGCAGCAGAAGCGCGGCGCCATCGGTGTCGCCGAGGCCGAGCGCGACCGCGCCAAGGACGTCGCCAACGCCGAGCGCGACCGCCAGATCGGCGTGACCGAAGCCCGCCAGACGCAGGACATCAAGGTCGCCCAGCTCGAGCGTGATCGGATCGTCGGTGAGCAGCAAGCCGCCCTCGAGCGCGAGGCGCAGGTCAAGGAAGCCGAGCGCGACAAGCGCGTCCGCGTCGCCGATGCCGAAGCCGCCGCCACCGAGGGTGAGAACGTCGCGAAGGGCAAGATCGCCTCGGTCAACGCGACCCTCGAGGTCGAGAAGGCCGACGCGATGCAGCGCGCCGAGACCCGCCGCCGCGAGGCCGAGGCCTCGGTCAAGGAAGCGCAGTACCGCGCCGAGGCGAAGGCCGCGCTCGAGCTCGCGCACAAGATCGAGGCCGAGAAGCGCGCCGAGGTCGAGGCGGTCGCCAAGGCCGAGAAGGCCCGCATCATCGTCGAGGCCGAGGCCGAAGCCGCCAAGAAGCGCATCGACGCCGAGGCCGAAGCGGCCGCGAACTTCGCCCGACTCGAGGCCGAAGCGCGCGGTCAATACGAGATCTTGCGCCAGAAGGGTGAAGGTCTGCGCGCCATCGTCGACGCCTCGGGCGGCGCGAACCAGGCCTTCCAGTTGCTCATGCTCGAGCACATGGACCACCTCGCCGAGCAGAGCGCCAAGGCCATCCAGAACATCAAGTTCGACAAGATCACCGTCTGGGAAGGCGGCGGTCAGGACGGCAAGGGCAGCACCGCCAACTTCCTGCAGAGCTTGGCCGGCGCGGTCCCGCCGGTTCTGCACATGATGCGCGACATCGGCGGCGTGGAGATGCCCGACGCGCTCGGCCGCCTGGTCGACCGCGACGGCAAGACCGCCACCGAAGCGCAGGCGAGCGCTGCCGCCGAGGCGTCCGCACGTCCCGTCAAGAAGGACATCCCGCCGCCGCCCGAGAAGTAGACCGCTTCAGCGCATCGCGAGCTCGTCGCCGGTGCGCTCGGTCACCCGGCTGCGGTCCCTCGCGTGCGGGTCCAGCGCCGCGGTCGTGTGGACCTCGAGCGCGTCGCCGGCCGTGCCGACCGGCAAGGCTACGAAATCGTCGGCGCTCCAATCGAGCCGAGCCGCGAAGTGCCGCCGTGCCGTCTGCAGCGTCAGCGTCGCGCCGCCGTCACCGGCGTCCCGGCAAGCCTGCACCACCACGCGGAGACCGTCCCAACCCTCGCGGGTCGTCGACCGGAAGGGCAGGGCGGCGCCTTTGCCCTCGACCCGCACGGCGTCGACGTCGGCGTCGTCTTCTCCGTCGGACGGCCGCTCGGCGCGCTCCATGCCCAGCGGCACGGCCGACTCGATCGTGCCGCAGTCGATACGCAGCTCGCCGTCCCACCGCCGGGCGACGGCAGCGTCGCGCCGATCCGGCGCCGTCGCGCGGGCACCGTCGGTCCGACCCCACCGGGCCGTCACGACGAAGCGACCGAGCCCGCTGCGGCGCGCGGCGTTCGCGGGTACCTCGACTTTTCGGGGTTCGAGCTGCTGCGCGGGGTCCAGCGTGAGCGCGCCGGCCACGAGCGCGCCGACACCGAGGAGAGCGAGAGCGAGGCGTATCGGTCGGCTGACGGTCATGATGGCCTCCTCCCCTCCTGCTCCCACGCTACGAACGCCCGGGCAGGCTGCAAAGTTCACGGTTCGAAACTTGCGTAGCTCCCGACCAGTCTGCATCCTCGAACATGGCCCCGGCGTCCCGCACCGACGCGCGGAGGCTCACCCAGAAGCGCTCGTTTCGAGGAGGGAACGTCCGAATCATGCGGCACCCGCGACCAGTCGAGGCGCTCGCCTCGGTGGATGACCCGACCGGCCTCGTGGCCGCGTTCGGGCGCGCGATCGTGGGTTGCCGGGGGGCGCGTTCGGGATCGAATCCCGTCGTCCGCGGCGTTCTGGCCGCGATCGTCGGCGCCTTCGCGCTCGTTCCGACGGGCAGCGAAGCGGCCACCGGCCCGGCTCGACATCGTGACGCCCTCGCCGGGAGCCCGACCGTCGGCACCTGCCACGAGGGCTCGCTGCCCGGTGGCGTCGAGTTGCCGGCTCGCACCTCCACGATGCAGCGCCTCTCGGTCGTACGCGAGCGTGGCACCGGCTTCGGATCGCCGCGCTTGGTCGCGTTCGTCCTGCGCACGGCGCAGCGACTCGCGGCGCTCCCCGAGCACGCCGGCGTGGTATTGCGCGTTGGAAACCTGAGCCTGCAGGGCGGCGGCGACATGAAGTGGAGCCACAGCCACGCCGCCGGCCGCGACGTGGACTTCCCGCTCTACGCCGTCGATGCCGCCGGCAAGCCGACCTCGCCCGACGGCTTCGTGCACTTCGACGAACACGGCAACGGTCGCTATCGCCGCCGCAAGGTGCGCTTCGACGTCGCGCGGAACTGGAACCTCGTGGCGACGCTGCTCACCGATCCGAGCGTCGATGTCGCGCACCTCTACCTCGCCGAGCCGCTGCGTCGCGTGATCCTGGCCCACGCCGAGCAGCAGGGTGCGGACCCGAGCTTGCTCGACCGAGCGCGTCAGGTGCTCGAGGAGCCGAGTCACGCCGGTCGCCACGACGATCACCTGCACGTCCGCTTGCTCTGCAGCGCAGAGGAGATCGCGGGCGGCTGCGTCGACGAGGACCCGCGCTGGCCCTGGGCGTCGGATGTGCGAGAAGCGCTGCGCGCTCGCGTCGACCGGGCTGCGCTCGCGTTGACCGACCGCAGGTGGCGGATTCGCGCGGCCGCGATCGGGGTTCTCGAGCCCTGGGCGCCCTTCGACGACGAAGCGTGTCGCGCGCTCGCGTGGGCGGCCGGCTACGACAAGCGGGGCTCGTTGCGCGCACAGGCGCTCTCCGCGCTTCGCCCCGGCAAGGCGGCGTGTGCGACGGCAGCGCTGTTGGGCGCGGCGCGCGCGGAACGGACGCCCGCCAAGGCGCTGCCCCTGCTTCGCCGCGCGGTGCAGTTGGCCGACCACGACGATGGCGCCGCCCTGCGCGGTCTGCTCGCCGACCAGCCCGAGGGCTTCCGCTTCGCTTGGCCGGCGACGCTCCGTTCGGAGATTCGCGCGAGTGTGGCGCGACGGCTCGCCGAGCGCCCCGATCCCGCCGCACTCGCAGCCCTGCAGCGGGCGCTCGACGATCCGGACGCGCGCGCGCGCCGCACCGCGCGCCACGCGCTCGAGGTCCTCGCCAATCGACGCCTCGCCGATGGTGACGCGGCGCTGGGCTGGAGCCGCTCGCAGCAACGCCTGCAACCGTTGCGCTGGCTGCTCGACGGCTTCGAAGCCGTCGGTCTGCCGGTGCAGGCGCCGGCGGCGTCGCTCGGACCCGCGCTGGTCGAGTTGCTGCGCGGCCCCGATCCGGTCCTGGCCGACAACGCCGAGCGCCTGCTCGTGCACCTGACCGGCGGCGTGCGCTTGGGCTACCTGCCGACGCCGCGCCATCGGCACCGCGCGTGGTCGCGCTTCTGGGCGCTGCACGGTGCGCGCTATGCCGACCGGGAAATTCGCCTCGAGCCCGAGCTCGCCGCCGGGCCGCGTGGCGGCGACCGACGCGCCATCTTGCAGGCGCACGTCGCGGAATAGCGCGCAGCGTTGCGTCGGCGAACTTGACGCCGCTCGCGGGCGTTCCCTACCGTCGCCGACGCGTCCCCGACTCTGTCCGGACGCGCGGCTCCGATGAGGCTTGGATGAAGCGAACGGTCTTGCGGCAGCGCCGTGCCGCGCCTCGGCGCCTGCCGATGAATTCGATGATCGTGGCCATCGTGCTCGCCGCCTGCACCGAGGCGCCGAGCGCCGATGCGGACAGCGCCCTCGTCGGTGCCGACGCCCACGACAGCGTCGTCGCCGCTGTCGACACGCACGACGGTGCCGACACGCACGACGACGCCGACACGCACGACGACGCCGACGCCAACGGCGACGACGGCAGCCACGGCGGGGACGCAGCCGATGCGCTGACGGACGGCGCCGGCTCAGCCTGCGTCGACGACGACGATTGCGACGCCTCGGACG
Organism: Pseudomonadota bacterium; assembly: GCA_041163625.1. Taxonomy (GTDB): domain Bacteria; phylum Myxococcota_A; class UBA9042; order UBA9042; family UBA9042; genus JACKFC01. The sequence goes on along the minus strand of JBEARB010000120.1, from coordinate 37,229 downwards.
ACGGGGACCGCTGCAACGGCATCTGGCACTGCAACACAGCAGGGGGCGTCGGCTTCTGCGAGCCCAAGCCCGACTCCGCGGTGACCTGCACCCCGAGCAGCAACCCCTGCCTGGTATCCGCCTGCGCGCCATCGACCGGCGCCTGCTCGGAGATCGCCCGGCCCGACGGCACGAGCTGCGACGACGGGGACGCCTGCACCGGCCCCGACGCCTGCAGCGCCGGCGTGTGCGGCGGCGCCGCCTTGAGCTGTGACGACGGCAACCCCTGCACCGACGACACCTGCGAGGCCGACAAGGGCTGTGTCGCTTCGCCGAACCAAGCCGGTTGCAGCGACGGCAACGCCTGTACCAGCGGCGATGGCTGCAAAGGCGGCAACTGCGTCGGCACGCCGTTCTCCGCGTCCGGCAACGCGATCTGCGACGACGCCAATCCCTGCACCGACGACACTTGTGATCCCGCCGCCGGCTGCCAGCACGCCGACAACGCGGCGCTCTGCGACGACGGAGACGCCTGTACGCAGGCCGATACCTGCGCCGCCGGCGCCTGCATCGGCGTGGCCACCAACTGCGACGACGGTGAGCCCTGCACCGACGACGCCTGCGCCGCCGGTAGCGGCTGCGCCCACGCAGCCAACGCCGCGGCTTGCAGCGACGGCAACGCTTGCACGGTCGGCGACATCTGCACCGACAAAGCCTGCAAGGCCGGCGTGCCCAACGCCTGCGACGACGGCCAGGCCTGTACTTCCGATGCCTGCAACAGCGCGACCGGCTTGTGTAGCCATACGCCAGGCCCGGGCTGCGCCGGGGGCGCCAACTGTCAGAGCGACGCCGACTGCACGAGCGACAACCCCTGCGTGAAGCCGAGCTGCCAGAAGGGAAAGGGCTGCGTGCAGGTGCCCTCCACCGACCCCTGCGACGACGGCAACGCCTGCACGGCGGGGGATGTCTGCAAGCTCGCGGAATGCTTCGGCGGCGACCCCGTCGATTGCGACGACGGCAACGCCTGCACCGACGACGCTTGCGCCAGCGCCACCGGGTGTACCCACGTCGCCAACGCCAAGCCCTGCAACGACGGCAACGCCTGCTCGGTCGGGGACGTCTGTGCCAGCGGCACATGCACCGGCGGTGCCGCCAAGGATTGCGACGACAAGGACGCCTGCACCACCGACGCCTGCGGCGGCGCGACCGGCGCCTGCTCGCACGCCGCGATCGCGGGCTGCACGGGCGGCACCTGCGCCAGCAACGCCGATTGTGACGACGGCAACGCCTGCACCAACGACCTCTGCACCCCGAACTCGGGCTGTCAGTACGCCAACAACGCGTCGGGCTGCGACGACGGCAACTCGTGTACCGACGGCGACCTCTGTTCGGGCGGCGGCTGCAAGGCGGGCTCGCCGAAGACCTGCGACGACGGCGACGCCTGCACCGCCGACGCCTGCGATGCCAATTCCGGCGGCTGTACCCATTCCGCCATCAGCGGCTGTGGCACCACGACGGCGACGTGGACCGAGGTCTACCAGAAGGTCATCGTCGCGGAGGGCTGCGTCAGCGGCTGTCACGGCAACAAGTTCGGCAGCGGGGGCCTGGGCCTGGGCTCGACCTCGGACAGCGCGTACAACGCGCTGGTCGGCAAGCCGGCCGGCTTCGACTGCGCCGCGGCGCTGTACGTGCAGCCGGGCAACGCCGACGCCAGCGTGCTCTATCTGAAGATCACGGCCGGGGCGAACTACGGTTGCGGCGGCGTGATGCCGCCGAGCGGGGCGGTCTCGCCGGCGCTCTCGGCGCTGGTCAAGTCGTGGATCGAGGCGGGCGCCGCGAAGTAGACCGGAGCCCTTGGCGATCCGTTGGCCGAGCGCAGCCGCTCAGAACCAGAGCCACCAGCCCAGACCACGGTACCAGCTACGCCGATAGCGACGGTCGCGCGCCAGGACCTGCATGGCGCTCGGCGGCCGGCTCGCCTGCATCGCCATCGCCGCCGCCCATACTTGGTCGGCGCGCTTGCGGTTCGCATCACGGACGTCGTCGTCGGCGAGGTAGCGCAGGATGGCGGCGAGCTCGCCCGGGTCGAGGAAGACCCCGTGGTCGGCGCAAACATCGACGATCACACCCGATGTCTTGTCGAAGGCCTTGCGGTGCATCTTCTCGCCGCAGCGCGGGCAATCCAGATAGACGATGCGCTGCTCTGCGCGCGGTGTGTTGGCGCTCGAGGCCGCTGGTGGCGCGCCGCGGCGTTGCATCCGCTCGATATGGGCCTCGAACTCGCCGGAGTCGTACCAGGTGCCGCCACAGCCCGAGCAGACGTCGATCGCGTCGTCCTCGATGGTGACGGTCGACATCGCGGCCGCGCAACGAGGGCAACGCGCCACGGCGCGGCGCAGGGCTGCCGCCGCCGCGGCGCTCTCCGCCGTAGGCTGCGTCCGGCGTCGGGTCGTGCCGCAGCGTGGGCAGCGCGGCTCGCGTTCGCCGACGTCGCCGCCGCAGGTTCTACAGGTCTCGAGCATCGGGCTCCTCCGTCCATGGGAGAAACCGGCGCGAAGTCCGGCTATTCCGGTAGGCGTCGGCGGACGCCGGATTCAGCGCGCGCGGCTCGCGGCTTCCGCGTCCGCGATGGCGAGCAACTCGAGCAACGCGCCGTGCACCAAGCCGTTGCTCGCGACGGTGGCGGCCCCGAAGACGTCGTGTGCCGCGCCGCCCGCGTCGGTGCGGCGGCCACCGGCGGCGTCGAGGATCGCGCAGCCGGCGGTAAGGTCCCAGGGGGCGAGGCGCTCCTCCCAGAAGCCGTCGAGTCGACCCGCAGCGAGCTCGCAGAGGTCCAGCGCTGCCGAGCCGGCGCGCCGCACGCCTTGGCTGCATCGCAGCGCCTCGCCGACCCGCGCGAGCAGCGCCGGCAGGTGGTCGCGGCGGTCGTAGGGGAAGCCGGTGCCGAGCAGCGCCTGCTCGAGCGCGCCGATGCCGCTGACGCCGATGCCCTCACCGTTGCAGGTCGCGCGCAGCCCCTCTCCGCCGACGAAGATCTCCCGCCGCGCCGGCGCGAAGACCACGCCGAGCACCGGCTCGGTGCCCCTCAGCAGCCCAATCGAGACGCCGAACTGCAGGTGGCCGTGGGCGAAGTTGGTGGTGCCGTCGAGCGGGTCGACGACCCAGCACAGCCGCGCGGGGTCGGCCCGCTGCGCGGCGGCGATGCGGGCGATGGCGTCCTTGCCGTCCTGCTCCTCGCCGAGCAGCGCGTCGTCCGGGAAGGCGGCGCGCAATTCGCCCAGGATACAGGCCTCCGACGCGCGGTCGGCGGCGGTGACCAGGTCGATCGACGACTTCTCGTCGGCGATCAAGCGCTTGCCCGGCCTTGTCCGCTCGGCGAAGTGCGACATCAAGATCGCGCCGGCGGTCTCGGCCGCCCGCAACGCGATCTTCAGCCGCGGCACCAATTCGGGGGCGAGGCTCATTGGATCGAGACGTCGTCGATCCGCCAGCGCGGCTGCCCGAACGCGATGCCGTTCAGGTAGAACGCGACCTGCATCGCGCCCGAGCCCTTGAAATACGGGTCCAGCGCGAGGCTGTAGGTCTGCGTGCCGCTCTGCACGTTGATGGTGCCGACCAACGACCAGGTCTGGCCGCCGTCGGTCGAGGCCCGGACGCTCAGCGTCGAGGGCACCGAGATGCCGCCCGGCGCGCCGCTGGTGCTGAAGTTCAGCGTGAAGCCCAGCTTGGCCGATTTGGTCGTGCCGACCGGGACCGCCGGGCCGATCAGCCAGGCCGCGACCTGCTTGAGGTTCGGCAAGCTACCGTTGGCCGAGAGCTGCGCGCGCTTGTTGCCCGTGCCGTTGAGCACCCAGATATCGGTGGCGCCGAAGCCGGGCTCGACCACCGACGACCAGCCGCCCTCGGCGAAGGTCAGCAGGTACCCGTCGAACTTCTCGAACCAGGGCAGGGCGCTGCTGCCCTCGTCGCAGACGTCGCCCTTGCCGTCCTTGTCGGTGTCCTTCTGGTCGGGGTTGGGCACGGTCGGACAGTTGTCGGCGCCGTCGGGCACGCCGTCGTTGTCGTCGTCGCTGTCGCAGGCGTCGCCGGCGCCGTCCTTGTCGCTGTCCTTCTGGTCGGCGTTGGCGAGGGTAGGGCAGTTGTCGCTGCCGTCGGCGACGCCGTCGTTGTCGTCGTCGCTGTCACAGGCGTCGGGCTTGCCGTCCTTGTCGCTGTCCTGCGAGGGCGTGCCCGGTGCCGAGATCGCGAAATCGTCGATGACCACGCCGAGGTAGTTGTTCTCGACGCCGTCGACCGTCTCGAAGGTGAAGCGGAAGCGCACGCGCTGACCGGCGTATTTGCTGATGTCGAGCAGCTGTGCGGCCCATTTCATCACGATTTTGTCGGCGCCGGTCTTGAGGATCTCGGTGTACTTCGCGAAGCCGTCGGTCTCGCTCGCGACCGAGAGCGTGATCCGATCGTAGGTCGTGCCGCCCTCGACCGCGTAGAGGTAGCGGAACGCGAGCACCAAGGTCTTGGTCAGCGGTAGCTGCACGACCGGCGAGGTCGCGGTGCCGCTGTTCGGCTGGCCGCCGGTCGCGTAGTTGGTGCCGTTGCCGTAGTAGAGCGCGCCGGGCTTGGACCAGCTCTCGACCTCGCTGCGCTGCCAGCCGACGTTCTGCTGCTTGGGCGAGAAGGTCCAACCCTCGGTGTCGACGTTCCAATTCCACAGCGCCACCGCCGCCTCGTCGGTGCTGCCGTTGCAGTTGTCGTCGATGCCGTTGCAGGGCACGTCGATGGCGAAGGGCGCGGCGGGCTCGTCGGGCGCGCAATCGCTGGCGTTGGGGTAGCCGTCGCCGTCGCGGTCGCTGTCGCAGACATCGCCGATGCCGTCGTCGTCCAGGTCCTTCTGGTCCTTGTTCGGCGTCTGCTTGCAGTTGTCGCAAGCGTCGCCGACGCCGTCCTTGTCGCCGTCGGTCTTGCCGTCGTCGGCCACCGCCGGGCAGAGGTCGCAGGCGTCGCCGACCTTGTCGCTGTCGGCGTCCTGCTGGCTGCCGTTCTTGACCAGCGGGCAGTTGTCGATCGGGTCGGCCACGCCGTCGTCGTCGTCGTCGGTATCGCAGAGGTCGCCGGCGCCGTCGCCGTCGGTGTCGAGCTGCGTCGGGTTGAAGACGTTGGGGCAGTTGTCCTTGGCGTTGGCGAGGCCGTCGTTGTCGATATCGTCGTCGCAGGCGTCGCCCGTGCCGTCCTTGTCGGCGTCCTGCTGGCCGGCGTTGCTCACCTTCGGGCAGTTGTCGACCGGGTCGCAGATCCCGTCCTTGTCGGCGTCGGGGCAGCACGCCGGCGAGCTCGAGGGCTGGTGCGCGCACACGCCGCTGGCGCAATAGTCGATGGTGCACTTGTCCTTGTCGTCGCAGTCGATGTCGTCGAAACACTCGGCCGGCTTCACGCATTGGCCCTGCACGCAGGTCTGGCCGCCGGCGCAGGTGCCGCAGACGCCACCGCAGCCGTCGCTGCCACAGGTCTTGTTGCCGCAGCTCGGCACGCATTTGGGCACGCACAGTCCGGTGCCGGCGTTGCATTGGGTGTCGCCGGCGCAGCTGCCGCAGGTGCCGCCACAGCCGTCGCCGCCGCATTGTTTGCCGTTGCAGTCGGGCGCGCAGACGCATTGGCCCGACGCCGAGCAGTATTCGGTCGCCTTGCAGCTGCCACACGAGCCGCCACAGCCGTCGTCGCCGCAGACCTTGCCGGTGCAGGTCTTGGTGCACGGGCAGAGGCCGCAATCCTGCGGGCAGTTGTCGCAGGTCTCGCCCGCGTCGGGGTTGCACTGCAGGTTGCCGCACGAGGGCGTCGGGCAGCAGTCGGCCTTGCAGCTCTGGCAGGTCTCCCCCTCGTTGCAGGTGCCGTTGCCGCAGGTCGGCGGGCAGACGCCGCAGTCGGTCGGGCAGCTCTTGCAGCTCTCGCCGGGCTTGCACTGGCCATCGCCGCAGACCTCGGGGCAGGCGCCGCAATCGCCCGCGCAGGTCTGGCAATCCTCGCCCTGGCTCGGGCTGCACACGCCGTCGCCACAGCTGCCCGGCTTGACGTTGCACTGGCCGTTGGCGTCGCAGACCGCGCCCGCCGGGCAGGTGCCGCAGGTGCCGCCGCAGCCGTCACTGCCACAGCTCTTGCCGTCGCATTTCGGTGTGCAGACCGGTCCGCAGCCGCCGCATTGGCCCTGGCAGAGCTTGACGCAGCCCTCGTCCCAGGCGGTCGCGCAGCAGAACGGGTCGGCGTCGCAGACGCATTTCTCGCAGCCGCAGCCGTCACAGCCCGCGGCCGGCGAGACCGCGCAGCCGTCGTTGCTCGGGCAGACGCCGCAGTCCTTGGCGCAGCTGGCGCAGTTCTCGCCGCTGGTCGCGTCGCAGGTGCCGTCGCCGCAGATCGGCGTGCAGGTGCCGCAATCGGTCGGGCACGACTTGCAGTTCTCGCCGTCGGTGGGGCTGCACACGCCGTCGCCGCATTTCGGCGGGCAGAAGGTGCAATCCTTCGGGCAGGTCGAGCAATCCTCGCCCAGCAGCGGGTTGCACTGGCCGTCGCCGCAGACCGCGGGGCAGGCGCCGCAGTCGCTCACGCAGCTCTTGCAGCTCTCGCCGAGCGCCGCCTCGCACTGGCCGTTTCCGCAGACCGCGGGGCAGGGGCCGCAATCCTTGCTGCAGCTGGTGCAGCTCTCGCTCGCCGCGCATTGGCCGTCGCCGCAGACCGCCGGGCAATCGCCGCAGTCCTTGGTGCAGGTCTTGCAGCTCTCGCCGGCGGCCAGGTCGCATTGACCGTCGCCACAAGTCGGGCCGCAGGGGCCGCAATCCGCCGCGCAGGTCGAGCAGGTCTCGGCGAGCGCGGGGTCGCACTTGCCGTCGCCGCAGCTGTTCGGACAGGCGCCGCAGTCCTTGGCGCAGCTGCTGCACGTCTCGCCGGCGTTGGCCTCGCAGGTGCCGTTGCCGCAGACGCCCTTGCAGCCGCCGCCGCAGTCCGCGCCGCAGGCGTTCACGCAGATATTGTCCCACGCCGTGTTGCAGCAGAACGGATCCTTCGCGCAGACGCAGGCCTCGCAGCCGCAGCCGTCGCAGCCCGGCGTCTTGGTCGGCGTGCAGCCGTCGCTGCAGGCGCCGCAATCCTTCGGGCAGCTCTTGCAGCTCTCGCCGACCGTCGCGCTGCACACGCCGTCGCCGCAGGCGTCGGGCTGGCAGGGCCCGCAATCCTTCTCGCAGGTGCTGCAGCTCTCACCGGCCACCGGGCTGCACACGCCGTCGCCGCACGCCTGCGGGCAGGAGCCGCAATCGGCCGCGCAGTTGCTGCACGTCTCGCCGTCCTTGGGCGTGCACAGGCCGTCGCCGCATTTGCCGGGGCAGGCGCCGCAATCGCCGGGGCAGGTGGCGCAGCTCTCGCCGCTCGCGGGGGCGCACAGGCCGTCGCCGCATTGACCGGGGCAGCTGCCGCAGTCCTTGGCGCAGCTGCCGCACGATTCGCCCTTGGCCGGCTCGCACAGGCCGTCGCCGCAGGTCGCGGGGCAGCTGCCGCAGTCGGTCGGGCAGGTCTGGCAGCTCTCGCCGGCGCTCGGCGTGCACAGGCCGTCGCCGCAGCTGGCCGGGCAGGCGCCGCAATCGCCGGGGCAGGTCTTGCACGACTCGCTGCCGTTGCACAGGCCGTCGCCGCAGCTGGTCGGGCAGGCCTTGCAGTCGGCCGGGCAGCTGCTGCACGTCTCGCTGGCGTTGCATGCGCCGTCACCGCAGGTCGGCTTGCACGGGCCGCAATCCTCCGGGCAGGTCTGGCATGCTTCGAGGCCGTTGCACTTGCCGTCGCCGCAGCTCGGCGGGCAGCTGCCGCACTCGGCCGGGCAGAGCGTGCACGATTCGTCGCCGAGGCATTTGCCGTCGCCGCAGCTCGGTGGGCAATCGCCGCAATCGCCCGGGCAGCTCTTGCACGTCTCGGTGCCGTTGCAGGTCGCGTCGCCGCAGACCGGCTTGCACGGGCCGCAGTCGCCGGCGCAGCTGCTGCAGGTCTCGTTGCCGTTGCAGGAGCCGTCGCCGCAGCTCGCGGGGCAGGCGCCGCAATCGTCCGGGCAAACCGAGCAGCTCTCGCCCTTGGGCGGCTCGCACAGGCCGTCGCCGCAGGTCGGCTTGCAGACGCCGCAATCGCCAGGGCAGGTGTCGCAGCTCTCGCCGTTCTGCGGCTGGCAGGTGCCGTCGCCGCAGCTCGGGCAGGCGCCGCAATCGGTCGCGCAGGTGCCGCAGGTCTCGCCGGTGGCGGCGCCGCAGACGCCGTCGCCGCACAACTCGCAGCCGCCGCAGTCTTCCTTGCAGGTACCGCAGGACTCGCCGCCCTTCGGGTCGCAGATGCCGTCGCCGCAGGTGGCGGTGCACTTGCCGCAGTCCGCCGGGCAGCTGTTGCAGCTCTCGCCGCCGAGCACGTTGCAGATGCCGTCCCCGCAGACCTTGCAGGCGCCGCAATCGGCCGCGCAGGTGTCGCAGCTCTCGCCGAACGCAGGCGCGCAGACGCCGTCGCCGCAGCTGGCGCACGTGCCGCAATCCGCCGCGCAGCTCTGGCAGCTCTCGCCCTGCTTGGCCGCGCAGATGCCGTCGCCACAGCTGGCCGGGCATTCGCCGCAGTCGCCGGGACAGGTCTTGCAGGACTCGCCTGCCTTGGGCTCGCAGGTGCCGTCGCCGCAGCTCGCCTCGCAGGGGCTGCCGCATTGCTGGCAGAGGGCGACACAGGCTTCGTCCCAGGCGCCCGAGCAGCACGCCGGATCGACCTTGCAGACGCAGGACTCGCAGGCGCACCCACTACAGCCGGGCGTCTCGCTGGCCTGGCAGCCCGCGCCACCGCCGCAGGGGCCGCAATCACCGGGGCAATCGGCGCACGATTCGGTCGGCGCGCAGACGCCGTTGCCGCAGGTCTCCGGGCAGCTACCGCAGTCGGTGGTGCAGCTCTGGCAGCTCTCGCCTTCACCCGCCGCGCAGACGCCGTCGCCGCAGCCGGCGAGCTGGCAGGCGCCGGCCTTGCACACCGTCCCGCTCGGGCAGAGCTTCGGCGCCGGCTCGAGCGATTGGCCGTCGGCCGCGCAGGTCACGACGTAGGGGCCGAGGCAGCGCGTCTCGCCGGGCGTGCAGGGCAGCGCGTAGCAGAAGCCCAGCTGCGGGTGGCAGATCTCGCCGGTTTGGCAATCCGCGTCGACCTTGCACGCCCCGCCGCCGCCGGTGCCGCCTCCGTCGGTCTGGGTGTCGGGCGTGACCTTGCCGCCGTCGTCCTGCACGTCTGCGAAGGGGTTGGTGAATCCCTGGACCGGCTGGTCTTTGCTCGGCGAGCAGGCGGCGAGCGCGAGCAGCGCGAAGAGCAGCAGCGAGAGTGGGCGCGAGCAGGGGCGATGCATCGGCGATCCTCCGGGCGCAGAAGCGCCTCGCGCTCGCGAGGCTACCATCTCCGCGCGCGCCGCGTATGAAGTTGTGGGGGGCCAGGCTTCGATTCGGGTCAGGAACGTGGCCCTCGACGGCGGCGAGGCTACAGGCCGAGGTCGGCCGCGTAGTTGATCTCGATGACGTCGGTCGGCTGCGGCACTTCCGAGAAGAAGATCGCGTCGTTGTAGGCCTGGCACAGGCCGTCGATGCAGGTCAGGCCGGGGCTGCAGTCGCGCGTCACCTTGCAGGCCGCGAGCTGGCCGGGCAGGTCGGCCTTGCCGGCGCGGCAATCGGGCGAGGGCGCGATGTAGAAGCTCTTGTCGTTGCCGGGGACCGGACCGTCCGTCAGTTCCATCACCTCGGCGACCCCGTTGCGGGTGCGCGACACGTTCAGGCTCGGCACGCCGTCGACGTCGTAGGGCGGCTGCGGCAGACACACCTTGATGACGCGCTTGAGAATCGTCGTCGCGATATTCTCGAGCGCAGAGCCGAAGTCGGCGCCCTTGCAGATATTCTGCACGACGCCGTTCTCGCGGAACGAGGTCGCCATCTCGATGTAGCGCGAGCCGTAGCCGGCCTCGCCACGCGCGCCTTCACAGATGTACGGCGTCTGCTTGCTGGCGACGTCGGCGAAGCTGGAGCGGTAGTAGTTGACGCGGTCGCGACCGGTCTGCGTCCCCGCGTCGGCGTCGATGGTGTCTCCCGCGATCGAGGCCACGATCACGCGAGCCGGGTCGTTCTTCAACGACTTGAAGCGGTTGACCCACTCGCCGACCGGCGGGAAGGCCGCCTTCTTGCGGACCCACGAGCTCCGACCAGCCTCGACCGCTTCCTGGCAGGTGGCCTGCTCGGGGCTGCCGTCCTTGCAGCCGTTCGGGCACTTCAGCTTGCCCGAGGGATCCTTGGTGGTCGCGCCGGGCACGCAGTCCGACGGACAGTAGACCCCGGCGTTCTTGGAGCGGCGGAACTCGCAGTTGCCCTCGTTGAGCTCTTGGTTGCCGGCCTTGGCGTCGCCGATCTTCTGGCAAACACCCCAGTCCTCCTTGGTCACGAACTTCTTGTCGAGCGGGTTGATCGCCGGATCGACCGAGCAGTCGTCGTCGTCGCTGACGAAGACGATGACCAGGTAGGCGTCGTCACGCAGCAGCGCGCGGTTCTGGCACTTGGTCTCGTCCTTGAGCTCTTCGCAGAACTCGGCCTTGTCCTTGGCACACTTGGCGTCGTTCTGGTCGCTCTTGCACCACTCGCCGCCGTCCACGCAGCACGAGCGCAGGTGCGCGACACAGGCGTCGTAGTTGCAGTTGGGGCCGTCCGGGTCCAAGGCCACCCACGCCGAGCGGAAGCCGCCCTCGAATCCCGCTTCGAGCGACTGACCGGCGCCGAGCGTGGCGTTGCAGCGGAACAGGTCGAGCTGGTCGGCCTTGAGCACCGCCGGCAGCTGGTCGGCGGGCGGGCAGCCCTCGCTCTCGGGCGGGTAGAGGCAGCCGGCGTTGCCGGTGTTGGCGCCGCCGCCGGGCACCACGCACTTGATCCGCTGCTTGTCCTTGGGCACGTCCGGCTCGAACAACGCACGGCAATCCGTGTGGTTCTTGGTGTCGGAGCAGCGCGCCTCGCAGTACGAGTTGATCGAGCAGTTGGTGTTCGCCACGTCCTTGGCGTCCGGGCCCACGCACTGCCATTTGCCCGAAGTGAAGCTGTTGGCCACCGGCATCGGGTTGGGCGAGCAGAGCGTCCCGTCGGTCGTCGTCGGGAAGGTGAAGTTGTACGGGGTGCTGCACTGCGAGTCGTTGATGCAGGGCAGGCGGACACGCTCCATGCAGTTCGCAGGCAGCGCGGTGGCCGGGCGGTGCATGAAGCGGCCCACGACCTTGATGTCGGTCTTGTCGGGCACCTGCTGCACGGTGACGACGGCCATCTGCGCGTCGATCGAACCGAGCGACTGCAGCTTGGTGATGAAGCTCTGGAAGCCCTTGGCGAGGTCGCGCTGCTCCTGGCACATCGAGGCGGAGTGGTCGACGACCCACAGGAAGTCCAGCTTGACCGGCTCGTCGGCGCTGAGCTTGTCGGTCACACGGACGCGGAAGTTCTCGAGCAGGCTGTGCACCGGGTAGGTGTTGCACGAGACCGTCGTGAGGCTCAGCAGCAGCGCGAGCACGAGCCGGAGCGGGTGGGCGATGAGCATTCGATTCATGACGTACGACCTCGGCCGCGCGCGCGGCACGCTCGTTCGAGCGCGACGAAGCTACCAGAAGTCCACGCGTCAGACCAGCCTCGGACCGAGCCTCAGCGCGTCGATTCCGTCGCCGAACGCCGCGCGCAGGGCGGCGCCGCAGCGGTCGGTGTCCGCGGCGTCGATGCAGTGCAGTTGCCCGTTGGCGTCGAGCACGAGCAGGCGGTCGGCGTGCGCGAGCGCCGCGTGCAGATCGTGGCTGGCTGCGACGATGGTTCGGTCCTCGGTGCGCGCCACCTCGGCGAGCGTGGCGAACGCCTCCGCCGCGGCGACCGGGTCGAGCGCGGCGGTGGGCTCGTCGAGCAGTAGCAGCGGGGCCGGCCGCACCAGCGTCATCGCCAACAGCGCCCGTTGGAGTTGCCCGCCCGAGAGCGTGTGCAGTGGTCGGTCGGTGTAGGCCGTCGCGCCGGCACGCTCGAGCGCGCGACGCAGCGCTGCCTCGGACTGGGCATCGGCTTCGCCCGCCACGGCCAGCGGCAGGCCGACCAGGCCGCGCACCGTCTGGCCCGGCGGCAGCTCGACCCGCTGAGGGAGCCACACCACCCGCTCGGCCTGCACCACCCCGCCCGGGGCGCGCGGCTCGCCGTCGTCGAGGACTCGACCCTGGCTGGTCTGGGCGCCCGCGAGCGCGCGCAGCAGGGTCGATTTGCCGGCTCCGTTCGGACCGACCAGCGCCACGAGGCAGCCGGCGGGCAGCGAGAATCGGACCGCTCGCAGCACCGGTCGCTGGCCGAAGCCCACCTGCAGCCCATCGACATCCAGCCGCGCAGGCTTCGCGCCGCCGGTCGGGTGTGTGTCGCGCTGGCTCGAGTCGGCGGCCGCCCGTGCGGTCGCAGGCGCCTGCAGCCGCGCGAGGCCGACGCCGCGCCGCAGCCCGCCGAACAGGCCGATCAACACCGGGACGCCGGCGAGCGCGGTCGGGATGCCAATCGGCAGCTCGGCCGGGGCCAACGCGACCCGGCAGAGGATGTCCACGGCGAGCAAGAAGGCCGCACCGCCCAGGGCGGTCGCGGGCACCAAGCGCGCGTGGGCACCGCCGACCAGGGCGCGCGCGCCGTGCGGGACCAAGAGCCCGACGAAGCCCACGATGCCGGCGATGGCCACCGCGAACGCCGTCAGCACCGCCGCCCAGATGGCGCCGCGACGTTCGAGCCCGGCCGCGTCGACGCCCACGCCGCGCGCCGCGTCGCGTCCGAGCAACATCACGTCCAGGCCCGCGGCGGCGCGCTGTGCGGCCCAGGTGCCTAGGCCCACGGCCAGCGCCGGGAGCACCAACTCGGCGCGGGATTGCACGACCACGCCGCCCATCAGCCATTGCGTCGCGGCGCGCAGGCTGGCGTCGTCGGCGCGGTAGAGCAGCAAGCTGGTCGCGGCTCCGGCGAAAGCGGTCAGGACCAGGCCGGCGAGGACGACGCGGTCCGGGCTACCGCCCGCGCGCAGGCCGACCCGCATCGCCAGCGTCGACGCGGCCAACGCGCCCCCGAGCGCCAGCAGCGGCGTCGCCGGCGCGAGCGCTGCGCCGAGACCGACGCCGGCCGCCAGCGTCAGCGCAGCGACGACCGCCAAGGTGGCGCCTGCGCTGGTGCCGAGCAGGTAGGGGTCGGCCAGCGGATTGCGCGTCGTGGCCTGGAGCCAGAGCCCGCCCAAACCCAAGGCGGCGCCGGTCAATGCGGCACCGAGGCTGCGCAACGCACGCAACTCCAGAATCGCCTCGCTGGCCACCGCCTCGAGTCCGGCTGGGCCGACGAGCAGGCCGGCGACCCCGCACAGTGCGAGCGCGACTGCACCGACCAGCCAGACGGCGAGCGTCGAGTGCTTCATCGCGACTCCGGATGCAGCATCGCCGCGAGCGTTCGCACGGCCTCGCCGACGCGGGGGCCGGGCCGCCCGAAGATTGCCGGATCCACGCGCAGCACGCGCCCCTGCTGCACCGCGCGCAGCCCGCGCACGCCCGGCCGCTCCGCGAAGCGAGCCGGCGCGTCTTGATGCGCACCGGGCCAAGCCAGGAGGACCACGTCGGGGTCGGCCGCGAGGACGGCCTCGACGCCGATCTGCGGCCAGCCGCGCAAGTCCGCAAACGCGTTGTCGGCACCGGCGGCCCGCAGCACCGCCGCGGCGAAGGTGTCGTCGCCCGGCGTCCAGGCGCGGCCACCGGCGGCGTGGTCGAGTTCGAGGTAGACGCGCGGGCGTCGCCGCCCTGCGACGCGCTGCGCCGTGCGCCGCAGGTCCGCCGCCAGGTCCTCTGCAGCCCGCTGCCCGGCAACCGGCCGGCCGCAGAGCGCCCCGATGCGTCGGAGGTCGCGGCCGACGCCGGCGAGGTCGCTGGGTGACAGCCCCAGCCACGGCAGGCCGGCGCCGCGCAGGGCGCCCTCGAGCTTGCCGGCCGGGAAGCTCGCGACCACGACGTCCGGGCGGGCCGCGAGCAAGAGCTCGGCTGACGGGGCGAGCGCGTCGATCGCCCGAATCGCAGCGGCTTCCGGTGGGTGGTCGCTCCATCGGTCGCGCAGCACCACGCGTTCGCCGCAGCCGACCGCGAAGAGCACCTCGGTCAGCGCGGGCGAGAGGCTGGCGATGCGGCGGGCGGGCGCGGCCTCCCAGCGCCGCCCGTGGTCGTCGACGATGGCGACGGCGTCTCCGTCGGTCCCGCTCGCGGCGGTCGGCAGCGCGACCGCCGCGTTCGGCGACGAGCGCGGGGCGGGCCCGACCGCGGCGGTCGATGCCGAGCCCCGCGAGCGGCCGCAGCCGGTGCTGACCAGGGCGAGGCCGAGCGCCAGCGGCAGCGGTGCGATCCGCCTCGGCCGCGCTACCACGGCGCGAGCTCCAGGGCGCGCAGGCCGCCTGGCACCGACGCCACGGCATCGAGTTCCTGCCAGCCCGCCGCGTCGATCCGGAACCGCCGCAAATCCCCGGCGGTGGAGATGCCACTGTCGGCGACCCAGAGGGTCTGCGTGGTCGCGTCGAGCCACAGCCCGCCGAGCGTGAAGGCGCCGCGTCCGAGGGCGATCGACGTGCCGGCGCCCGTCTGCACGTCGACGGCCCAGACGGCGTCCGGCTGGCCGGCTTCGAGGTCGCCGAGCGCGACGACGACGGCCGTGTCGGTCTGCTCGGACACCGCGACGTGGAAGCCGAGCGGCGCTCCGAAGTTCGCCGCCGGGACCACACGCTCGACCGCTGCCGCATCGCCCTCGATCCGCACGACGGCCAACCCCGAGCCGGCCAGCTGCTCCGCCGGGCCCTCCGCGAAGCTGCCGCTGCAGACCACGCCCAGCCGCAGCCCCGGACCCGCGAGGCGTCGTGCCGCGCGACAGTTTCGGAGCGGGCCGAGTTCCACGCCGAGACCGAGGCTGGTGGCTCCGTCGGCGGCGACTCGCGCCTGCACCAGGCGGCCGGGACCGTAGCCGTCGAAGGCCGGGCTGACCGAGGCCAGCGGCAACCAGAGCGCGTCGCCGGTCCACGCGCCGCTGCCGGCCATCGCCATCACCGCGCCGCCCTTGGGCGGGGCGCTCGCGGCGGAGCCGAGTGCGAGCCGGCCGAGCGGGACGCCGTCATGGCCGAGGACGACGAGGTCGTCGCCGCCGCCCAGCACCGAGTCGTTGCTGCCGCCGTGGACGTCGGGTTGGCCGCGCACCACCAGGACGCGCCGCTCGTCGCCGATGTGCACGGCGATGGCGTCCTGCGGGTTGGCCGAGAATCCGGGGGCGACGTTGCGCTGCCAGTGGACCCCCAGGCCCTTCAGCCGGGTCACGGTGCCCTTGGCGCGATCGACCAGCAGCGCGTCGCCCGAGCCGTCGAGGACGCGGCCCGGTACGACGTCCCCCGAGAGCGCGCTGCCGGTCTCGCCGACCACGCTGCCGGAGTGCAGGAAGGCGGGCGCGTCGCTCACGGCGCGCTCGACGTCGATGCGCGAGACCACCGTCGATTGGTAGTCGCCACCGACGACGACGAGGGCGCGCTCGGGGGCCGCGCCGGTCGGGCCGCCGGCGACATCGGGTTCGCATGCGGCGAGGCCGACGCCGAGCAGCCATCCGAAGCATCGCCAGGTGGCGCCGCCTCGGGCCCGAGCGGGCGGAGTCGCGGGTACGGCGGTCATCGATCCTCCGGGGCGGCATCCCAGGTCAAGTTGAGCATCCACGCGCGCTGCGGCAGCGGGAAGCCGAGCAGATCTTGATCCGCGCGGCCGGTGACGTTGTCGATCCGAAGGTCCAGCCGGGCGTGGCCGTAGCGCGCGCCGGCGCCGACGTCAACGCGCAGCCGGCTCGGCAGCAGCACGAGGTTGGCGCGATCCGCAAACCGCCGCGCGCGCCACCGCGCGGCCGCGAAGGCCTCCACGACGACGGGGCCCAGCGCAGCGCGTGGGGCGTGGACCAAGGCGGCGACCCGCAAGGGTGGCAGCAAGGGCAACTCGCGGTCGGCGTAGGCCGGATCCGCGCCGTCGTCGCGGGCATCGAGCGCGGCGACCACGAGCGAACCGCCCGCGCCGCCGGGCCAGCGCGCTTCGGCAGACGCGTCGAGCGCGCGCAGGTCGGCCGATGCGACGTTGAGCCAGATCGCGCTCGCGGGCGAGGTGCGCACCAGCGAGATCAGGTCGCGCTGGCGGCGCCACGAAGCGCCGAGCCGGCCCGACCACGTCCCGCCGAGGGCTCGGCCGCGCACGCGCGCGCCGGCGTCGACGCCCACGCCGGTCTCGTCGCGCAACAACGCGTTGCCGCGCACGCTGCCGTCGTTGCCGAAGAGCTCGAGCAGCGTGGGCGCTCGGGCCGACGCACTCGCGCCGAGGTGGACATCGACCGCGTCGTCGGGGCGGTGGCGAACGGCGAGCCGCGCGGTCGGTAGGGCCCGCCACGCGACGACGCGCTGCTGCCACGCGCCAGTCCAGGCCGGGTCGTCGTTGCGCTCGCTGTGGGCGAGGCGCAGTTGTGCTCGCGGCTCGAGCAGCCAACGAGGCCCGAACTGCAGCGGGCCGGCTGCCGCGAGCTCCAGCGACTGCGCGGTCGAGGTCGGGATCGCGCGGCCCTGCTGCAGATCCTCGCCAGCGCTGCGGCCCAGGGCAGCCGCGACGCGAAGTTCGGGCTCCCACCGGGCCGGTCCGAGCCCAATCGGCGCCGCCGAGAAACGCGATGCCAGCGAGGCGGCCCGAACGTCGACGCGCCGCGAGACGACCACGCCGAGCTCCCCGAGGCGGTCGTCGACGGCCTCGGAGAGCCAGCCGAGGTGGCTCTGCAGCGTCCAACGGCCGACTCTTCCGTCGCGCATCGCCCGCAGCACGACATCTGCGCTGGCGTGTCCGAGCCGCGCGGCGTGGGTGGTCTGGCCGGCCGCGCCCGCGAGCCCCTGATCGCGCCAGCCGCCGAATACCAGGCCGTGCAGCTGCCAGTGACCGAGCCGGAGGCGTTGACCGAGCAGGCCGCCGAGTCGCCGAACGTCGTTGTTCTCGCGGACCCGGCGGCGGTCGTCGCTGGCGTCGAAGGCGGTGCCGCCGTCGTCGCGATAGGCGAAGTCGCCGCTCACCTGCAGCGCTCGGACACCGAAGTAGCCGCCCGAGGCCCCGGCAGGGCTGCCCCAGCCGACCACGCCGTCGAGGTAGCCGGCGCCGTAGCTGCCCGCGCCGAGCCGCAGCCGTCGCGCGCCCTCTGCGCCGGTGCGCAGGTCGACGGCGCCGCCCATCGTCTCGGCGCCGAAATCGCGCGGCGCGCCGTCCGGATAGAGCGCGACGCCCTGCAGCAAGGTGATCGGCAGCTGCTCGAGATCCGGGCTGCGTCCGGTCGGTGATTGCAGGGGCACGCCATCGAGCGCCCACCGCGTCTGTGCCGGCGTTGCGCCGCGCAGGCGAATCTGGCCACCGTGACCGAAGCCGCCGACCCGGTCGGCGGTCACGCCGGGGGCGGTGGCGAGCGCATCACCCAGGTCGCGGCCATGCTGACGCAAGGCGGCGCCGTCGAGGTGGATGGCGCGATCGACGGCGCGGTCCGGGCGGGGGCGTCGGACCTCGATCGCTGCGGTGTGGGTGCTGCCTTCCGGCAACGGGGCGGCGGCGAAGGCGGTCGCAGCGCACGCACACGTCCACGCGAACGCGGCTCCGCGAAGCGACAACGCAAGCCGTAGCCTGCGGCCTGGAGATCCCACCAGCCCGGTCATCGCCGTCCCGATCCGCGAGGAGGTCGATGGTTGCGCCCCGGGTAGGTCTCCTGGCTCACGCCGTCCGTTGCCGAACGACGCTCACAGTGGCGGGCCCGCGCCGGTCTCTCACCGGCTTCCCTCCGCGCTCGTCGTGGCGACGAGCGCGGCGCGGCGGTCTTTCCGCCGCGACTCCACGAGGCGTGTCGAGCGTACGCCAAAACGGCCGGAGCCCGCCAGGGGTGGCGGGCTCCGGGGAGGGACGGGCGAGCGCGGAGCCGGATTAGGGCGCGCCGCAGATATTGTCCGTCGTGTTGCACGGGGCGAGGTAGAGCGGCACGTCGATCGGCACGTGGCTGGCCGCGGGGATCTGCTTGATCTGCATGTTGCCGCCGTAGAGGATCGTGTTGCTCGACGCCTCGATGACCGAGATCCGCACGCCGATGGCCGATCCGGTGATGCCGCAGATCACCAGGCCCTTCGCGCCGGCCGGGATGGTGCAGGTCGGCGTGGCGAACTGCATGTCGATGACGCGGGCGTCGTAGTTCGAGTTCGGGCCGATGTCGCAAGGCTTCTTGGCCCACGGGTCGCTCATCGGGACGATGACCTGGGCGGTGCCGCTGGTCAGGTCCGAGACCTCGATGAGCACGAACTCCGAGCCGTGGCTCCCGCAGGTGCCGCCGTCCTGGAACTGCCAATCGAGGCTGACGGTCGAGGTCATGCTGACCACGTCGATGGCGCCGTCGATGAAGGTGGTCGCCGCCGGCACGACCTCCACCGGTCCGAAGACCGTGGGGTTGCCGTAGAGGATCGCTCCACCCGCGGTCGCGCCGTCGAGTTGGATGTAGACGGTGCCGGTCGGCACGCCGGTCAGGTTGGCGCCGCCGCTGGCGCAGTTCGCCTCCCCCGTGGCCACGATCTTCGTCTTGCTGGGGTCGAGGATCGAGATGAACATCTTGCTCAGCCCCGCCGCGTTGCAGCCCGCAGCGGCAGATTGGCCGGCGATGGTCCAGCTGAGCTGCACGTTGCCGAGCGCGCTCTGTCCGGTGAGCGACGCGATCGGGGTGGTGGTGACGCGGTTGGCGTCGACCAGCACGCTGCCGATGCTGGCGCTGGCGACCAGCGTGCCGCCGGCCGAGAAGCCCTCGATCGTCACGGTGTGGACGCCCGGATTCACCGTCAGCGATTGGAAGCCCTTGCTGCAGGCGATGCCGCTCTGCTCGGCGTCGACGATCGAGCCGCGCGAGGAGCGGATCCGGACGGTCGAGATGCCCTGGCTGTCGCAGCCGCCCGGCACGGACCACTGCACTTCGAGGGTCCCGAAGCTGTTGGACGTGGTGTTGACGATGCAGCCCGACGCCAGGGTCGCGACGGCGAGCGCCGCGACCAGCGCGAAGCGACCGTGCAGCGCGGACCGGAACAGAGAAGAGAGAATTCGGACAGGGTTGCGGTTCATGGTTCACCTCCGCTCCAGGAACGCACCTGCGCGGAGTCTATTCGACGCGCCCGTGACGGCAAGCGCAGGCCCCGGTCGACGCGGGGAAATTTGACGGAACCGCCGGTGCGCGGACCATTCGATGCTGGCGGGCCTACGCCCGCGGAGCGTCGATGGTGCGAACGAGACTGCCGATTCGGGCGCTGAGCGGGCTGGCCCTGCTGGCGTCGAGCGCCTGCGGTAGCTGGCAGATCCGTCCTCCGACGGCGCTGCCGGCCGCGGCGTGGCTGGCCGATCGGGCGCCCGACCCCTGGCTGCCGGAGCCCGACGCGGAACAGCCACCGTCTCCGCGCAGCCCGCCGTCGCGGCGGGCCGTCGCGCGTGGCGACCGCACGCCGCCACCGCGCGTCGAGCCGCCGCCGGCGAACCTGGAACTGCGTGCACGACAACGCGTCGTCGCGGCGCAACGGCTGCTCGGCCGCGCCGGCAACGACGACCGCCCGTTCGTCGACGAAGTCTTGCACGCGTCGGGGCAGGGCGTCGCCATCTCGCGCCGCGAGGTCTATGCCGCCGCGCTGCACACGCGGCTGGCCGCGGACGACGCCCTGGTCGGCCGAAGCGCTGTTCGTGCCGGCGACATCGCCTTCTTCCGCGACACCCTGGATCTGAACGGCAACCGCCGCCCCGACGACGGCATCACTCTCGCGGCCATCGTCGAGCAAGTCGAGGACGGTCGGGTGCTCGTCATCGCGCGCCGCGCGGGTCGCGTCCGGCGCCTCGCGATCACCGCAGCGCAGCCCGAGATCGTGCGCGACGAGGCTGGCACCGTGCTCAACACGCGCCTGGTGCGCTGGCCCGGCGAGTCCACGCCGCGGACGACGGGCCAATGTCTTGCCGCCTTCGGCAGGCCGCGCTGACGCGCCGCTGCGCTCCATGGCGCGTCGCGCCTCAGCGGGTATTTCGCTCCAAGCAGCCGAATTTCTGGACCCTCGCTCACGAGCCGCGAAGATCGGAGCCGGTCGGCGCGGATGCCCGGCCGGGGAGGTCGTGATGCAGATGGTCGACAAGCTCGCCGTGGGCCGCAGCTACGTGCTCTTCACCCGCGACGGACACGTTCGCGGACGCCTCGCGCGCAAGGACGCGCTGATGCTCGAGTTGCAGGACGATCGCGGCGCCGTCACCCGGATCGGTCGTGCCGAGGTCTTCGCCGTGCTCGAGCCCAGCGCTCCCGTCGCGGCGCGCCCGGATCTCCGCGCGGTCTCCTGAGCCCCCGCCTCAGCTCGCCAACCAGACCAGCGTCGCGCCGCCGCCGCCTTCTCCCGGGCCGCCGAGGCGTGACCGCCGGACCTGCGGGTGTTGCCGCAGGTGCTGCTCCACTGCTTTGCGGAGCGCGCCCGTGCCGACACCGTGCACGACCGTGACGCCCTGACGAGCCGCCATCACCGACGCGTCGAGGAAGGCGTCGACCGCGGCGATCGCTTCGTCCACCCGCATTCCGCGCAGATCCACCGTCCGATCGGGCGTCCGCATCAAGCTCGTGTCTTCGTCGAAGCTCGGCGCCTCGCCGCCGCGACCGGTCGCGGCCGCCGAGGGCGCGCTGCGCACGTCGTGACGACGCGGATCGTCGCTTGCGCGGCGTCGCGGCTCGGCGGCGCGCTCGTTGCCTCGCGTCGCCCGCAGCTGTTCGATATTGCAGCGCAGCTCGAGGGCGCCGGCGGTCACGCGGGCCTCGCCGCGGGCAGCGTCGATCGAGAGGATCCGGACCGGGCGACCGAGCCCGGTGTGGAAGACCTCGTCGCCAGGGGCGAGCTGCTCCGCGTCGACCTCGGGCCTCGACGGACCCTCGGTCGGCTCGGCGCCGTGGGCTCGGGCCTCCTCACGCAGCGCGCGCTGCTCGGCCGCGATCCGTCGCGACAGCTTCTCGACCGGCTCGGCGCCCTGTTGCACCTGCTCCCGCAGCGCCGCGAGCTCGGCTTCCGCCGTCTCGATCCGCGCGAGGGCCGCTTCGGCCGCCGCGGCGACGCGCTTGTCGGCGGCGTGTCGCTCGTGCCGGCGCTGCGCGTCGAGGCGCTCGCGGGCC
Organism: Pseudomonadota bacterium; assembly: GCA_041163625.1. Taxonomy (GTDB): domain Bacteria; phylum Myxococcota_A; class UBA9042; order UBA9042; family UBA9042; genus JACKFC01. The sequence goes on along the minus strand of JBEARB010000120.1, from coordinate 15,981 downwards.
TCTTCGAGTTGGCGTCGGGCGTGCTGCTGTTGTCGCAGCTCGGTGTCGAGTTGGCGCCGCATCGACTCGAGCTCCTCGAGCAGGTGGCGGGTGTCTTGGCCGGCGCCGCCGAGCAGGGCGTCGGCGCGCTCGAGGACGTCGTCCGGCAGGCCGACGCGCCCAGCGAGTGCGAGTGGGCTCGACGAGCCCACCGCGCCGAGCCGTAGGCGATACGTCGGCGCTCCCCGCTGCCGGTCGAGCTCGAGCGCGGCATTGGCGAAGCGGGCGTCGGCCACGGCCAACAGCTTCACCGCCTCGTCGTGTGTGGTGCACAGACCGACCGTCTCGCAGTCGGCGAGGGCCTCGAGCACCGCGCGAGCGAGCGCCGAACCGGCGGCGGGCTCGGTGCCGGTGGCGAGCTCGTCGAGCAGCACGAGATGGCGGCCGCCCGCGCGAGTGGCTTGCAGCACGTCGCGCAATCGGCCGAGGTGACCGGCGAAGGTCGAGAGACCCGCGCCCAGATCTTGCGCGTCGCCGAGGACGACGTGGATCGCGTCGACCCACGGCAGCATCGAGCCCTCGCCGGCGCAGATGTGCAGGCCCAGGCGCGCCATCGCCGCGGCGATGCCGACGGTCGTCAGGGTGACGGTCTTGCCGCCGCCGTTCGGTCCGCTGACGACGAGCCAGCGCGCGTCTTCCGTCTCGATGTCGTTGGCGACGACGGGAACGTCCGCCAGGACCAGCAGCGGGTGGCGCGCCCTGCGCAAGCGCAGCAGCCCGTCGTCGCGCAGCGTCGGGCGGGTGGCGGCGAGCTCGTGCGCGAGGCGCGCTGCGGCGAAGAGCAGGTCGAGCTCCGCCAGCGCTTCGATCACCGCGCGGGCATCGGCCTCCGCCGCTCCGACCTGCGCCGAGAGCGAGCCCAAGATCCGACGTTCCTCGGCGCGAACGGCCTCGAAGGCGAGCGCGAGCCGGTTGTTCTGCTCGACCAACTCCGCGGGCTCGACGTAGACGGTCGAGCCGGTCTGCGAGCTGCCGTGCACGATGCCGCCGACGTGGCGTCGATCCTGCGCCTTGACCGGCAGCACGAAGCGGTCCTGCCGTACGGTCCAATAGTCGTCCTGCAGCATCCCGGCGGCGTCGGTATCGCGCACCAACTCGCCGATGCGGCGGCGCATCGTGGCCGAGAGCTGGCGCACCTCGGCGCGGCGGCGGGCCAACTCCGGGCTGGCGTCGTCGCGGATCTCGTCGTTCTCGTCGAAGGTCTCGATCAGCGTCCACGCCAGGTCGTCGTGCGCGGGCACGGCCGCCGCGCGCGCCGCCAATCCCGGCGCAATCGTCTGCCACGACTCGGCCGCGTCACGGACCTCGCAGCCCGCCCGGAGCAGGATGCCGACGCGCTTGAGCTCGCCGCCGTCGAGCACGCTGCCGCGGCCGGCGAGCGCGAGCGACTCGCCGAGATCGAGGCGTGACGGAATCGCGGCGCCGAGACCGCGGTCGTCCAAGGCGCGGGCTTCGTCCAGATCGCCGAGTCGCGCTTCCGCTTCCGCGCGATGCCGCGCCTGCTCGCGTCGGCGGACGCGGTCGGCGGCGACCTCGCTGGCGCAGCGCGCGGCCCAGGCGGCAAGCAATCGACCGAGCTCGAGAGAATCCTGCATGGGGCTCCTCTGCCACGGCGGGTTGCCGGGCTCCGGGCCGCCTTCTATCATCGCCCGTGCCGCGCGCGGAAGCGCCGCCCCGACCCGTAGGGAGCCCCATGTCGACCGCCCGGCCATCCTCCGAGCCGACCGACTCGCCCGCCACGCGGCCGAGTCCGGCGCCGCCCGTCGCCTCGCCGCCGCCGCTGCCCGAGGTCGATGGCGACGCCGCCGCCACCCGGGAAACGGGGGCGGCCGGCGGGCTGCTGCGCACGCGCTCGCGCTCGACGTGGGATGCGTTCCGGCGCGCGGCTCCGCGCGAGACGTCGGTCTTGGGGCGTCAGATCCCCTTCCTCGGTCGGCGCGCCGAGCTCGAGCGCCTCTACGACACGCTGCGCGACGCACTGAACAAGCGGGATTGCCGAGTCGCTTGGCTGCACGGCCCGCCCGGGCTCGGCAAGAGCCGCTTGCTGCGCGAACTCGAGCGCGCCGTCGCCCCGCAGCGTCGCGGGGTGCTCTGGCTCGCCGTCAGCGCCGCGCCGGAGCTGGCCGGTCCGCCGACGCTGACGGGCCGCATCCTGCTCGCCTTGCTCGACGGCGAGGCGCTGCTCGGCCGGCCGGACGCCTGGAAGCAGCTCGCGGCCCGCGCGGCCGAGCTCGTCGGCGAGCGACACGCCGCCGAATGCATGGCCGTCGTCGGCCCCCTGGTCGGCGTCGCGCATCCCGACGCCGACGCCCGCTCTTCGACGCGCCCGGTGGATCCGGAGCCCGAGATCGCAGTGCAGTTCCTGGGTAGCCTGCTGCGCAGCCGCGGCCGGTCGGGCCCGCTCGTGCTGCAGATCGACGCCAGCCGCGGCGGCGTCGAGGAGACCACGTTGGTCTGTCGGGGCCTGACCGACGCCCTCGGCGGCATCTCTGCGGCGCTGCTGGTCGAGTCGCGCCGTGGTCCGCCGCGCGCCCTGCCGGCCACGGCCGTGCAGCTGGCGCCCTTGGGCGAAGAGGACGCGCTCGGTCTGGTGCGCTTCGTGCTCGGCCGCGTGCAGGGCGCGCCCACCGGCCTCGAGCGCGAGCTGCAGGTCCGCGCCGCCGGCTCACCGGAGCGCATTCTGGACCTGGTCCGCGGCATGGTCGCGGCCCGTGACGTCGCGCAGGCCGACGGTGTCTGGCGCTGGCGCGGGCAGACCGAGCCCGGCTCGCCCGCCCTGCCTCCGGCCACCCAGGCGGCGGGCCCCGCGGCCGCGTCGGCGCTGCCCGATCGGCTCTCGCGCCTGCCGGCGGAGCTGCGCGAGGTCGTGGACGCTGCCGCCATCTTCGGTGCCACCTTCTGGTTCGGCGGCGTGCTCTCGGTCCTGCGTGGCAGCCGCAAGGACGCCAGCGACGCGATGAGCGACCGCGATCGCAGTCGCCTCAAGGCCGCGCTGATGCAGCTGCAGGCCGTCGAGGTCATCGGGTTCGTCGACGAGGGCCGTAAGAACGCCGACGTCGCGTTCGCGTTCGAGAGCCCCGGCGACGCCGCGCTCTTGGTCGCCGCGATGACGCCGGACCGTCGACGTCTCGCCGCCCGCCTCGGCGCGCAATGGCTGAGCATCCGGCCGCGCACCGATCCGATCGCGGATTGGGCCCGGATCGGCGAGCTCTTCGTCGCGGGTGGTCGCTTGCGTCAGGCCGCAGAGGCCTTCCTGCACGCCGGCACTGCCGCTCGCGACGTCGGTCAGGTCCACCGCGCCGTCGAGCTCTTCGGCGACGGTGCGCGCCTGGTCGAAGCCGACGACGCCGACCTCGGCTCGGATCTCCGCATCGCGCACGGTGGCGGCCTCTTGCGGCTCTCGCGCGTGGCAGACGCCGAGCCCGTGCTGCTCGAAGCGCTGCGCATGGCGCGGACCCTCGAGGACGACCGCCGTTGCGGTGAGGCGCAGCTGCGGATCGCGCAGGTCGCGCGCGTCTCGGGGCGCTACGACATGTCGCTCGGCTTCTTGGAGGGTGCGCTCAAGCATTTCCGCGTCGCGGGCGAACACCGCTGGATCGCCGACGTGATGGACGAACTCGGCCTGTGCCACCTCGCGCGCGGCGAGCAGGCCGCGCTGCGCGAGGCGCTGGCCTACTTCCTCAAGGCGCTCGCCCTGCGGCGGCGCTCCGAAGACCGACGCGTGTTGGCGCGGTCGCTGTGCCATATCGCACGGGTCCACGTCGCCCGCGGCCATTTCGACGACGCGGTCGATGCTGCCGAGGAGGCGGTACAGATCGGCGAGCAGATCGTCGATCGCTGGGGCGTGTCCCAGGCGCGGATGGTGCTCGGCGAGGTGCACGCCGCGGCCGGCCGTTATCGCTCGGCGATCTCGGCGTGGACCGCCGCGGCCGAGATGGCCGAGGAGCTCGGCGATCCCGCTCGCAAGCTGGAGATCGAGATCGACCACGCCGAGGCGCTGATCGCCATCGGCCGCTGGCACGACGCCGCGGCGCTGCTGGTCGATGCGTTGCCGACCGCTCGCCGGATCGACGATCCCGAGCTGCTCTCGGGCGTGTTCCGCGTGCAGGCGAGCATCTCACTCGAGCGTGAGACTTTCGAGACCGCCGATCTCGACAGCCAGCAGGCCGTCGAAGTCGCTCGCGATTCCGGCGCCCGCGGCAGCGTCGCGCGCGCGCTGCTGGTGCGCGGCTGTGTGCTCGGCAGTCGCGCGTTGACCGGGTCCGGCGCCTCTTCGACCCTGCTCGATCGGCAGGCAACCGAGGCGTTCGACGAGGCGCTCGAGACGTTTGCTCGGATGGGCGATCTGGTCCGTCAACTGAGCGGTCTGCGCTCGTACGTGCATTACCTCACGCAGCGCGGCGGCGGTCCCCGGCTGGCGCAGATCGAGGCCCGTCTCTCGGACGTGCAGGCCGAGTTGGTGCGGGTCTCCGGGCGTCACCCGTCGACCGATGCGCCCGAGTAGCGCAGCACTGCGCCCGGGCGCTCAGAAGTGCAGGAGGAACGCCGCGCCGCGTTGCTGCGGTCCGACCGTCGGCAGGAGATCGAAATCGCCTGCGACCGTGCCGCCCGAGCTGCGCGTCAGCAGCAGGTAGGCACCCGCGAGCGCGGCGACACCGCCGACGCCGGCGGAGATGATGCCGGCACGCCAACTCGCTTCGGCGCCGTCGAAGGTCGCGTCGTAGCGGGGATCGCGCAGCGGCAGCTCGCCCGCATCCGTCGCGACGCTGGCTGCGGTGTTCATCAGCAATGCCCCGACGCCCGCAGCGGCCACGCCGCCGCCGAGCAGCAGCATCCCCTTGGTGTTGCGGGACAGCCCGTCCTTGCCGAAGAGGTAGACCATGCCGACGCCGGTCGCGACGGCGCCGAGCCCGGCCACGCCGTAGCCCGCGTACGTCATCGTGGCGCCGTAGTCGTAGTAGTCGGTGTAGCTGCCGTGGCCCAGGCGCAGGTCGTTGGCGGTCTGAGCGGCGGTCACGCCGTAGATGGCGACGCCGACGCCGGCTCCGACGAGCGCCGCGCCGGCGCCCGCCCAGATAACGCCCTTGAGGATGCTGCTGGCAGGGCCACCGCCGCCGTCGCCGCCACCGCCGACGTCTTGGCTCACGCCCGCGTCGATCCCGGCGCCCGGATCTTCCGCCGGCGCGTCGTGCTCGGGGTCCGGCGCGTCGGACGCGTCGGGGCGCTCGGGCTCCGGGCCCGCGTCGCCGCCGCGCGGGCTCGGCGGTGGCGGCGCGCCGGGATCGTCGTCGAGACCCCGTGGCTTGGCGTCGTCGGCGCTGCCGCTGACGTGCGGTCGTGGGTCTCGGCTGCGCAGGCGGTCGTGCGGACGGCTACCCAGGCGATGGCGCTCGCCGCGATTCGCCCGCTCGAGCGGTGTCAGGTCGCGAGCGACGTTGGAGGCTGCCGGGCGGCCGCGCCGGACCGCACCGACCCGCTCGAGCTGCGCCTCGATGACGCGCCGGCCATTGGGCTCGAGGTCCAGGGCGTCGGTGTAGCTGGTGTAACCGTCGGCGCGCGCCTCGAACAGGCGGCGACCGGCCTTGACGCTGAAGGTGCGTTGCGTGGAGAGGCCGGCGTAGGCGCCGTCGATCCAGATCTCGGCGGTGACCGGGTAGACCCGAACCTCGAGCGTGGCTGGCCGGGTATCGGCGAGCTTGACCGCGTAGGTCCGCTCTTCGCCCGCGCGCGCCGACAGCACCCGCTCGTCGGTCGAGAAGCCCGCCAACGAGACGTGCAGCTGATGCGAGCCGGACGGCAACCAGATCCGATAGCGCGCGCGTGCCGGCAGGAAGAGTTGGTCGTCGATCCGCAACTGCGCGCGCTCCGGCGAGACGGTGACGGACACGGCGCCGAAGCCGGCATCGCGGAGCGCCCACTTCGATTGCTCGAGTAGGCGCAGCGCGCGGGCGTGCGCGCGGTCCGAGTCCGGCAGGGCCAGCGCGCGCTCGGACCAGTTCGCTGCCGGGCCGACCTTGCCTGCGGCGACGTAGCCCTCGGCGATCTGCATGGCGAGCGCAGCGCGCGGGCGCTGGTTGAAGCGGCGGATGTCGGCGGCGCGGTCGGCGAAGCTCGTGCCGGCCCACAGCGTGGCGACGACGAACGCGAGCGCGATGGCGCGGCGGGTCGAGACACGGCGGCGCGTGACGGTCAAGGCGGCCTCCCGGGAGGGCGAGGGAGCTCGGGCGAGCCCGCGGCTTGGCTCCGAGGCTAGCACCGTGTCGACGGGTGCGCCACCGCCGCAGATCAGGGCGCAGCGGTGCAGTCGACGTCCTGTGGGCAGCGGCGATCGCAGTAGCCGTCCGAGACGCACGCGGGCACGCCGGCGGTGCACGCCGCGTCGCAGCCGCACAGGTGCGTGGCGTCGACGCGCTCGCAGACCGCCGGGTGCGCATCGCACGGGCACGGCGTCGGCGCGCTCGGCATGCAGTCCGGATCGCTGGCGCACGCTGCGACGCAGCGGTCATCGGCGACGCAGACGATCCCCTCGCAGTCGGGGTCGTCGGTGCGTCCCGCGCACAGTCCGTCGGCCTCGCGTCCCAGCGCAGCCGGTCGGCGCTCGATGCGGCGGTGGTACTCGACCGCGCCGTCCGCGCCGTGCAGCGTCAACTCGGCGACATCACCGTGCATCGAGAGGCGGCCGAAGCCGAGACTGTCGACGGCGAAGCGACTCCGTGGCCCCTGGCGCGCCGGACGCTGCATCGAGCCCGCGCCCGAGACGACCAAGTGCACCCCGCAGTGCGGATCCAGGATTTGCTTGTCGTGCTCGTGGCCGGTCAGGAAGAAATCGACGCGATTGCACAGATGACGGGCGTAGAATGCGGCGTCGCCCGGCTTGGCGTGGCCGTGCCATCCGTAGGAGACCCACGGATGGTGACCGAAGACCACGATCCAGCGCTCGCCCGCGCGCCGACTTTCCAGCAGCACCGCGTCGAGCCAGCGCCCCTGCGCCGCGTCGAGGCGGTTGGTGTCCAGCGCGACGAAGCGCACCTCACCGGAGAGGAAGGTGTAGTAGCGGGCCGGAATGCGGGCGTCGAGCGCGCTACCGCGCGCCTTGCGTGCGGCGGGTTCGAACGCCTCGATCCAGGCGTCGGGCGAGCCGCGGTAGTCGTGGTTGCCGAGGGTGAGGAACATCGGCACGCCGAGGCTGGCGTAGGGCTGCTCGAGGTGGCTGGCGAGCAGCGGGTCTTCGGCGCTGCCGATGCCGTTCGGGTAGATGATGTCGCCGAGGTGCAGCATGAAGTCGCAGCCGGCGGCCCGGCAGTTCGCCGCGATCGCGTCGGCCACGCGTTGCTCGGCGCTCGAGGCGGTACCGGTGTCTCCGACGAAGACGAACGAGAGGGGCGTTCCCTCGGTCGCCGCTGCTTGCCTTGCCGTCGCCGGTGCCCCGCGTGATGCGACGCCGGTGACGTCGGTCTTCTGCGGCGGCGGGGGCACGGCTCCGAGCGACGATGGCGCCGGGGGCCGGGTGCAGGCGAATGCAGACAGCGCGGCGAAGAGCGCCGGCGCGAGCATCCGCGATCGCATCGAACCGACTAGGCGCCGCCGCGCCGCGTGGGCTTGCCGCCGTTGCGCTCGGAGTGCAGCCGATCGGCCTTCTCTTGCATGCTGTGCAGCTTGCGGTAGAGCTGGGAGAAGTGCTGGTTCTCGATGAATTTCATCAAGTGGTTGCGGCCGCGGAAATCGGCCGTCGTCGCCGTGTCGATGATCTCCTTGAGCATCCGGATCTCGTTCCGGGTGAAGGAGTTGCTGACGCGGATGACGGGGGCCTTACCGTTCTGCGAGGTGTCTTTCATGCCGGGCGCTCTCCCAAGGCGGCGCATTTTCATGACCGCATCCCCGTGGACGTGGTCTCCTCCGTGCATCCTTGATCAAGCGGCGCGGCTTGGAAAGCCCCCGCCGTTCGCGCTAGTCTCGACGGCGCAACGGTGGGGGGCGCAAGCGCAGCGGTGGTGGCCGAGCGGCCGCGTGACGCCCCGAGACCCGTGAATCTGGCGCGACGATCGGGCCGCGCGGAGGCGCACGATGGCGACGACCGAGCAGCAGGACCCGCCGTCGGAGGCTCGCCCGAGCGCTCCGGTGGTCGATCTTCGCAGCGATACCGTGAGCCGCCCGACCCCTGCGATGCGGGCAGCCATCGCGCAGGCCGAGGTCGGCGACGACGGCTTCCGCGACGACCCGACGGTGCTCGCCCTCGAGGCCCGCGTGGCCAGCCTGTTGCAGAAGGAAGCGGCGATCTTCGTGCCCTCCGGCACGATGGCGAACCAGATCGCGTTGCGCCTGCACACCCAGCCCGGAGACGCGGTCATCTGCCACGCCGACTGTCATATCGTGCACCACGAGGCCGGCGCCGCGCCGGCGCTCTCGGGCGTGACCTTGGTCGCGCTGCCGTCCGAGGACGGCGCACTCGACGTCGAGGACGTCGCCCGTGCGCTCTGCGTGCAAGAGGACGGCTACACGCCACAGACGCGCTTGGTCTGCTTCGAGAACCCGCACAACGCTGCCGGCGGTCGCATCGTGCCGCAGTTGCACATCGACGCGGTCGCCGCGCTGTGCCGCCGGAAGGGCATCGCCTTGCACCTCGACGGCGCACGCCTGTGGAACGCTTCGGTGGCCTCGGGCCGCTCGCTCGGGGAGCTCGCGGCACCGTTCACCACCGTCTCGGTCTGCCTCAGCAAAGGGCTCGGCGCTCCGGTCGGTTCGCTCTTGGTCGGTCCTCGCGCGCTCATCGCCCGCGCCCGGCGGATGCGGCGCATGCTCGGCGGGATGATGCGGCAGGCGGGCGTGCTCGCGGCGGCCGGCGTGTACGCGCTGGACCACCACGTCGAGCGGTTGGCCGAGGACCACCGGCGGGCGGAGTTGCTGGCGTCCGCGCTGGCCGAACTGCCCTACGTGAAGGTGATCGCGCCCGACACCAACATCGTGCGATTTCGGCTGCGCGCCGAGCATCCGATCTGGCGCGCGATGCTGCGCGGCGAGCCGGGCTTGGTCGAGCGCGCCGAGGCGCGCGGGGTGTGGATTCGTGGGGACGGGCCGGCCTTCCGGGCTGTGCTGCACCTGGACGTGGACGATGACGCGCTGGACCGCGCGATCGATGTGCTGACCCGCCTGCTCGAGTTCGAGCCGGGCGTCTCGGCCGCGCGATCGGTAGCGGCCGAGGAGGCGTAGGGACGATGGATCTGAAGGTCAACGGGGAAACACGCCACTTCGACGGGGACGGTGAACGCCTGCTCGTCGACTTCATCCGCGACGATCTCGGCCTGCGTGCGGCCAAGGTCGGCTGCTCACCACAGGCCAACTGCGGCACCTGCTGCGTGCTGGTGGACGGTCGTCCGCAGCTCTCCTGCGCGGTGAAGATGCGCCGCGCCGAGGGCGCCGACGTCGTCACCCTGGAAGGGATCGAGGGCCGCGTCCGCGACGCGCTCGCCGACGCCATGGCCGACCATGGTGGCGCGCAATGCGGCTTCTGCACGCCCGGTATCGTGGTGCGCGCCGCCGCGCTGCTGGCCGAGCAACCCGCGCCCGACCGCGAGACCATCGCCAAGGCACTCGACAAGCACATCTGCCGCTGCACCGGCTACGTGAAGATCCTCGACGCGATCGAGGCCGCTGGTGCGAGCCTGCGAGGCGCTCCGGTCGCCGCGCCCTCCTCGCCGGCGGCGGCGGCGCCAGCCGGGGTCGGCGCGCGCTTGCGCAAGCTCGATGCGCGTGAGCTCGCGCTCGGCCAGCGAGCGTTCGTCGCCGACTTGGTGATGGACGGGATGCTGCACGGTGCGTTGGTCCTCTCGGAGCACGCGCGGGCGCGCGTGCTCGACCTGCGGCTCGACGCCGCTGCCGCGATGCCGGGGGTGCAGCGCATCCTGACCGCCGCGGACGTGCCGGGGCAGCGCACCATCGGCCTGATCCGACAGGATTGGCCGCTGCTCGTGGCGGTCGGCGAGACCACCCGCTACGTCGGCGACGTGCTCGCCATCGTCGTCGCCGACAGCCGGGACGCCGCCCGCGCCGCCGCCGCCGCTGTCGCCGTGGACTACGAGGTGCTCGCGCCGGTCGTCGACATGATGGCGGCGATGGCGCCCGATGCGCCGGCGGTGCACGAGGGCGGCAACGTCCTGGACCGCTGCGCCTTCGTCCGCGGAGACGTCGACGCGGCCCTCGCGGGCGCGGCGCACGTCGTGCAGCAGCGCTATCAGACCCAGCGCATCGAGCACGCCTACCTCGAGCCGGAGTGCTGCGTCGCGCGGCCGACCGAGACCGGCGTGCGGATCTGGTCGCAGAGCCAAGGCATCTACTCCGACCGGACGCAGATCGCCAAGCTGCTGGGCTTGCAAGAGGCCGACGTCGAGGTCGTGCTGGTGCCCAACGGCGGCGGCTTCGGCGGCAAGGAGGACCTCTCGGTGCAGGGCCACACCGCGCTGGCGGCGCGGACCTGCGGCGCGCCCGTGCGGATCGAGCTGACCCGCGACGAGTCGATCCGGCTGCACCCCAAGCGGCATCCGATCACCATGGACTACACCGTCGCCTGTGACGCGAACGGCCGCCTGCTCGCGGTGCGCGCGCGCATGGTCGGCGACACCGGCGCCTACGCCTCGGTCGGCATGAAGGTGCTCGAGCGCGCGGCGGGACACTCGACCGGCGCCTATCACGTCGACAACGTCGATGTGGAAGCGGTGACGGTCTACACGAACAACGTGCCCTGCGGCGCGTTCCGCGGCTTCGGCGCCAACCAGGCCAACTTCGCGATGGAGTCGGCGATCGACGAGCTCTGCGAGCTGGGCGGCTTCGATCGCTGGCAGATGCGCTGGGACAACGCGCTCACCGAGGGCCGGCAGACCGCGACCGGCCAGGTCCTCGAGGGCGGGGTCGGCGTGCGCGCGTGTCTCGAGGCGGTGCGTCCGGCGTTCGAGGCGGCCGAGTTCGCCGGCATCGCGGCCGGCATCAAGAACACTGGCATCGGCAACGGCAAGCCCGACGAGGGCCGCGTCGAGTTGGTCGTGCGCTCGGCCGACCACGTCGAGATCCGCCACGGCTGGACCGACATGGGGCAGGGCGCCGACACCATGGCCGTGCAGTTCACCTGTGAGGAGACCGGATTGCCGGCGGCGGTGATGCGGGTCGTCGTCGACAGCCGCCATCAGGTCGTGACGGGGATGACGACGGCGAGCCGCGCGACGAGCCTGCTCGGCCTGGCCATCGCCGACGCCGGCCGCTCGCTCAAGGCGGATCTGGAGCGCGAAGGAGGGCTCGGCGCGCTGGTCGGGCGTCGCTACCCCGGCTTCTGGATCTGCGATTGGACGACGGCGCCGGGTGCGCCCGGGCCGGTGAAGACGCACTACAGCTACGCATACGCCGCGCAGGTCGCGATCGCCGACGCCGATGGCTCGATCCGCCGCGTCGTCGCCGCGCACGACGCCGGCCGCGTGGTGAACCCGACGCTGTTCGAGGGCCAGATTCAGGGCTCGGTGCACATGGGCTTGGGCTACGCGCTGCGCGAGGACCTGCCCTGCGACGAGGACGGCTGGCCCGTGAGCACCCGCATCAAGGATTGCGGGGTGCTGATGGCGCACGAGACGCCCGAGATCGAGGTCGTCGCGGTCGAGGTCGCCGACCCGATCGGCGCGCACGGCGTCAAGGGCGTCGGCGAGATCGGCTTGGTGCCGACGGCACCCGCGGTCGCCGGTGCGATCTGGGCCGCGACCGGTGAGCGCCGTCGCAGCCTGCCGCTGCAGCCGATGCGCCGTCGCAACCGCCGCAAGGGTACCTGGCAATGAGTCCGGACGCCGAGGTCCATTTCTTCCGATGCCCTGATCCGCAACGAGTTCGGAGCACATCATCGATTTCGTGGCGGGCGTCCTGACGGTGCAGGCGTTCGAAGGCGCGCTCGCGGCATTTCGCCTGACGTTCGACGACTGAGTCGCTTGGGTGCACGCGGCCGCAACTTGCGCGAGCGAGCGGACGCGGCATCCTGCTGCGCTGTCGGCGCCGCAAGAACCTCGCGCCGCCGCTTCGGGAGGTCGCGTTGCGCGTCGCCATCGACGCCGAGCGCTTGCTCGGCAGCCTCGACATGCTGGCTCAAATGGGCGCCATCGACGGTGGCGGCTGCTGCCGGCTCGCGTACTCCGAGGAGGACGCGACCGGTCGCCGCTGGCTCGCCTCCCGGATGCGAATGCTCGAGATGGACGTTCGCATCGACGCCATCGGCAACGTCATCGGCCGCTTCGAGGGCCGGGACCCGACCCTGCCCGCGGTGATGATGGGGAGCCATATCGACACGGTGCGCACCGGCGGTCGTTACGACGGCAACCTCGGCGTGCTCGCCGGCCTCGAGGTCGTCGCCGCGCTGCGCGACGCGGGGCTGCGGCCGCTGCGCGCGATCGAGGTCGGCGCCTTCGCGAACGAGGAAGGCGCCCGCTTCGCCCCGGACATGATGGGCAGCTTGGTCTACGTCGGCGATCTCGACCTCGCCGCGGCGATGGATTCGCGCGACGCCGAGGGCGTCCGAGTCGGCGACGCCGGCGCAGCCAGCGGCTGCTTCGGTGACGCCGCGGTGCCCGGTCCGCGACCGTATGCCTTCCTGGAGCTCCACATCGAGCAAGGTCCGGTCCTCGACCGCGAGGGCTTCGATCTCGGCGTGGTCGAGGCGGTACAGGGCATCTGCTGGCAGCGCTACACCTTCCACGGCACCAGCAACCACGCCGGCACGACGCCGATGGCGATGCGCCGCGACGCCGGCTACGTCGCGATGCGGGTCGGTGCCTTGGTGCGCGAGCTACCGGCGCGCTATCCCGGCGAGATGGTGGCGACAGTCGGTGTGCTGCGGCTCGAGCCGGAGCTCGTCAACGTGGTGCCGCGACGCGCGGAGATGACCATCGACCTGCGCAACGTCGACCGCGACGCGCTCGTGGCCGCGCGCGACGAGCTCGACGCCGAGATCCGGCGCATCGCCGAGGCCGAGGGCGTGCGGGTCGAGCGTGAGTCGATGGCGTGGTTCGATCCCTTCCGCTTCGACGCCGGCGTCGTCGAGCGCATCGCGGGCCACTGCGCCGGCACCGGTCGACGCGTGCGGCGCATGGTCTCGGGCGCCGGCCACGACGCACAGATCCTCGGCCGGGTCTCGCCGGCGGGGATGATCTTCGTGCCGTCGGTGGCGGGGCTGTCGCACAACGTCCGCGAGCACACCGAGGCCGAGCACCTCGTGCTCGGCGCGCAGGTCCTGACCGACGTCGCCGTCGAGCTGGCCGAGGAGGCCGCATGAGCGACGCGCGACCGCTGCGGCTCGCGATGACCGAGACGCGCAACGCCTACGCGGCGATGCCCGAGCGCATCGAGGCGCTGCCGACGCTGGCCGATCACCTCGACGCGATCCGCGACGCCAACGTGGCCCACAATGTCGCCCTCATCGAAGCCGCGGCCGGCGCCGGCGCAGACGTCGTCCTGCTCTCCGAGTTCTGCACTGGGCCCTATTTCGCGCTCAGCGTGCAGGCGTTCTGGCGCGAGATGGCCGAAGACGCGCACGACGGACCGAGCGTGCTGGCTTTCGCCGCCGCCGCGGCGCGCGCCGGCGTGGTGGTCGTCGCGCCCATCTACGAGCGCTGCCCGCGGACGGGTGAGCGGCACGATACCGCGGTGGTCATCGACGCCGACGGCACCCGGCTCGGCTGCTACCGCAAGCTGCACGTGCCTGACGGGACCAACGAACAGGCGACCTTCTCCGAGGCGTTCTACTACCGCGCGCCGGGGGAGCCGGGACCGATCTGGCGGCCCGAGCGCAACGTCTCGCGTCACCCGCTGCTGCCCGTGTTCGCGACCGCCAAGGGACGCATCGGCGTGAGCATCTGCTACGACCGCCACTTCGACGGCGTGCATCGCGCCCTCGCGCGCAACGGCGCCGAGCTGGTGCTCTGCCCCGCGGTGACCTTCGGCGCCAAGAGCGAGCGGATGTGGTGGCGCGAATCCGAGGTCGACGCCGTCCGCCACCGCATCTTCCTCGGCGTCAGCAATCGGCTGGGCGAAGAAGCGCCCTGGAATCAGCCTTTCTTCGGGCAGAGCCACGTGATGGGCCCGGAGGGCCCGGTCTCGTGTTCGCGCGAACTCGCTGGGCTGGTCTTGGCCGATGTCGACCTCGCGACGTTGCACGCCGTCGATCCGAGCGGCTGGCAGCTCGACCGCGACCGTCGCGACGAAGACTACGAGCGCGACCTCTGTTCCCCAGCCAAACCGGAGCCTCGATGACGACGACCACCTCGAAACTGGGCCGCCTGGTCGGCTGGCTGGCGCTCTCCGCGTGTATCGCGGTCGCCCCCGCCGTGGCCGCCGCCGCGCCGACGCGGACGCACGACATCACCGTCGACGACTACTTCACGCTCGCGCACGTCTGGCAGGTGGCGGTCTCGCCTGACAGCCGGCGCGTGGTGTGGAGCGAGCTGCGCTGGGAGGACGAGCTGCCCACGCGCAACGCGGATCTCTGGACCGCCGACAGCCGCGGCGGTGCCGCGACCCGCTTGACCTTCGACGCCGCGCTCGACGCCGATCCCACGTTTTCGGCCGATTCGCAGTGGATCGTGTGGAGCAGCACGCGCAAGGGCAGCGGCTCGCCGGCGCTGTCCAAGGGGCGCAAGCAGGTGTGGCGGATGCGCCCGGACGGCAGCGGCAAGCAAGTGCTGACGCGCTCACCAGAGGGGGTCGAGGGCTGGGAGCTCGCCGCCGATGGTCGCGCGCTCTACTACACGACCGGCCGCGACCACCAAGATCCCGACGGCTTCGACGGTCTGCGGAAGAAACACAAGCTCGAGTACGGGCGGGGTGTGCGCAAATGGACCACCCTCTGGCGCCTGGACCTGGAGACCTGGCGGTTGGTCAAGGTCGCCGATCTGCCCGCGTTCGTGCGCGCGTTCAGCGTCTCGCCGGACGCGACCCGGGTGGCGATGATCACCGTCCCCTCGCGTCGACTGATCGACAACGAAGGCTGGTCCAAGGTCGAGTTGCTCGACCTGACGGCGACCCACGATCCGGCCAAGCCGCAGCTGACGACGCTGCCGGACGATGTCTGGCGCAAGCAGGCTCCCTCGCCCTTCGGCTGGCTCGAGAACCCGACCTTCAGCGCCGACAGCGGTCTGCTCGCCTTCACCGTCGGATTCGACGGCTACCCCGCCGAGACCATCGCGGTCGAGCTCGACGGCACCAAGGTCCTGCACACCCATCGCCTGGCGCGTCATCAGGAATTCACGGTCGAGGGTCCGGTGCTGGTCCGACCGGGCAGCCGCGATGTCTGTACGCGCGGCACCCATCGGGCGCGTGACGCGGTGTTCTGCGTGGCGGCGGTACGCGGCGGCAAGGTCGGCGCCACTTCGCGTCTGACCGATACGGCCAGCGGCAGCGTCTCGGCGTTCGCCTTCTCGCGGGACGGCAAGAGCCTCGCCGTGGTGCAGAGCGACGTCGACCACACGCCCGACGTCTTCCTGATGCCGGCCAAGGGCGGCAAGACCGCGCGCCGCATCACGCGGCAGAATCCGCAAGTCGACGGCTGGAAGCTGCCGCAGATCTCGGCCGTGCGTTGGAAGAGCAAGGACGGGCGCGAGGTCGAGGGCATCCTCGAGCTGCCGCCCGGCTACGACAAGTCCCAGGGACCGCTGCCGCTGGTCGTGGAGCTGCACGGCGGCCCGACCTCGGCCACCAAGCTCGAACTGCGCTACTGGATTTACGGTCGTACGTTGCTCGCCGCGCGCGGCTGGGCGCTGCTCTCGCCGAACTACCGCGGCTCGACCGGCTACGGCGACGCCTTCCTCACCGAGCTCATCGGCCACAAGAACGACCGCGACGTCGCGGATATCCGCAGTGGCGTCGATCACCTGATCGCGCAAGGCATCGCCGATCCGAAGCGGATGGCGGTGATGGGCTGGAGCA
>JBEARB010000119.1:0-6250 GCA_041163625.1 Pseudomonadota bacterium | reverse complement strand
AGCCTATTACGAGCCGCCCACGCACCACCATCGAGTCTGCGTCCGCCTCGATGATCATCGCTGCCAGCCCAGATCGCGTCGGGCCCGGCGCGCCCGACGACGACCCCTGTGGAAACCACTTTTTCTCAGTATTAATAAATTATTCCGAGCTTCCATCCACAGCCTGTTCACAGGTCGGAGCTCGCTCGGGCGGGACCGCGTGGAAGAAAAATTTGCGGTGGACGGTTGTCAAGAGATCCCCGCCCCTCCATGCTCCGAGTTGCCAGCCACCCGCGGTCCGCGAAGGGCCGACGCGCAAGTGAATACTCGCGTTTCGGCCATCTCGGCCCACTCAACCCGCCTGACCTGACGGAGTCTACCGTGTCGAGCCACGCCATGAGGAAGCAGCCCCGTACCGACAACACCCAGCCCCGCGGTGCCCGCCCGCGGACGATCCCGGCGCGTCGCCTGACGCGGAAGGAGATCGACGAGGGCATCTCGCTCGCCGACGACATGGACTATCGCCGACCACGCACGCGATCGGAGTGCGCGGAGGGCGTGCGCCCCTGCCCGTTCGTGTCGTGCCGCTACCACCTCTACCTCGACGTCAACCCGGCGACGGGGTCGATCAAGATCAACTTCCCCGACCTCGAGGTCTGGGAGATGCCGCACACCTGCGCGCTCGACATCGCTGAGCGCGGCGGCATCACGCTCGAAGAAGTCGGCACGATCATGAACCTGACGCGTGAGCGCATCCGCCAGGTCGAGGTCGCCGGCCTGGACAAGCTCCAGCAGGAAGACTTCGCGGTCGAGGCGCGCGCCATCGATGCGGGCGCCGACGTGCGCCGCGAAGAGCGCTAGGTGGCGCGCAACGCGATTGTCGCGACCTCCGACGCCGCGGCGGCGTCCGCGGTGGTCGAGGCGCTGCGGGCGGCGGGCTTCCGACCCTACGCGGCGGCTCGTACCGGCATGTTGCTCGCCCGTGCGGGCGTGATGCTGGCGCCGATCGACATGCTGAGCGGCCAACGGGTGATGCTCGGCGGCCGCGTCGAGATGCTCCAGGCTCGGCTCTTTGCGGGCATCGTCGGACGACGCGACGACGTAAGCGAGGCGGAGCAGCTCGCCCGCGACAAAGTCCACGCGATCGATGTGGTCGCGGTCCAGCTGCCGATGCAGCCCAAAGACCTGTCACCGGAACTCGAGCCCGAGGACGCCGCGGGAGCGGCGGAGCACCTGCGACGGGGCCCCTACATCGCCGAGGCCGCGCTGCTCGAGGCGGCGATCCTGCACCACGCGGTGACGCTGCCGGTCGTCGACTTCGCCCACGCGGCGGACGCCATTCGCGCCCACGGTCACGACACCCTGGACGAAGCGGCCCGGCGCGAGTTGGTTCGCCGCGCGCACGTCCACCTCGCCGCCTTTCGGCGCTTCGTCGCCTGGGCGCTCGACTTCGAGGCAGCCGACGCGCCCGCCGTACCGGCGCCGCACCGGAGCCCCTCGGCCGGCCACCGCATCGAGTCTGGCGCCCACCGGCCGGCCTCCGGTGGGTACGCGCCAGAGGACGAGACGGCTCTCGCCCCGGCGTCGCGTCGACATGCCTCGGGTGCCCACGAGACCGACCTCTTCGACGACATGCCGAACCGCACCCTGACGGCAGCGCCCCGAATGCGTGCCCACGTCGGCCCGGTCCTCGAGCTTCCCGACCCACTGCCGGACGCCGCTCGCACCCGCATCGTCGGTCCGGATGCGCTCGGTGCGGCGTTTGCGCTCCGTGACCTCGAGGGCGTCGAGGTGCCCGCGTGGGTGGTGACCGACACCGCCGCGGCGTTTGAGGCCCTGCGGGCGCTCGGCGAGCCGGGCGTGGCGACGGCTCGCGCTGCGATGCCCTGCGCGGTGGTGCGACTGCAGCGCACTGCCACCCGCGCCATCCTGCGCGCCGTCGGCGTCGATCCACGCGCGGTCCAGCACGGCGTGTTGCTCGCCGGCTGCGAACTCGATCTGACCGCCGCGCGCGTGATCGCCGAAAGCGAGCCGCTCGCGCCGCTTCAGCACGTCGTGGCCGCCGGCTTCCAAGAGGAGGCATCGGCGCTGCTCACCGAGCGGGGCAAGCGCTGCATCGTACTCGAGGTCCGTGCGCCTGCGCCGAGCCACCGGCTCGGCAGCGACGCGTTCGGCCCGTTCGTCGCCTCGATCGCGGACGATCGGCTCGCGCGCTGCGAACAGGCCGGAGATTGGGCCGACGCTGCGCGCCTCGGCATCTCGGCCCTCCCCGGGCTCGACGGGCACGGCGCCGCCGTCGTCAGCGGTGAGGGCACGCTCGCCGTCTCGGGTGGCCAGCCCCACCTGGCCGACGCGATGCAAATTGCCGTCGGCAAGTCGCGCAAGCACGCTGCCGGCGCGGTCCTCGTCGTGACGGGCACGGTCCGCGACCTGGCGCTGGTCGAGTTGGTCCAGCGCGCCGGGATCGTCGCCGTCGTCGAGTTCGGCAACGCCGACGTGTCCGACGGCAAGGGCACGACCGAGATCGACGCCGCCGCCAAGCGCGCCGGGATCGCCTGGACCCGTTTGCCCCCTGCCCCTCGTTCGAACGATTGAGCTTTCCCGGGCCGCGGGTGGCTCGCGAGTTGGCTGGACGGGGCGTCCACGCCTAGGTTCGGCGCTTCGTGACGGCGCCCGACTTGACGCGCCGTGGACGGGCGTTCGACGCTAGCCGAGCCCGCGAGGAGGGGCTCGATGCACGTTCGCTGCAGCCATTGTCACGCCGGCTACACGCTCCCTGCGGAGAAGCTCTCGCCCGGGCGTCGCGTGCAGTTCGGATGCCGACATTGCGGGCAGCGGATCGTGGTGCAGGTGCCGGGCGAAGAGCCCGTAGCCGCACCGTCGCCAGCGCCGGCAGACGAGCCGCGCTGGTTCGTGGCCGCGCCGGACGGGAGCTACCGCAAGCTCGCCGAGTCAGAGCTCGAGGCCGCGATCGGCGCGGGCGAGGTGGCCGCCGACCAGCTCGTCTGGTGCAAGGGCTTCGAGGAATGGTTGCCGGCGGGACAGTCCGAGCGCTGGCGTGCGCTGTTCGGCCGTGACCAGACGTCGGTGGATGCGCCGGCGGCCCCGGAACCTGGCGCAGTTCGGCGTCGCGAACGGCGGCGCACCGAGATGGGCGTCGGCGAGGCTGCGGTCCCCGAACAGGAGTCGATGCCCGAGGCGACCCGGATGGCGGACGTGCTCCACACGCCCGCCAAGGTGCCGAGCTTCGCTGCCGCCACCGAGGCGCCGACCATCGCGGACGACCCGGAGGTCTCCGCGGCGGTGCTACCGCGCTCGGAGACCAAAGCCACGGCGTCGATGGACGCGCTGCCCGAAGAAGACGCCAGCGATATCGCGGGCTCGACCATCGCCGGCGTCGGAACCAGCGATGCGGGCCAGGCGGCCGTGTCGCTGCCGATCGTCCGCACCGCCGCCCGCGCCGAGTCCGCCCCGATCCGACGCGATTCCGGGCTGCATCGCGCACGCCCGCGCCTGTCGCCGCGGCAGAACAGCAGCGCAGCACCTGCGCCCGCCCCCGCTCCGGCTCCCGTGCCGACGGCGGCCGCCGCGCCGCGCCCCGCGCAGCCGCCGCCCGGCCAAGAGGGGAATTGGGCGCCGGGGACCGACACGTATGTCGGCCCGCGCGACAATTTCACCCGTCGACTGGGTTCGGCCGCCGAGCGCGACGCGCTGCTGATGCAGGTCGAGCTCGGCAAGCAGCAAGGGGCTGAACTGCGCCGCTGGCAGGCGGTGACCGTCGCTGCCTGTGGCGTCGCCTTCGTCGCGCTCCTGCTCGCGGCCTGGGCGATGCTGGAGCGACGCGCCGCGAGCCACGCCTTGCAGGCGTGTCAGCACGGCGCGCCGGCTGCGACGGTGGCCGCCCCCTGACCGGTCACGGCCCTGACCCGGCGCCGAGAGATTCGCCTTCCGCCCTGCCCGAGAGGTTTCCCCATGTCCGCATCGCACCGCTTCGACTACGGCCGCCAGCTCGACGACTTCGTCGCCGGTGAGACGTACCTGCACCCCTTCGAGGTCACCGTCGACGAGTCGATCGTCGGTCCGTACATGTCGAGCTTCATCGACGCGACGCCGCTGTGGAGCTCGGACCGCGCGGCACACGCCCTCGGTCTCGGGCGTCGACCGGTCCCACCGCATCTTTTGCTCAACCTCGGGCTGTCGTTTTCGGTCCACGACACCTCGCAGCAGGCGATCGCCCATCTTGCCTATGTCCGGGTCGATTTCCCCAAACCGCTCGAGATCGGCGGGACCATCCGCGGCGCGTCTCGCGTCGTCGAGACCAAGCCGTCGTCGAGTGGCGACAAGGGCGTCGTGCACGTGCACACCGTCTTGGTCGACGACGACGGCCACCGCGTCCTCGACTTCGAGCGCAAGGCGCTGATCCGCGGCGGCAGCCTCGGCAGCCGCCCCGCCGTGCCCGGAGGCGTCTCGACCGGTGACGAGTGGCTCGGCGCCCTGCCCAGCCGGCCGTTCACCGCGCGCCTAAGCGAGGTGCCGCCGGGTCGCGATCTCTTCCGTCCGCCGCTCTTCGGCTGCTTCGAGGATTTCGAGCCCGGCGCGGTGTTCGCCCACGCCAACGGCCGGACCGTGGGCGACAGCGAGCACATGCGTCTCTCGGCCATCTGCCGCAACAGCCACCCGCTCCACTGGGACAACGTCTACTGCCAGACCGAGAGCTTCAAGAAGGACCGCGTGGTCTACGGCGGCCTCGTGCTGGCGTGGACGCTGACGCAGTCGAGCATCGACCTCGGTGGTCACGTCCTGTGGGAGGAGCGCTGGAGCGACGGCGCGCATCCCGCGCCGATCCTCGCGGGCGACACCATCTTCGCGGCCACCCAGGTGCTCGCCGTGCGTCCGCTCTCGGACCACGTCGGCGCAGTCGATCTGCGCGTCGTCGGCGTGAAGAATGCCCGCCCGGAGGCCCTCATCGCCGCAGGTGCGGACCTGTTCACCGCCGAGCGCGACAAGGCCCGCGAGGCGCGCACGCCCGAGAAGGTCGTCGAGATCACGCGGTCGGTCCTGGTTCGTCGCCGCGGCGCCTGAGCTGCGAGCAGCCGGCCTCCGCGAGGCCGGTCGTCAACGCGTCCGCAGCTCGAGTTCGCCCGGCAGGAGCACGCCCTGACGGTTCCAGGTCACACGGCCTTCGGGCCCGAGTACGATGGTGGTCGGGAAGGCCCGTACGCCGAGCTGCTGCGCGAGCGCCGTCCCATCGGGGATGACACGGAACGCACGCGGATCCGCCGCCACCGCAGCGCGGACGGCCTCGGGCTCGTCCGCCGCAACGCCGAGCACGACGACGTCGGGGTGGCCGGCGGCGAAGCGGTCGACCGTCGGCGTCGTGAGCTTGCATGCCGTGCACCACGTCGCCCAGACGTAGACGACGACGGTCTTGCCGCGCAGCGCCTCGGATCGAATCGTCTCGCCCTGCAGGTCGACGACCTCGTAGTTCACGGCCGCGCCGTTCTCGACCGGACCACCAACGAAGGTGGTCGCGGTCAGGAAGACGCCGATCGCGATCAAGAAGGTGAAGATCCACGAGCGCAGCCCGATCCAGAAGCGCTGGGCGCGGCTGGGTTGTGGCGCGGCCTCGGGCGGTTGCACAGACGCCGGGATCGCGCTCATTTCGCGACCCCGCCACCGGCCTGGACGTGACCCGGACGGCTACCGACCTTCTGGATATCGAGCGCGAGGACGGTCCCCACCGGGATCGACGTCGCCATCGCGGAGAGGTCGAGCTCCGGCAGCGGGAACGACGCCAGCGTGCCCTGCAGCGCCGCGACGAGCATCTGCGTGACGAAGGGCATCAGCTTCTCGAAGAAGCCGACCGTACCTTCGGGAGCCTGCACACCGTCGACCAGAACCTGATCGACGTCGACCTCGAGGGTGCCGATGCCGAGGACGTCCATGCCCAGCTCGGGGCCCTCGAGGCCGTCGACCTTGCTCGCCTGCACGTCCGCGGCGGCGGAAATGTACGCCCGCACCACGACCGGCTTGCCGCCGAGCGTGGTTTTCACGTCGAGCTGAACGTCGGCGAGCTGCAACTGAGCCTTGCCGCCCGGGGTGCAGTCCGAGAGCAGCGGCGGCGTGAGCATGTCGACCGCAACTTCGAGCTTGCCCACGCCGTAGGAGCTGAGGTCCAAGCCGGCGAGCGCCGCGCCGTCGAGGGTGAGGTTCAAGCCGCCGGCCTGCCAGATCGCCCCGAAGAGCTGGTTGGCCAAGTCGAAGTGCATCG
>JBEARB010000118.1:0-20882 GCA_041163625.1 Pseudomonadota bacterium | reverse complement strand
GCCTCGGCCGCGGCCCGGCGCTTCTCCTCCTCGACGCGACGCTTCTCTTCCTCGACCTCTTGCTTGGTCCGCTCCGATTGCGTCTTGGCCTCGAGGATGTCCTTGAGGAAGCCGGCCTCTTCGACCGAGAGGTGCACAGTGCCGCGATCGTCGTCGGCGTTGGCGGAGATCAGGTCGGCGATGAAGGCCGCCGCGTCGGGGTGGCGGTCACCGGGGCGCTTCTTCAGCGCCTTCTGCATCACCAACTCCACCGAGGGCGGCAGATCGGCGTCCGGATTGGCCTGGCGAGCGCCCGGCACCGCGGCGCGTGCGTGCTTCTGGCGCAGCTCCTTGGCGCTCGGCGCCTCGTAGAGCGGGCGGCCGCAGACCATCTCGAAGAAGATCGCGCCGAGCGCATAGACGTCGGCCCGGGTCGGCTGCACCGTGCGCGTCTGCAGCGCGCCGCTGAGCTCGGGTGCCTCGTAGCGGGCTTCGTAGAGCTCGGAGACCTTGGCGTCGGCCATGTCGACGAGCACCAGCTCACCCGAATCGTCCGGCACGTAGCGGACGTGGTGCGGCGTCAGCCCGCCGTGGCCGAAGCCCTTGGCGTGGCGCTCCTCGAGCGCCGCGGCGATGCCCTTGATGCGGGCGATGGCGTCGTCGCCTTCGCGAGGGCCTCGCGCGAGCAGCTCGTCCAGACCGACCCCGGGCTGGCTCGGGACGGCGGCCTCGTCGTCGGCGGCGTACGAGAGCGTGTCGTGGTGACGATGACTCGAGCCGGTCGCGCCGAACTGCGGCACCGTCGGCCGATGATCAGCCTCGTTGCCGCCTTCGGCCGACACGCCGAATTGCGTCTTGTCGCGGGTGCGACGCTGCTCGCCACGCAAGCGCGAGGGCAACTGCGCGTGGCCCTGCGGCGGCGGCGCCGGCACCGGTCCTGGCTTGTCGTTGTCGCTGCTCAAATCACCACCGGGGAGTCCTCAGCGAGCTTGTTTCACGCTGGTTCACGAGCGTAGCCGCGCGCGCCGACCCTGACAACGGAAGGCCCTCCCTGGCCCCGCGTCAAGGCGCAGCGGCCGGGGCCGGGCGCATCCCACGCAACTGTTTCAACAACCGCCCCGCTTCCGGACCGGTCGGCGGCTTGCGAGCCGCTGCGGGCGCCGCCGGCGGGTCGCCGTCGCGCTCGGGCAGGCATTTCGAGACCACGAAGAACGCCGAGTCGTTGTTGATCAACTCGCAGTTCCAATTGCGGATGTCCTTCCAACCGTCCTCGCCACGATCCCGCAGCTTGCGGCTCGCCGAGCGCAGCTTGCCGACGAAACCGCCGTTCCGGCCGCGCTCCATCAGCACATAGAAGGGTTTGCCCTTGTTGGATTCGCGCAGATACGGCTCGAACTGCGTCGCTTCCTTGTTGATTGGGCGAATCTCGTTGTTCGAGTAGAAGGTCTCGCCGCGCCACGTGATCAGCCACGAGATGATGTCCTCGCGGCAGACGCGCTTGGGCTTGCTGTCGAAGAAGTCGGCGACGAAATCCAGGCCCGCGCGCCGCACCAGCGGGGTGTACGCCTCGATGATCTCGGGCGGCTGCTCGAGCGGCGTGCAGTCGCCGTAGTAGGCCTCGAAGTTGTAGCGCTGGCTCCAACTCGGGGTCAGCAGCGGCATGTAGACGTTGAGCGCCCAGAAGGCGAAGAGCGCGGCGACCGAAGCGACACCGACGCGCATCGCCGTCAGCCCGCGGCGGGACAAGCCGAGCAGCAGCAGCGCGATCGCCAAGCCGCCGACCCACGGCACGAAGCGCTCGTAGCGGAACGCGGGCACCTGCAGCAGCGACGCCGTGGTCGGGCCGACGTGGCGCGCGAAATCGGTCTCGCTCCAGTGCAGCTTCGGCAGCGCGTCCGAGCGCCACTCGACCAGGCTGTTCCAATCGTAGGGCAGGTTCTCGGGCAGCGGGCGGTCGTATTTGTAGGTGAACATCTGCCGCAGGCTCTGCGGCTCGACGGCGATGTCGACCAACAGCACCGCGCCGACGCCGACGGCGAGCAGCAGGTGCAGCCGACGGATGTGCGCGGGCAGGCGCTCGAGCTCGATCAGGTAGAAGGCGACGAGCAGGCCGAGCGCCGGCGCCGCAGGCAGGATGTAGTGGTGGAACTTGGTCGAGCTGATGGTGAACACCGCGAAGGCGACGGCGAACCAGACGAAGACGAACTGCCGCATCGCCTGCGCGTGCACCGAGTCGGTGCCGCTTGTCGTCACCTTGCGCGGCCGCGCGACCGCCACCAACGCCATCGGCACCAGCGCCGTCCACGGGAACAAGCCGTAGCCCAGCCACTCGATGAAGTGCTCGAAGGTGCCGTGGTCGATCTGGTGCACACCCGAGCCGACGCGGTTGAAGTGGTCGTGGATGAAGAAGCGATCGTAGTACGCGCGGCCGTGGCGGCAGAACATCGCCACGTACCAGGGCAGCGCCGTGACCAGGAAGAGCGGGATGCCGCGCAGGAGCTCGACACGCCCGAGCACGCGCCAATGCGTCGTGACCAGCAGCCAGATGAACAAGATCGCGCCGGGCAGCATGAAGCCGAGCAGGCCCTTCGCGTAGCTCGCCTGCGCCAGCATCATGTAGAAGCAGAGCAGCAGCATCCGGCGCAGCGTGCGGTCCTTGAAGGCGAGGTCCCAGCTGCCGCGAGCGCGCCAGATCGGCACCAGCACCGACGCGAGCACCGCCAGCGCCGGCGGCACATAGAAGAACAAGTGCCAGACGCCGTTCTGCTGCACGCGCGCGGCGAAGGCCGCACCGCCCGAGAGCCCGGCGCCGGCGTTCGGATCGACCAAGTCGGTCGCGACGATGGCCAGCTGTGGGCCCAGGTTCGCGAAGAAGAAGGCGCAGAACAGCCCGACGCGGCCGAGGAATGCGCGATCGTCGAGATCTTCCCGGCGGCCGAAGACCGCGGCGATGAAGAACGACAGGCCGATCGTCATCGTGGCGACGAAGGGCATGTCGGTCTGGGCCTGCCGGCTGACCATGTAGATGAAGGGCGAGAGACCCACCACCGTCGCCGCCCAGAAGGCGTGTCGGCGCGAGAGCGCGCGCTCGACGGCGAGGTAGAGCGCGGCGACCGACGACGCGCCGATCAAGGCCATCGGCAGGCGAAACGCCCAGTCCGACAGGCCGATCAGCTTCAGGAAGGTCACCTCGGACCAGAAGATCCAGATCGGCTTGGAGTAGAACCAACTGCCGGCGACGGGCTCGGAGCCGATCTTCTGTCGGTACCCCCACCACGGGTTCACCCAATCGTAGCTCTCGAGCATGTTGCGGGCGACTTCGCCGTAGTGCGTCTCCCACGGATCCCACAGGCCGAAGCTGCCGCAGTTCCAGAGGTAGAGCGCGAAGAAGGCGAAGATCGTGCCCCAGCGCCAACGGCGATCCGCGGACGAGGGCTCGAAACGCTCGAGGCTCTCCGGGTCCGCGAGGATGGCAAGTGGGTGTCGCTGCACGTTGATCTCCGGCGCCCCCCGTCCGGGGGCGCGAGTCATACCACCGCGACCCCACAAGTCAACGCGGGCCCAAAAACGACGCGCGGAGCTCCTTTGGCACCGGAGCCCCGCGCGCGATTGACCCGATCAAGTACGCAAGCAACAGGAGGGATCGAGCGATCCTTCGTGCCTCTTCATGATGCATGTGCCGTGCCAACTCGAGCCGTGATCACGATGTCAGATCTTCCCCAAGATCTCGCGGGATCTACGAGCACACGCCGATCTTCGGATCCACCGGTACCGACATGCTTGTCACTTACCACGCATCCGATGCGCGATATAAACCGGGCAGATCTAGAACCTGCTGATTCCATAGCATTTATTTAGGTGTGCCAGGAATGTCACCCCGCGCTGCGGTGACATTCCGCGGCGGCCGCGATCGCCCGGACCAATCGAACTGCATGATATCTATAGAAAAGCGAGACCGATGCGCGCGCGCAGGTAGGCGCGGCTGCCGGCCACCCCACCAGGACCGTAGAGGTCCAGGCCGGTGTCGATGCGCGTGAAGAGCCACGTCGACTCGCTCAGCAGGGACTCGACGCCGATGCCCGCCGTCAGCGGCACCGCCAACACGGTCTCGGGCGAGACGAAGAAGCCGACTCCGGTCTGCACACCGACGCAGAGCCGCACTTCGGGCAGCAGCATCCGGTCGATCACGAAGCCGCCGGACAGGGGCGTCACTCCGAGCGCGACGGTCGACGCCTTGTTGGTCAGCGGGTGCTGGTCGCCGTACAGGTGCAGCATCAACTCGGGGTCGCTGGTCAGGGCGAGGTTCCAGCCCGAGAACGAGGCGAGCCGCATGCGCAGGGTCGCGCCGACGGTCACGCCACCGCCTCCGAAGCGCACGCCGCGGCCGTATTGCAGCCGCACGCGCCCGAGCACGTCGGTCATCGAGCCGGTGCCCCAGAGCATGCCGACCTCGACGTCGGGCACGCCGGCCGAGACGACCAGAGCGCGCTCCCCGGCGGCGAGCGTCTGCGCGCCGATCACCGAGACGGGCGGGGCGGCAAAGGCGTCGTCGGCGCCGGCGACGACGTCGGCGGCCGACGCCGTGGAGGCGACGCCGAGCGAGCCGACCACGACGATCAGCAAGGCGAAGACAGAGGGGAGGCGAACGAGACGACGGGGATGCATGGGACGCTCCGGTGAGGGGCCCGCGTCCGGCGGCCGCGGGCAGCCGACTCCGATGCTCTCGCCACGCCCGCGACCGTCAAGAATTGCGCCCGCCTCAAGCCGCGAGTCGCAGCGTGGAGCCTCCGTCGACCGGCCCGGCGACGGATACGTCGCCGGCTTCACGCAGCTCGCGCAGCAGACGATAGAAGCTCGCGCGCGACAGCCCGCTCGCGCGGCAGGCCGCGGCGGTCGAGCCGTGCAGCGAGATCGCCTCGGCGACGCGGCGTCTGCGATCGGCGGTCGAGAGGCGGGGCTGCGACGCCGCCGCGACGCGGGCACGGATCGCCCCGGCCGCGATCGACGCGGCGACATCGGCCGCCGTCGGCTCGCCATCGGCGATCGAGAGCGCGACGCGGCGGCCGACGTTTCGGAGCTCACGCAGGTTTCCGGGCCAATCGTGCGCGCGGACCACGGCCCGTCCGGCGGCGTCGAGCGGCCGACCGAGCCCGCGTTCGAGGAGGGCGATGGCGTCGTCTCCACGCTCGCGTAGCGGCGGCAGGGTGGCGGCGGCGACGGCGAGGCGGTGGTACAGGTCGAGGCGGAACCGACCGGCCTCGACCATGGCTGCCAGATCGCGATGCGTCGCGGCGACCACGCGCACGTCGACCCGACGGGTCTCGCCGCCGAGTGGCGTGATCTCGCCGCTCTCGAGCACCCGCAGCAGCGCGGCTTGGGCGACGGCGTCGAGCTCACCGACCTCGTCGATGAGCAGGGTGCCGCCGTCGGCCCGACCGAACGCGCCTTCGCGATCGCCGACGCTGCCGGTGTACGCCCCGCGACGCGCTCCGAAGAGCTCGGCGTGCAAGGTGCCGGGCGGCAGCGCAGCAGCCGAGATCGCGACCCACGGCCCGTCGCGCCGGGGGGAGGCGCGATGCACCAGGCGCGCCGCGAGCTCCTTGCCGGTGCCGGACTCGCCGAGCAGCAGCAGCGGCCAATCGGTGCCGGCCGCCAGCAGCAGCTCACCCCACGCCGTCCACACCGCCGGGCTGCCACTGCGGGCCTGTTCGGCGCCGATCAGGCGGGCTTCGGCGTCCGACGCGTGCACGTCGCTCTCGGCGACGTCGGCCTCCAAGACGACGATGGCGACCGCGCCGAGACGCAAGACGTCGCCGACGCCGAGCAGGCGAGGCCGGCCGTCGAGCGGCGGCTGGCCGACGTGCAGCGCGCCGGCCCCGACCGCGAGGAGCGCGTCGCCCTCCCGCCGCAGCCGAAGCCAACTCCCCGCCGGCGCGTCGGCCAGAGGGAGATCGGTTTCGGCCAGGGTCGCGAGCTCGGGCCCGGCGCCGAACAGGCGCAGGCGGGTGTGCAGCGGCAGCGGGCGCCAGCCCGAGCGATCTCGCAACAACAAGCGTAGATGCGGACCGCTCATCGCGCACCTCCGACCGCCTGCAGGGGCGTGGGCTCGACGGCGGGGTAGAACGCCTGCGCGATCACCTCGCGCGCAGCACCGTCGACCAACACGCCGGGCAACGCATCGAGCAGCCCGAGGCCGTGGGCGGGCCAGCCGGCGGCGGCGACGGCCAGCGCGAGGCGCCAGAGCCACAGCCCGATCGCGGGCCGGCGATCGCGGACCAAGGCCTCGTAGGCGGCGCGATCGCGGGCGCAGAGGCCGAGCAGGTCGCCACAGAGGGCGAGCCCGTCGGCCACGTCGGCGGTCGCGCTGCGACGCGCGGTGAGGGTCAGGGCGATGGCGGCGTCGAGCCGACCGACGAGCTCGTCGGCTCCCGTCGAAGGGGTCTGGACCTGGATCATGGCGCTCCTCGCGGGCCCCTCCCCGCTGCTCCCTCCTCTATTATCGGGCTCTGGCGAAAAAACCGTCGCAGCGCGTATCCTCTCGCACCCCGACGCCCGCGCGCGGACATCTCTGGAGAGCCACGTGGCACGCAAGAACCGTATCAAGCCCACCTTCGACGCCCCGACGACGCCGGCACCCGAGCCGATCCGGGTCGTCGCGCCGACCACCGCCCGCCAGGACGAGGGGGCGCTGGTCGACGATCTGCCCGCGATCGTGCTCGGCCTGACGGCGACCCTGCTGCCACGCTTGGTCGAGGTCGGAATCCGCGACCTCTATCAGCTGCCCAAGACCTTCGCGATGACCGTCGGTGCAGCGTGGATGCTCGCTGCGGTGGCGCTGATGGCCTTGCTGAAGCGCCCGCTGGGACTGCAGAACACCCCGCTGCGCTGGCCGATGCTGGGCCTGATGGCGTCGGTCGGCATCGGCGTCGCCGTCGCCCCGGACGAGACCGGCGGCGTGCTCTCGATCTTCGCGAAGATGGACGCCTTCCGCTGGGCCGCTGCCGTGGTGGTCGGTCTGCTGACGGTGGCGACGGTGCGGACGCCGCGGCAGTTGCTCTACGTCGTCGGCGGCATGTTGCTCGGCGGCCTGCAGGTCGCGCTCTTCGGCATCGCGCAGCACCACAATATCGAAGGGCTGCTGCCGCCCGACGCGCGCCGCTGGGTCGGCATCAACGCGCCGGGCTCGACCTTCGGCAACCGCAACATGGCGGCACAGCTGATCGTGAGCGTGATGCCTGGCGCGTACGTGCTGCTCGCGATGAGCCTGCGCTGGTGGCGCCGCAACGAGGTCCAGCGCGCGCTGTTGCTCGGCGGCGGCGGCAACGTGCTGCTCTTCCTGTTGCTCTACTACCTGCGCCTCTCGGTGACACGCTCGGCCTGGGGCGGCGCGGCGCTCGGCCTGATGATCGCCATCGGGCTGTACGCGATCGGTGTGCTGCGCCACCGCGCCGTCGATCGCGACGACGCCGACGAGCAGGCGACCCTCTCGGCCGAGACGCGCCGACCGGTCGCCCCGCTGGTCCTGGGCCTGGGCACCTCGGGTGTGGTCGCGATCGCGCTGGCGAGCGCGATGCTGGTCGACGCCGGCTTCTCGGCCCGCTTCGACGAGGGCGTCGGCGACCGCAAACGCAAGATGGGTATGATGGAGTTGGTCAGCACCATCGGCGACACCGAGGACTCGCATTGGGCGATGCGCCGAATGATGTGGGCCTCGACCTGGGAGGCGATCAAGGCCAAGCCGACCGGCGGCGGCGCCGGCAACTGGCGCGTGCTCTTCCCGCAGTACGTGACGCAGCGCGAGGACAACGACCACTTCTCGATCGCCAAGCAGCCGACGCGCGCGCACAACGACTTCCTGCAGCTGTGGAGCGAGTACGGCATCCAGGGCTTCGCCAGCTTCATGGCGCTGATCTTGATGTCGATGTGGCTCTCGATGAAGACGCTGGCGCTCAGCCGACGGCCGCGCCTGCAGCCGCGTGACGACGTCGCCTGGATGGCGCTCGGCTCGCTCTCTTCGGTCGCCGGCTTGGTCGCGATCTGCGGCGACGCGCTGCTCTCGTTCCCGTTCCAGCTGCCGGCACCGACCTTCTTCTTCTTGGTCCATATCGGCGTCATCGGCGCGGCGTACGCCTTCGTGCGACGCAAGCACGAGCAGGCCTACCCACCCGCAAAGCCCGAGGACACCGGCGACGAGACCACGGCGTCGACGCGGATGCCCACGCCACGCCCGCTGCAGGGTGGCGCGCTGGTGGCGCTGGTCGCCGCCGCGGTCGTGAGCGTCGGCTTCGTGCATTGGGAGAACGACCGCCTGCTCGAGGCCGAGAAGGGCTTCACCTTCGCGCGCAGCAAACAGAAACGGGGCCAAGCCGGCGCGGCGCTCATCGAGATCCAACGCGCCATCGCGATCAACCCCGACGACTTCCAGAACCACTTCATCGAGGGGCTGTGCCACAACTCCCTCGGCGACATGCCCAAGGCCATCGACGCGATCGAGCGCTCGCTGCGCCTGTACCCGAACCTGCTCAACGCCTGGGTGAACCTCGCGCTCTTCGCACAGAAGGCGCGGGACGAGGCGAAGATGCAGCAGGCACTCGACGCCGCGCTCGCGCTCAAACCCGACGAGGCCTACGCGCTCAACACCCGCGCGCGCTGGCTGAACAGTCACGCTCGCTTCGACGACACGATCGCGGCGCTCGAGCCCTTCCTGGAGCGCCACCGCCACAACGCCCAATTCCTCGACAATATGGAGCGTGCCTACGAGTCGCGCGGACGCTGGGCGGACGTCGCCAAGGTCCGCACGTTCAAGGTGCACAACGTCAAGGCCGCTCGGATCGACGACGGTCGCCCGGGCGGTGCCGCGCGACGCGCCGCCGACGCCCGCCGTGTGCATCAGGCGCGGCTGGCCGGTTGGCGCAACGTCGCCGACGCCTGGACGCGCTCCGGCAATCATGCCGAGGCCGCCAAGGCCTACGCTGCCGCCGCCGCGCTGGCAGGCCGCAGCGACGGCGGGCTGAAGCGCGACTACGCCCTGGCGCTGGTCCGCGCCGGCGATTGGAAGCGGGCCTGGCACGAGACCGGGGTGGCGATGGACGTCGATCCGGCGCAGGAGGGCGCGCTGCTCGCCGAGCTCGGCAAGCAGAAGCTGGCCGCGACCGACGAGGACGCCCGCAAGCACCTGCAGAACCTGATCGACCGTGTGAACCGCATGGCCAAGGCTGCCCGCAAGCGCTGATGGACGGCGAACGCATCGAACTGCGCGTCGAGCCGGCCGAGGACGGGATGCGCCTGGACGCGCTGCTCTCGACGCGAGTGTCGGCGCTGTCGCGCGCTCGCGCCGCGCAACATATCGCCGCCAACCGCGTCGACATCGAGGGCGTCGCAGCCCGGCGGCTCAAGCCCGCGTTGCGCGTGCAGCGGGGTTGGCAGGTCTCGGTCGTCGTCGAGCCGCTGCCGCCGAGCGATCTGCAGCCCTGGCACGAGGCCGAGCTCAGCATCCTGCACGAGGACGACGATCTGCTCGTGCTCGACAAGCCTCCGGGGCTGGTGGTGCACCCGGGCGCCGGGCATCCCGACGAGACGTTGGTCAACGCGCTGCTTGCGCACCTTCCCGAGACCGGCGAGGTCGGTGCGCCGGAGCGGCCGGGCCTGGTTCACCGCATCGACAAGGACACCTCGGGCTTGCTGGTGGTGGCCAAGACGCCCAAGGCGCACGCGGCGCTCTCGGCCGATTTCTCGCGCCACGATATCGAGCGCCGCTACGTCGCCGTGGCCCTCGGCAAGATCACGGCCGACGCGCTGACGGTCGAGACGGGGCACAGCCGGCACCCGCGCGATCGTCGCCGATTCACCGGCAAGGTGCCGGCGGGCGACGGCGTTCGGCACGCAGTGACGCACTTGCGGGTGTTGGCGCGCTCGGCGTTGGCGAGCTTGGTGGTCGCGACCCTGGAGACCGGCCGGACGCATCAAATCCGAATGCATCTGGCCGAGCGCGGCCATCCCATTGCCGGCGACGCGCTCTACGGCGGCGTCCGCAACCACCCACGCACGCCGAACACGGTGCAAGAGATCGCCGCGCTCGCTCGCCTGGAGCGACAGGCGCTGCACGCCTACGCGCTCGGCTTCCGACACCCGCGCACGGGCGCAGCGATGCGCTTCCACAGTCCGCTACCCGAGGACCTCGCGGCGTTGGTGCAGGTGCTCTTCGGTGAGGTCGCGCTGGCGCTGCCGACGCTCGACGTCGACGTTTGAGCGCGCCGGGCGCGGAGCACGTTCAGCCCAAGACGTGCAGCAGCGACTGCAGACGATCCCAATCGTGCTGCGTCCAGCCCGAGGGGGCGAGCACGACCGCTGCGGGATCGCCGTCGGTGCTCGGGATGACGCGGCGCACAACGGCGGTGAGCACGAAATCGTCGGAGCCGCTCTTGCCGCGGAGCTCGACGCTGCCGCCCGACGCCGGCGGAGCGAACAGCGAGGCGAGCAGCGTCTTTCCGCCCGGATCGATCTCGAGATCGCCGCGCGCGAGCAACTCCTTGCCGATCCGCAGCGAGGGGGCGACCGTCCGCACCGGCTCTCGGCCGTGCACGTCGAGGACCGGAGGCGCCCGGTGGACCCCGGACGCGCGACGGGCGACGCGGATCGCTTGTTCGTCGAGTTGCAGCGCCTCGGCCGGGGTCATCGGCTCGGTCGACATGTGGCGATGCGCCGCCAGATGCGCCCCGTGGCCCGGCCGCGGCGGCAAGGTCGGCGCCGGCGCACCGACCTGCCCCGCCAAGGCTTCCTGCTCGCGCACGGCCGCGAGCAGCAGGCGCTCCCGGGCTGCAAGCCGCACTTCCACGCGGACGAGCGCGGCTTCGAGTTCGTCGATCTCGCGGCTACGACCCTGCTGTTGCGCGCGTCGACGTGCGAGCAACTCCTCTCGCGTGGCGATCATCGCCGCGCGGGCCAACATCAGCGTGGAACTGCGTCGCACGTAGGCGTCGAGATCGGCCTCCTGCCGGGCCGCGCCGGCGCCGAGGCCGGTCAAATGCTCGCTCGGCGCGAGATCGGCGCCGTGCTGTTGGTGAAAGCGGTCGAGGACATCGGCGACGTTGTCGATCCAGCCCGCACGCGCCTCGAGCGCCTGACGCTGGACCTCGAGCCCGGCCTCCCGACCACGCAGGCGCGCGTCGGCGAGCGCGGCCTCGAGCTCGGCTTCGGCGAGTTGCTCCTCGCGGCGCGTCAACTCGGAGGGCGACCCGGCCTCGATCGGAGGGGGCGTCAACGCCGCGAACTCCCGCTTCATCGACGCGCCATCGCGGCAATTCGGGCGCTGCGTACGCGCAGCTCCTCGCTGTTGGGGTGGCGACGCTCGAGCTCGGCGAACAGGGCCACCGCCGATTCGTAGAACCCACGCTCGATGAAGAAATCCAGGGTCTTCAGATCGTTGCTGACGCTCCGGCCGGCCGGCTCGGCGCCGCTCGTGGTGCTGCTACGCACCAACCTGGGCCGCGGCAGATTGTTGCTGCGGCGGCGCGCGTTGAGCAACGGGCGGGAGGCGCGTGGGTCGACCGGCGGGTCGAGCTGCGGCTCGGTCGCGCGGGTCGGGGGCATCGTCAGCGACGGTGCCTCACCGAGCGTGCGCACGGCAGCGAGCACCGAGGGATCGATAATCGTGCGGTCGGACTCGGGCCCGTCGAAGCCGACCTCGGCTTCGTCCGCCCCGCCCACGACGAGCCCGCTCGACTGCGGGCGCTGGCGCACCGGCAGGCGCGGCGCCGAACGCTCGGGGATCGGGATCAGCGGGGCAGTCGCATCCAGCGCTTCGGTCGCTCCCGAGGGCGCCGGCTGCCGCCCCGGCGAAGCCATCCGGGTCAGCGTCGGTCGCGAGACCGTGCGACGCATGTTCGGGCGCTCGTTCGCCGTCGAGGCGAGGTCCGCACGCTTGCGGGGAGGCGCATCCGGCGCAGCCGCGCGCGCGGCCGTGCCGTGCCCGAAATCCGGCGCATCGATCGGGAAACTCTGCGACTCGAAGGCGCTGCCGCGGTCATCGTCGTAGGCCGAGACGGGCAAGGGCGGAGCCTCGTCGTCACTCGGCACCGGCGGCGGACCCGCAGAGGGCACCGGCGGAGGGCTCGCCGAGGGCACCGGAGGCGGCGCTGGGGTCGCCGCGTGCACTCCGCTGCGACTCGGCGTGGAGCCGCTGCCAAAACCGGGCTCGTCGTCCTCGTCGTCGACCACCGAGCCGGGCAGGATGCCGGACTCGGCGGTGAGCGCGATGACCGTATCGGCGGCGACCGCACCAGCGTCGGCGCCGACCGCCGCGCGCGCCTCGACATCGTCCGGGTCCAAGCCCGCGAGCCGCTCGAGCGCCGCCTGTGCTTCCTTCCCCAGGCCGGCGCGGCGGTAGCGTCCGATCTGGACGCGCAACAAGGCCGCGGCCCGCTCGGGCTGGCCGAGCGCCTCGAGCACCTCGACGATGAGCTCGGTCAACTCGCCGTCGTTCGGCTCGGCCTCGAAGCAGACGATCAGCTTGCCGAGGGCCGCCGCGTGGCGGCCCGTTCGGACGTAGTGCAGCGCGAGATCGTGGGCGAGGGTCACGTCCGACGGGTCGAAGAACACGGCCCGCTCGGCCACCTTCTCCCAATCGTCGGTCGCACCGAGCGAGAGCAGATGGTCCGCGAGACGACGGAACACTTCGGCGGCCTGTTCGGGGCGACCGGAGCGGCCGAGCGCCTCGGCGAAGACGACGTGCCCGGGCACGAACGCGGAATCGAGCTGCAGCAGGTGACCGAGCGCGTCGAGACAGCCGCCGAGGTTGCCCTGGGCGAGGAAGAGATCCCACGCCGCGCGGAACTCCCGCGCCGCGTCGTCGACCATCTTCAGCTTCTCGAAGACCTCGCCGTAGGCCATCCGCACATCGGCGCTCTCGGGGCGAAGCTTGACCGCGGTCCGCATCACTGCGACGGCCTTGATCGGCACACCGCGGCGGGCGTAGACCGCCGCCACACGCATCATCTCCTCGACGGCTTCGTCGGTGCGACCCTCTTCCTGCAACAGCTCGATCACCGACAGGCGGGCCCGCACGTCGTGCGGATCTTCCTTGATGATCGCAACCGTCTCGGCGAATTTCTTCCGCCGGGCGGCTCGGTTGTTGGCAGGGTTCTGCACCACCTGACTGGCCACGGAGACCCCTTCGCGCCGCGCTCGGAGCGGGCGCTACTCCTTGACGCGCTCGACGTACTCGCCGGTGCGCGTGTCGATCTTCAGCCGATCGCTCTCGGTGATGTAGAGCGGCACCTGGACCACGTAGCCGGTCGAGATCGTCACGCCCTTGGTCGCGCCCTGCGAGGTGTTGCCGGCGACGGCGGGCTCGCAGTAGGTGATGTCGGCGACGATGAAGTTCGGCAAGTCGATGCCGATGGCGCGGCCGCGGAACATCAACAGGCTCACGGGCAGCTGCTCGACGAGATAGTTCTTCGCGTCGCTGACCGCGCCCTCGTCGAGCGCGATCTGCTCGAACGAGGCCTGATTCATGAAGTGGTACATCTCGCCGTCGTGGTAGAGGAAGGTCGCCTCGAACTCCTCCAGATCCGGCACGCCGACCTTGTCGCCGGAGCGGAAGGTCTTGTCGACCACCTGGCCGGTGATCATGTTCTTCAGGCGGGTGCGCACGATGGCGCTGCCCTTGCCCGGCTTGACGTGCTGGAAGTCGACGATGAGCCACGGAACGTCGTCGATCTCGATCTTCAGGCTCTTGCGGAACTGACTGGTATCGTACATCGAATCCTCGAACGGTCAGGCATCGAGCGGCGCGCCGCGCAGCTCGTCATGAAGTGCTCGCAGCGCGAGCAGGTAACCGCGTGCGCCGAGACCGACGATGCTGCCCTTCGCGATGTCGGCGACGAGCGAGCGATGTCGGAACGGCTCACGCGCATGGACGTTGCTGAGGTGGACTTCCACCACAGGCCGCCCGGACGCGATCAGTGCGTCACGCAGGGCGACGCTGGTGTGAGTATACCCGGCTGCGTTGAGGATGAAAGCGTCCACCCCGGGCGCCATGTGCTGGATCCGATCGATCAGCGCGCCTTCGTGGTTGGACTGGAAGAAGCTCAACTGCAACGGGTCTTCGGGGGTCGAGAGGCTGGCGGCGAGCCGCTCCATGGCCGCGTGGATCTGCTCGAGGGTGGCGCTGCCGTAGTGCTCGGGCTGGCGCTGGCCCAGCAAGTTCAGATTCGGGCCTTGGACGACGTCGATCCGCATGCCGCGCTTGTCGACCACGGCATCGACCTTGTCAATCGCTCCGTGCCCGCAACGCGGCCCGACGCGTCAGCCGAGCCGGCGCTGCAGTCCGATCGCGAGCGCCGCCACCGCCACCAAGGCCACCGCCGACGCACCGGCGGTGCGCGCCGTGCCCGAGCTGGTGCCGGGCGCGGCGGTGCAGCACTCCTCGGTCGTCGCGGGTGGGCAGCCCGCTTCGGTCCAGATCATCCGGTAAGCGGTGCAGACCCCGGCCACGTCGTCAGGGTCCAGGTCGCGCTTGCTGGTCTCCTGCGGTGGCGCGCCGCCGAACATCGTCGCCTCGGAGACCAACGAGTGGTCCAGGCCGAGCAGGTGGCCGACCTCGTGGGTCACGGTGTTCTGCAGGTCGTAGCGGCCGATGGCGCAGTCCGGGGCAACGCAGAAGGTTTTGTGCGCGGTGTTGACCAGGATGTCGGCGTCGCCGATGAGCCCGCTCTTGTTGTCGGCCGCGACCAGCGTCAGCGCGATCACGTGCGACGCCACCGGCCACTGCGCTTGGTCGTAGACGAACAGGACCTGATTGCCGTCCGGCGTACCCGAGCAGGCGCTGCCTTCCCACTGCACCGCGCAGCCCAAGCCCGGCGCCCGGGGAGGCTTCCAGCCGTCGAACACGAACTGCAAGCCGAGCGCGTGCTCGGCGCAGGCCACGGGCTCGCAGGAGACTCCGTTCGGATCGTGGCACAGGCCGCATTGCACGGCCTCCCAGGTCGAAAAGGCCGCTTGCAGCGCCGCCTCGGTGCTGGCCTTGTCGACGCCCTGCGCCGTCAAGCCGGTCTCGTCGATGTCCCAGGCGATCGTGGCCGAGGACCAGCGCTGATGCGCGCCGCTCGGTGAGGTCGCCAGCGTGAAGGCGCGCGCCGACGTCGGCAGCGCCACCACCACGCACGCGCCGAGCAGCCAGAGCTGCCGCCGACGCCCGCGGACGAGCAACAGCGTCCCCGCCGCGAGGGCGAGCAGCGCGAAGAGCGGCGTCGGCGCACCCGACCGACCGGCGCTGCACAGACCGCCGCCGTCGTCGTCGCCCCGGTCGATCGGGTAGAGCGAGCAGATGCCCGCGATGTCGTCGTCCTGCGGGGTGCGCAAGATCTCGCCCGGGGTCCGCCCGTCAGCCATGACCGCCGAGGAGAGCGAGCTGTGATCCAGGCCGAGCACGTGGCCGGCCTCGTGCAGCACGACCGTGCGGATGTCGAAGTTGGTGCCGTCGCAGCTGGTATCGCAGAAGTCGTAGGTGCCGTCGTTGATGTAGAGCACGAAGCGGATGTTCTCGCCGGTATCGCCCTTGCTGGCGAGGACGGTGTAGCCGACGGTGAAGTCCGAGACGGTCCAGTCCTTCTCTTCCGCGACGACGCGGACCACGCCGTGACCGCCGGCGCAGCCCATCATGGTGTCGCTGCTCGGGCAGGACGCGGCGATCGCGGGGCCGCTCATCTCGAAGCTGACGCCGATCGGACGCTTGGTGCCGTCCTTGTCGCATTCGACGTCGGACCACGGCGCCATCGCGACGTCGATTCGGCCGCCGAGCTCGGCGCCTTCGGACGCGGCGGGCTCGGGCGCAGCCTTGTCGTAGATCGTCTGGTAGACCAGCTTGCTCTTGTGCCAGAGCTTGGGTTGACCGCTGCCGGTGGTCAGGATCGTGAACGCCGCGGCCGGGCCGGCGAGCAGCAGCGGCACGAGCAGGGCCAGCACGCCGGACGCGGAGCCCCGGCGCGAGCACCATCGATGCAGGGACATGCGGACCTCCGGCGCCGAGCTGGACGCTGTCCGAGCATAGCGACCGACGCCGGCCGCGGCCAGCATTCCCCTTGACCGCACAGGGACTGCTCCGGAGACTGCGCCGATGCGACGACACGACCGTCCCCTCATCGCGATCTTCGACTCCGGCATCGGCGGCCTCACCGTGGCACGCAGCGTCCGCGCCCGCCTGCCCGGCGCCGATCTGCGCTACCTCGGCGATACCGCGCGGCTGCCCTACGGCACCAAGAGCGCCGAGACCGTCACCCGCTATGCGCTGCAGGCCGCGCGCGCGCTGCTCGGTGAAGACGGCGCGGACGCCCTGGTCGTGGCCTGCAACACCGCGAGCTCGTGCGCGCTCCCCGCGCTCGAGGAGCAGGCCGGCGTGCCGGTGCTCGGCGTGATCGGCCCGGGCGCTCGCCGCGCCGTCGCGGCGAGTCGCAGCGGCCATATCGGCGTCATCGGCACCGAGCGCACCATCGCCTCGGGCGCCTACACCTTCGCCATCGACGCGCTGCGCCCCGGCACCGTGGTCCACGGCCGCGCCACGCCGCTGCTGGTCGGTCTCGCCGAGGAGGGCTTCTTCGCCGGCGCCCTGGTCGACGCCGCCCTGGACACCTACCTCGCCCCGTGGCTCGCCGACGACGCCGTCGCGCGCATCGACGCGCTCGTCCTCGGTTGCACCCACTACCCGGTCTTCAAGCCCGCACTCTCGGCCTTCTTGCAGGCGCGCCTCGGCCACGAGGTCACGCTGGTCGACTCCGCCGAGGCCATCGCCGACGAGTTGGCCGGCCGCTTTCCCGAGGCTGCAGCGGGGACGGGCGGCGGCGTGGAATTGCTCGCCACCGACGGCCTGGAGCGATTCCGGCGCGTCGGTGGCGGCTTCTTCCCGATGCAGGGAGCCAGTCTGCGGCTGGTCGACCTCTGAACGATCGCGTCCGCCGCGGGGCGTCGGCTCAGTGTGCGAGCTTACCCTCGGACTCGTAGGCCTCGATCAGCTTCTCGGCGTCGAGCGCGGCCATGCAGCCCATGCCGGCGGCGGTGATCGCCTGGCGATAGCGCGAATCGACGCAGTCGCCGGCGACGAAGACGCCGGGCACGCGGGTGCCCGTCATGCCCTCGACCTTGAGGTAGCCGTCGTCGCGCAGGTCGAGGTGACCGGCGAAGACCTTGGTGTTGGGCGTGTGGCCGATGGCGACGAAGACGCCGCCACAGGCGATCTCCTTGTCGGGCTCGCCCACGGTCGACGCGAGACGGACGCCGGTGACGCGCTGACCGTCGCCGAGCACTTCAGCGACCTCGCGGTTCCACTCGACCTCGATCTTCGGATGGCCAATCGCGCGATCGGCCATGATCTTCGAGGCGCGGAACTCGTCGCGGCGGTGCACGAGCGTGACCTTGCTGGCGTAGCGGGTCAGGAACACCGCCTCTTCCATCGCCGAGTCGCCGCCGCCGACCACGATCAGCTCTTGCTCCTTGAAGAAGGCGCCGTCGCAGGTCGCGCACGCCGAGACGCCGCGGTTCTGGTACTTGGTCTCCGAGTCCAGGCCGAGCCAACGGGCGTTGGCGCCGGTCGCGATGATGACCGTCGCGGTCTCCATCCACTCGCCGTCGACCTTGAGCTTGAGCGGAAAGCCCGAGAAATCGACGTCCTCACAGACCGCGTCGAGGTGCTTGCTGCCGAAGCGTTGGGCCTGCGCACGGCAACGCTCGACCAGTTCGGGGCCGGTGACGCCCTCGGGGAAACCCGGGAAATTCTCGACCTCGCTGGTAATCATCAGCTGGCCACCGGGTGTCATCAGGTCGCCCGAGGGCAGGAAGCCACCTTCGAGGACGATGGGTTCGAGGTTGGCGCGGGCGGCGTAGATGGCGGCGGTCAGGCCGGCGGGGCCGCTGCCGATGATGACGACCTTGTGCATGTCTGGGACTCCCTGCGGGGGGCGCCGGTGCCCGATCGCGCCGGCGAGGGCTGCAGGTAAGGGTCGGCGCGCGGTCGCGTCAAGGGGCAACGAGCTGACTGGCGACGATCAGGACTTCGAATCGACCGTCGAGCCCGGTGGTTGTGCTGCCGAGTCGGTGCGTCTCGAAGGTCAGCAGTGCCGCCTCGCCATCGCTCATGCCCGGCTGTCGGGCGCCTTGGCCGCCACCGGGACCACCACCGAGCGCGACCAGACTGCTGACCTGCTGCGCGAACACGTCGACGAGCACCTGTGCGGCGGGGTTGCCCTCGGCGTCGAGCACGCGACCGCTCAGCACCGAGGGGGCCGGCAGCACCAAGGTCTGCGGCACGGGATCGTGCTCCGGGGCGACCTCGATCACCTTCAGCACCGCTCGAGCGAGGCCGCTACCCTCGGGCGGCTCGACGACGACGGCGTAGCGACCCGGGTCGGCCCGCACCGCGAAGGCGCCGGCGGCGTCGGTCTCGACCCAGGCGATCGCGCTGGAGGTGTCGTCGCCGGCGGTCTCCGAGGCGAGCCGCTCCAGGCGAACGCGTGCCTGCTCGATCGGCGTCTGGGTGATGTCGACCAGCGTCCCCACGAAGAGCCGGCGATCGGGGCAGGGCACCGTCCAATCGGCCTGAGCGGCGGCGTCGAATTGCGCGACGGTCGCGCCGACATCGTGTTGCATCGGCGGTACGACGCGGACCTTGGCTTTGCCCGGCGGCAGGCTCGGCGCGACCGAACCGTCGGCGCCGGTCAGGCCGCTCCATTCCACGCGCAGATTCTCGAACAGGGGCACGAGCTTGGCGTCGTCGTTGCCGGGGTTGCAGCGCAGCACGCTCTGGAGCTCCA
Organism: Pseudomonadota bacterium; assembly: GCA_041163625.1. GTDB lineage: Bacteria > Myxococcota_A > UBA9042 > UBA9042 > UBA9042 > JACKFC01. The sequence goes on along the minus strand of JBEARB010000118.1, from coordinate 2,103 downwards.
CGCGCACCGAGACCTGGGCGCCGGCCACCGCCGCGCCGGCGCCATCGACGACGTAGACGGGACGCGCCGAGAGCTGGGCGGCGTCGTAGACCACGAGGTCGCCGAGGTCGTGCTGCTTCTTGTCCTGCTTGCGGAGCAGGTCGAGATCGATGGCCTGCGCGAGCCGACCGCGGGGTCCGGTGCCCGACCCGGCACCGGGTTGCAGAACCAGGCGCACCGGGCCGGCGTTGGGATCGACGCGCAGCTCGAAGGCGCCGTCGGCGTCGGTGACCACGCGGCTGCTGCGGATCCTGCCCGCGGCGTCCTCGAGCTGCACGGCGACGCCGGGTAGACCGCTGCAGCCGTCGGCGCAGCTCGGCCCCCCGACGGCGCCGGCGGCACAGGAGAGCGAGGCAGCACTGCCCTGACGCAGGCGACCGCGCACCCGGATGAGCGACGCCTCGGCGGGCAGCACGACCGCCCAGCCATCGGCGCTACCGCTGACGGTCCAGCTCGAGTAGTAGGGCGGGATCGTGGTGCTGTCGGGCCAGAAGACGACGTCGTAGCTCGGGCCGATCTGCATCCGCAGCTCGAAGCCGGCGGGCGTGGTCGCGCCATCGAAGAACTTCAGCGTGTTCAGGCTCTGTGCCTCGTAGCGCAGCGACGCGCCGAGGACCTTGCTGGGCGCGGTCGCGAGCAATCGACCGGGGATCGACGCGGCGAGCGCGTCACCGGCTCGCTGCACGGTGCCGCGCACCACCGCGGGTTCGGTCAACTGCCATGCCTGGCCGAGCGTGGCGGCGCTGCCGCCGATCGTGCCGTCGAAATACTCGAGCACGGCGCCCGATCCGGGGACCGGCGCCATCCGCAGCACCAGATCGCGCTCTTCCGCCGGCGTCGTCACGCACCACCGCTGCGCGTGACAGGTCAGCCCCGGCGCGCACTCGCTGTCGAGCAGACATTGGCCGGGCGAGCTCTGGTTCAGATCGCCACAACCGACCGCCGCGCCGAGCAACGTCGCGAACAGGAGCAGGCAGCGACTCATTGCGAGCATGCGCCCTCCGCCTGCCGGAAGCCCCACTGCACCCACGCGTAGGCGGTGCCCTGCGGGAAGTCGAAGGGGTCCAGTGCGCCCTCGGCCAGTGGCTGATCGGCGATGACCAAGGTCACCGTATGCCGGTCGAGATCGTTGATCCGCTCGCAGTGATTGATCACGCACAGGCCACTCGAAGGGCAAATCGTGTAGATCGCGACGGGCAACTCCTTGTTGACCAGCTCCAGGTCCAAATACCAGTAGTAGCGAAGGGGCTGCTTGACGGTACTGCTGGCCTCGACATTGCGAACCCGCAGGCTCAGCAACTCGGTGTTGACCAACTCCAGATCCTCGATCGATTGCGGGTCCAAATCGGTCGGGTCGATCCACAGCAACGCTGGACCGTCGGGCTCCGGCGTCACCACGTCCGGCAGCACCACGCATCCGACCAAAAGCAGGGGAACCCACGACCACGCCACGACCTTGCGGGCGACGGCACGAACGGATGCCCCGGGAAGGAGCCCTCGGCCTCGCCGGGGAGGAGAGGACGCAAGATCCGTGCCCCCCTCCCTCATCGCGTCCTCAACTCGGCGTAGTCGGGTCGGATTCCGGACTCCTCGCGGACCCGGTCCGGGCCGCCGATCATGACATCGCTGTCACTCGACGGCAGCTTGGCATGACGCCAGGATCACCGCTACTTCTGCTCGGCGGCCAACTCGGCTTGGGCGATCTTGAGCAGGTTGCGGTACTTCGCGTTGCCCGGGTCGAGCTTCACCGCCTTCTCGAGGTAGAGCACCTTGAGCTTGGGGTTGCTCGCCTTCTGCGCGAGGCCCGCCATCTTGCTGGCCTGCGCCTCGTTCGCGCTCACCTTCTGCGTGCCGCTCGGGCGCGACGGCTTGCTGGCGGTCGACTTCGCCGCAGCGGCCTTGTCCGCAGCGGCCTTCTCAGCAGCGGCCTTGGCGGCGGCGGCCTTGGCAGCAGCGGCCTTCTCAGCAGCGGCCTTCTCAGCAGCGGCCTTCTCAGCAGCGGCCTTCTCAGCAGCGGCCTTCTCAGCAGCGGAGATCGGAGGAGCGGCGGGGGGGGGCGGGGGG
>JBEARB010000117.1:0-7036 GCA_041163625.1 Pseudomonadota bacterium | reverse complement strand
GGCGTGCATCGCCTCTACGAGATGGCCAAGAAGGGCGAGCTGCTCTTCCCGGCGATCAACGTCAACGACGCGGTCACCAAGAGCAAGTTCGACAACCTCTACGGCTGCCGCGAGTCGCTCGCCGACGGCATCAAGCGCGCCACGGACGTGATGGTCGCCGGCAAGGTCGTCGTGGTCGCCGGCTACGGTGACGTGGGCAAGGGCTCGGCGCACTCGATGCGCAGCCTCGGTGCCCGCGTGCTGATCACCGAGATCGACCCGATCTGCGCGCTGCAGGCTGCGATGGAAGGGTTCCAGGTCGTGACGATGGAGGAGGCCGCGCCCCACGGCGACATCTTCGTCACCGCGACCGGCTGCAACGGCGTCATCCGCGGCGAGCACATGGATGCGATGAAGGATCAGGCGATCCTCTGCAACATCGGCCACTTCGACACCGAGATCGATATCGCTTGGCTGGAGCAGACCCCCGGCATCCGCGAGGAGTCGATCAAGCCGCAGGTCGATCGCTTCCACCTGCCCGACGGTCGCACCCTCGTCGTGCTCGCGCGCGGTCGCCTGGTGAACCTCGGCTGCGCCACCGGCCACCCGAGCTTCGTGATGTCGAACTCGTTCACCAATCAGGTGCTCGCCCAGATCGCGCTCTGGACCGAGGACTTCCCGCTCGGCGTGCACGTCCTTCCGAAGAAGCTCGACGAGGAGGTCGCCCGCCTGCACCTCGCCAAGCTCGGCGTGAAGCTGACGAAGCTGACGGCGGAGCAGGCGAGCTACCTCGGCATCCCGGTCGAGGGGCCGTTCAAGCCCGACCACTACCGCTACTAGCCCACACCGTCGCGGGAGGATCTCATGTCGCACGCTGCTGCGTCGGCCGAATGGCTGGCGAGCGGACTCTCGCCCATGGCCGCGTCGCTGCGCGGGTCGTCGATCTTGTTGATCGCGGCCCGCGTTCGCGAGCTCGTGGCCGGTGGGCGCGAGGTCTGCAACCTCACCATCGGTGACTTCAATCCGAAGGCGTACCCGGTGCCGACCGAGCTGCGTGTCGGGACCAAGGACGCCCTCGACGCGGGTCACACCAACTACCCGCCGGCCAACGGCATCCCCGCGCTGCGCAACGCCGTCGCGGGGATGTACGGCCGCCGGCTCGGCATCAACGTCGATTCGGCCAACGTCTCGGTCGCCAGCGGCGCGCGCCCGCTGCTCTACGCGGCGTACAACGCGCTGATCGGTCCCGGCGACAAGGTCGTCTACGCGTCGCCCTCGTGGAACAACAACCACTACACGCAGATCGTCGCCGCCAACGCGGTGCGACTGCCGGTCGGGCCGGAGGACAACTTCTTCCCGAAGCCGGAGGCGTTCGAGCCTCATCTGCGCGACGCCCGCATCTTTTTCCTGAACAGCCCGCTGAACCCTTCGGGCACGATGATCCGGCGCGAGGTGTTGACCGAGCTCTGCGACGCCATCGTGCGCGAGAATCAGCGTCGTCAGGCCGCGGGCGAGAAGCCGCTCTTCCTGCTCTACGACCAGATCTACTGGATGCTCCGCCTCGGCGACGTCGAGCACGTCGATCCCATCGGCGTCGACCCGCGCATGGCCGACTACAGCATCTACGTCGATGGCATCTCCAAGGCGTTCGCCGCCACCGGCATGCGCGTCGGTTGGGGCATCTCGCCGGCGCCGATCGCGGCCGCGATGAACCGCCTGCTCGGCCATGTCGGGGCCTGGGCTCCGCATCCGGAGCAGCACGCGACCGCGGCCCTGCTCGACGATGACGCGGCCTGTGATCGCTACCTGAGGTGGATCCGGCAAGAGGCGAGGGATCGCCTGCAGATCATCTTCGATCACGTCACGGCGATGGCGGATCGAGGCTTGCCCGTGCGCGCGCTCGCGCCCGAAGGCGCCATCTACCTCAGCGTGCAAATCGACGTGCGCGGGTGGAAGCACGGCGACAAGACGCTCGAGACGACCGCGGAGATCGGCAACTTCCTGCTCGACGAAGCGGGCGTCGCGGTCGTCCCCTTCGACGCCTTCGGCGCGACGCACGCGCAGGCGTGGTTCCGCCTGAGCGTCGGCGCGGTCGAGCGCGAGGACCTGTCGCGGGCCCTCGATCGCATCGAGGCCGCGCTCGGTCGGCTGCAGCGTACCTGAAGGTCGCGGCCCCGTGAGCGCGCACGACTGGGTGCAGGACGGGCAGACCGCCTGGATCTGCCGCCACGGTCACGAGGCGCCGCTGCTGGAGTCGTTGGCCGCCGCCGGCACACCGGGGCGTGAGACGCCACTGCCCGGCTTGGTCGTCGGGTCGTCCGACGCTCCGCGCGATCCCGTCTGGGCTCTGCAGGTGTTGCCGAACGTCCGGCGCGTGCACGGTGCCTCGATTCGGGCGCTCGCCGACGCCGTGCTCGAAGGCTTGAGCGGTCCGCTCGACGCCCACGATGGTCCGTGGGTCTGGCATTGGCTGCTGCCGGCGAGCCTGCGCGGCAACCCGCGTCCACCGATGCAGCGGCGTGCCGAGCTCTTGGCTGCTGCGGTCGAGGAGCGCCTGAGGGCTGTTCGTCGGCGTGCGTGGCGCCGTCGCGTCGAGCCGGACCCTCGGCAACCGCCCGCCGTCGTCGCCCAGCATCTGCTCCTCGACGCGGAGACCGTGCTGCAGAGCGTGACGCCGACCGCAGCGCTCGCTGTCGGTTCCTGCTGGCCGAGTCCGCTGCCGGCGGGCCATGCTGACGTTCCCGACGATCCGGCCGCGCCGGCGAGCAGCTATCGCAAGCTCGAGGAGGGCTTCGCCTTGCTCGGTCAATGGCCGCGAGACGGTGAGCACGCCGTCGATCTCGGGGCCTCGCCCGGCGGCTGGACGCGCGTGCTGCGCCGCTACGGCGCGACCGTCACCGCCGTCGACCGCTCACCCCTGGCCGACGACCTGATGGCAGATCCAGGCGTCGAGGTGGTCCTGGGCGACGCCTTCCGGTTCGAGCCCCCGCAGCCGCTCGATTGGCTGGTCTCCGACATCGTCGCCTACCCCGAGCGCATCGTGGCGTTGTTGGGTTCGCTCGCAGCGCTCGCACCGGCGCAGGGCGTCGTGCAGATGAAGTTCCATGGCGCCGTCGATTGGGCGGCGATCGACGCCGGCTTGGCGGCGGCGGCGGGGCAGGGCTACGCGGCCCGCGCGCGCCACGTCTTCAACGACAAGAACGAAGTCACCATCGCGCTGCGGCGACGTCGCGCCACGGAGGAACCATGAGCACGAGCCCGATTCGAGTCGCCGTCGTCGGCGCCGCGGGACGCATGGGCCGGCAGGTCTTGGCCGTCTGTGCCGCCGATGCGGGCATCGAAGTGGTCGGGAAGGTCGATCGGCCCGGCGCCGAAGGCACCATCCCGCTCGACAGCCTCGAGGGCGCCGGCGTCGACGTCCTGATCGACTTCTCTCATCGCGACTCCGTCGCGGCGCACGCTGCGTTCTGCCGGCGTCACCGCGTGGCGTGGGTACTCGGCACGACCGGGCTCGGCGCGGACGAGGAGGTCGCGGTGGCGCACGCCGCCGAAGCCACGGTGGTCTTTCGTGCGTCGAACTTCTCGATCGGCGTCGCGCTCATGGCGGATCTGGTCGCTCGCGCGGCGCGTGTACTCGGCGAAGACGCCGACATCGAGGTCGTCGAGAGCCACCATCACCACAAGGTCGACGCTCCGTCCGGGACGGCGCTGACCCTCGCCCGCGCTGCGGCGGAGGCGCGAGGACAGGACCTCGACGCCGTGGTGCAGCACGGGCGCGCGGGGCTCGTCGGTGCCCGGCCACGCGGCGAGATCGGCATGCACGCGCTGCGGCTCGGCGATATCGTCGGCCATCACGAGGTGCACTTCGGCTGGCAGGCCGAGGGGATCGTGCTCACCCACGACGCCCGCGACCGCGCCGTCTTTGCGCGTGGCGCGGTGCGCGCGGCGCATTTCGCGCACGCGCAGCGCCTCGGCGGTGCGATGGGCGTCCTCGGCATGCGAGACCTGCTCGCCGACGCATAGATCGACCGTCGACCTCGTGGTAGCTTCGCGGCAAGCGTTCCGCAGCACCGAAAGGTCGGAGGTCTTCGATGGATGTCTCGTCTCTCGCTCGGATGGTGGCGGGTCGGCACGGCTGGCCCATGACGCAATCGCACGACGGCAGCTGCCGCGTGGAGGTCCGCACCGAGGCCGCACGCACGCAGGTGGTGCAGCTCAACCCCGGACAGGACCCCGACGGGCGCCCGATTGTCTGGGTCTGGAGCGTCATCTGCGAGACCAGCGGCGTCGGCGACCCGTGGTACCTGTTGCGCCTGAACGCGACGCTGACGGCAGGCGCGGTCGCCGTGCGTGATCCCAACGTGATCCTGGTCGATACGCTCGCGCTGCAGGGCTTGCAGCCCGGTGAACTCGAGCGCGTGATCAGTTGGGTCGCGCGGCACGCGGACGGGCTCGAGAAGCAGGTCCACGGCGCCTTCGACCGCAACTAGGACTGTATGGCGCCCCATCGGCGCGAGGAGGTGGAGATGTTCGGAACCACGTTGCACCGGCGCATCGCAGGGCAGTTGGCGGCCGTCGGTCTGTGCGGCGCGATGGCGCTCGCGGCCGCGGGCTGTGGCACCACGCCCGAGGCCCAGATGTCTCGCTTCAAGGACAACAAGGTGAAGGTCGAGGCCCTCGTCGCCCGCCGGCCGGACCTGAAGGACGCCATCGCCAAGCAGTCGTCGGACTTCCAGAAGGAGTACGACGAGATCGTGGCCGCCGGCGGCGACTTCTCGCAGCCGCTCGTGCAGCTCAACCGCCGCATGCGGACCTACATCGAGACCATCGATCCGACGCAGAAGGCCCGTCCGGCGTCCACGGCGAAGATGAACCGCGCCAACGCTGCGCCGCCGCCCGGTACGGCCGTCCCGACGGGCGGCGCGCCGATGAACGCCGGCATGGGCACGGGCGGCAAGCTCGGCGGCGCACCGACGGCCGCGCCGGGTGCGATCCCGCCGCCGCCGGCTGGTGCCGCGCCCATCGGCAAACTCGGTGGCAGCCCGACGGCCGCGCCCGGTGCCATCCCGCCGCCGCCCGCCGGCGCCGGGGCGACCGGCAAGCTCGGTGGTGGCCCGACGGCCGCGCCTGGCGCCATGGGCGCGCCGACCGCACCCGCGCCGACCGGCAAGCTCGGTGGGGCACCGACGGCGGCTCCGGCGGGAACGGGGGCGCCGGGCGGCATGGGGGCACCGGCCGTGCCCGCGCCGACCGGCAAGCTCGGCGGGACGCCGTAGCGCGCGCCGCGACATCGCCTCGAGAGGGTCGGGCGCCCCGCCGCAGCGGCGTCGATGGTCAGCTTGCAGGCGCCGTCCTCGCACTGCTCGGTGGTGCAGGCCAGGCCGTCGGTCGTGCAATCGGCGGCGTTGGCGATGTAGCTGCAGCCACTGCCGGCCTCACCAGTCGCGCCGGCGCAGGTGTCGGCGGTGCAGAGGTTGCCGTCGTCACAGGCGGTGTCGTCGGGGTTCTGCTTCGGGGCGCAGGCGCCTTGGCCGTCGCAGTACTCGACGGTGCAATCGAAGGTGTCGCCGGCGCAGGTGGCCGTGGTCGGCAGCGGTACGGTCTTGCAGCCAAAGCTCTTGTCGCACGCGCCGGCGGTGCACGAGCCATCCTTCACCGCGCAGAGGCTGTCGTTCGGCTCCTTCTCGCAAGCCCCCGCGCTGTTGCATCGCTGCTCGACGCAGCCTACCAGCGCCGAGCCGCACAGTGACCCTGCCTGCATGGGCGACCAACTCGTCTGCGATTTGGCCGGGTCGCAGACGAGACAAGGCGACGACGGCGCTGCTTGACCTGCCTTGGCGCACGTCTTGGTCTCGGCCTCGGCGATGCCGCAACTGTCGGTCGCAAGGCCCAAGAACACGCAGGTCTGGCCTTCGCAGCGCTCTTCTGTGCACCACAGTCCGTCCGTGTCACAGGCTGCGCCTTGCCCAGCCGCAGCGGTGACGCACTTGCCCTGGTGGCAGGTCTTGCGCTCGCAATCGCTGTTCGCGACGGAGTCGGTCGCGGCGCAGTCGCTGTCTTGGGAGCAAGCCGGCGTGCCGCTATCGTCCGCCCCGGCAACATCCGGCGCCGAGTCGGCGCCGCTGCTGGTGTCGCTGGCGGTTGCTGCGGTTGCGTTCGTCGTGTCCGACTCACCGCAGGCGGCGAGGACCAGCAGCGCGGTCATGCCCGCGACCAAAGGGATGATACGCTGCGTTGGGCGGCGCATGAGGTTGCCACCTCGAGCCACGATAGCCTCGACTTCTTCATCAAGAGCTCGAGTCGCTGAATCGTGGTCGTGATCGGAGTAGGCTTCGGCAATCCCTCGCTCTCTGCGCGCGCGGACGCCTTGGTCGGGCTGTGGCCAGGGGCTGCTCATCGGGGCACCTCGTCGCTGCGGGCGCCGACAACTGTTGCTCTGCGGAGGCGTATCGGCTCGATGTGGGTCGAGACCGATCGGGGTGGGGCGGCGCCAGGCGAGTGTGGCACCGAGCGCGTTTGGAGCCAATGCCTACGGGATGAAGGTATGGAGGATGATCTGGCGCTTGCCAGCGACGGTCGCTTCGATGATGGCGCTGACCGTTGTTCCATTGTCCACCACGCCCGCGAGCCCGCGCGTCGCCAACGCGTTTGCCGGCGCAGCGCCGCTCCCGCTGTCCGAAGTTGCGGCCTCGTTGGTTGGCATCTTGGTCAGACTGGTCACTTTGGCGCCGGAGACGTCGGCTGCGTAGACCATGCCCGCGGTCGGAACCGACGGCAGGAGTGCCTCGAACCAAGAGACGATCGCGCTTCCGCTGCGAACGGTGAGTTTCGCGCCCGCGATGCCCTGGCGACAATCGCCCTTGCTCGTCTTGCTGGTGACTTCCACGGCGGCGAACGTTCCCCCCGGCTTGCCACGCGCCAACCAGACCTTGTCCTTGCCGGCCTGCCGCGTGACGATCGCGACGACCGCCTCGCCCTTGTCGGCGTCCCACGCCGCGTCGAGCGTGCAGACGGCGGTGGCGCCGCCAAGGACAGTCGCGCCGGCGCCGCTGGCGCC
>JBEARB010000116.1:0-4884 GCA_041163625.1 Pseudomonadota bacterium | reverse complement strand
GTGCGGACGGAGATCGGCGCGGCGGTGGCGCTCGATCCGCACGAGCCGAGCTACCGCCTGCTCGCCGGCGGCTTCGCCCTGCAAGACGGCGCCTACGCCGCGGCCGAGGCGCATTTCGAAGCGGGCTTGGTCACCGAATCGAGCCCGTTCGGGCGGGCACGGCTGCTGCATTTCGGCGCGATGGCGGCGCAGGCCGGCGGTCACAGCCGGCGCGCGGCGGCCTTGCGTCGCGAGCTCGGTGAAGTCCACCATCCGCGCGCGCTGCCGTACCAGCGCATCGCGCGTCGGGGCAACGTCGCGGTGGGAGTCCAGCTATGCGACCTGAGCTCGTAGAGGCCATCTTGGCCGCAGACGTCGATCCGACCGAACCTGTCGTCCCCGCCGGTGATCCGGCCCGCCACCTCGACCACGACGCGCTGGTCGCCGGCCTGCGCAAGCTGAACTCACCGCGCGACCGCGGCCGCCTCGCGTTGATGGTCGCGCGCGACGAGGCGCACGGCCGCGCTACGCCGACGCGGGTGCGCTTGCAGGCGGGCCTGGCGCTGCCGGGCGACCGTTGGCAGCCCTCGCCACGCTCGGGGCTGAAATCGCAGTTCGCGACGATGGAGCTCGGTGTGGCGGAGGTCGTCTGCAACGGCCAGTCGATCACGCTGACGGGCGACAACCTGATCGTGGACTTGGATCTCTCGCCCGAAAATCTTCCGGTCGGCAGCCTTCTCGCCATCGGCGGCGCGCGCTTGGTCGTGACCGACAAGGCGCACACCGGCTGCAAGAAGTTCCGCCAGCGCTTCGGCCGCGACGCCCTGCTGCTGACGGCGCATCCGGATTGGCGGCATCGACGGCTGCGCGGCCTCTTCTTGCAGGTCGAGCAGGACGGCGAGGTCGAGGTCGGCGACACCATCGAGGTGTTGCGGCGCGGACCGGAGCCGGGCGCCGAGGCGTAGGCGCCCACAGAGATCAGAGCACGCCGTCGGCGACCGCGGAGACGGCGTTCAGCACCGGCGAGAGCTTCTGCGGCGAGGCCGAGAGCACGAATTCGGCTTCGAGCAGGGTGCCGACCAGCGGGGCGCCCTTGGTCAGGTCGATGGGCGAGGTCAACGCCGGCAGCTCGCCGAGGGTCTGCCAAGCGGCCTGACCCAGCTCGGCGGGCGAATTCGCGGCGCGGACGCGGACGGCGATACTGGTCTCGGCGGGAACCTGGGCCTTCACCTCGAGGCTCTTCCAGACGACCTTGCCGCCGGTGGGCAGCTTCGCGCTGCCGTCGAGCGTGACGCTGTACACCGCCTTGGGCGCGCTGAAGGTGTGCAGCGCGTAGCCCGTCATGTCGGAGTAGGTGTACGGCCCGGAGCCGACCTTGACCTCCGCGAGCACCTGGAGCGTGTCGATATCGAAGCGGGTCGCGGAGCCTGCGCTCTGGTTGACCGTCCAGCCCTTGCCCTCGAAGTCGACCGCGACGCCGACCGGGTAACGCCCCGAGCCGAGGTTCACGGAGCCCTTGATCTGGAGGCTGTCGGCGTCGATGACGACGACCTTGTGGCCACCGTCGACGGCGACGAGGATGCGGCCATCGGCGGTCGCTGCGACACCGCGGCCACCGCCGCCGCCGGAATTGATGCCGGCGACCTTCTGCCATTGGTTGGTGGCAGGGTCGAAGCGGCTCGCGTTCGCACCGCTGGCGAACCAGACGCGACCGGCGTGGTCCACGGCGATGCCGTAGGCGCCGGCGATGTAGGCCGTCTTGGTCATCTGCTTGGTGGTCGGCTCGTAGCGGACCAGACCGCCGCTGGTGCATTGGACCCAGATCGTCCCGGTGGGCGCGATGGTCAGGCCGTAGGGCGGGCAACCCAGGGCGACCGTGTCGACGACCGCGCCGGTGGTCGGGTGGACGCGCACGAGCTGCTTCGTGGTCCAGCCACCGAACCAGGCGTGGTTGTCCTTGTCGATGCCGGCGGCGCGGATGATGGCCTCGCCGGCGATCGGGACGGTCTCGACGGCGACGCATTCGTCCTGCCCCTTAGGCAACATCTCGTTGGCGGCGATGATGCCGTTGCCGTCGAGGTCCTTGGAGGTGTCGATGGTCCCGTTGTTGTTCTTGTCGACGCAATTGGCGGAGTTGGTGATGATCTTGACGATACCGCCGCCGGAGCGACAGCCGATCCATGCGTTGCCGTCGCGATCGACGGCGGTGCGCGAGGGGTTTCCGCAGACATTGTAGCGCGCGAGCTCTTTCATCTTCGAGGTCGAGACCTTGCTGACGGTGTTCTGGCTCGAGTTGGCGATCCAGATCGCGTCGAGGTCGACGACGGTGGTGCCGGCGCCGACCATGACGTTGCCGTTTGCGTCCTGGGTGGCGCCCGAATCGTTGGCAGGGGTGGGCAGCTTGTCGCCGACCGGTGCGACCGGACCGCAGCTGGTCGAGCAGGTGCCGCAGGCGTTCTTCACGTCCTCGTCGGTCTTGCCGTCACAATCGTCGTCCTGCTCGTCGCAGGTCTCGATCTGCGGCACCACCGCGCCCTCGCAGACGCCCCAATAGCCGCCGAAGCAGGTGCGCTGGCCCAACTTGCAGGTACCGACACCGGCGGTGCCGGCAGGTAGCGCACCACAGGCGAGGGTGGCGCCATCGGTCGTGCAGGCGCAGCCGGTGGTCGGCGCGACCGCACAATCGGGGCAGGTCTCGGCGAAATTCGGGTTGGCATCGTCGCAGTCGGGGCCCTTCGGGCAGCCGACGCCGGTCCCGTCGCCGTCCTTGTCGATGCAGTCGGGCTGGACGCAGAGGCCGACCTTGCAGGTCTTGCCGACCGCGGCGCAATCCGCGTCGATGTCGCCGAGCGTGCCGAGCGCGCTGCATTCGCGGACCAAATCTCCGTCGCAGACCTTCGTCCCCGGCGTGCAGACGGTGGTCACGCAGACCGCACCGGCGGGCCCGACGACGCACGATTGCCCGGTCGGACACTCGCTGAACTGCCATTCGAGCGCCCCGGTGGGGCAAGCGCCGAGCGTCGTCGGCGAGGGGCAGATCGTACTACCGGGCGTGCATTGCTGCTCGAAGCAGGTGCCTCCGATGCAGGTCTGGCCCTGCGCACACGGCACGTTGGGCTTCCACGCCAGACCATCGGCCTCGCACGCCTTCGTCGCGTTGCCGTCGCACGCCTTTTCGCCCGGGGTGCAGGCCGGCACGAGGCAGGCGCCGGCGTTGCAGACCTGACCCGAGGGGCATGCCACCGCCGCCCACGCCGTGCCGTCGGCGGCACAGACGGCGAGCTCACCCGCAGCGTTGCATTCCTTGGCATTGGGCTGGCAGAGCATGGCGACGCAGACCGTCTCGATGCAGACGTGCCCACCGCTGCAATCGTCGCTACCGACGCAGTCGACGCATTGGCCGGCCGTCTTGTCGCAGACCTGGTCGAGCCCGGCGCACTCCTTGGACGAGGTGCACGACGCCGGCGGCGGCACGCAATGCTTGGCCTTGCACCGCTCGCCGTTCGCGCAATCGTCGTCGGAATTGCAGTCGACGCAGACGCCGCCGGCCTTGTCGCAGACCCGCGCGAGGGCGATGCACTCCTTGTCGGATTGGCAGGGCTGCACAGCGCTGCCGCCGCTGTCGACCGCGGCATCGACGGTGGACGCGACGTCGTCGCCGCCGGCAGTCTCGGCAGCGACGTCGTCGGACGACGTGGCGACGTCGTCGTCGCCGGCAGCGACCTCGACGTCGGCGTGCGCGTCGGCGCCGGTGTCCGCGGATTCGCCGCAGCCGACGAGTTGGATTCCGAGCGTCACGACGACAAGGGCCATCCGACCCGTCCAGAACCCCATTTGTTCTACTCCGTCGCGAGGGCGTCGTTGCGTTGCAGCGACGCTTCGAGTTCGACTCCATCGAAGCGTTCGGTCCGAGCGACGTCAAGTGGCGATTTTGGCTCCGCTTCGGTCGATCCCGCCCATACACCCCATTCGCGGCGGCGCCCCCACGGACAACGCCCTGCATCCTCAAAGTTTTTGGCGATGTGGCCGGCGGACGAGCCGCTGAACAATTCGATACGACACAAATTGTCGTATTGCGTTCGTGTTGCTGCGCACCAGGAGAATCGCTAGGATCGCGCGCGCCGGGGGCAACGCGCATCGACGGTTTGCGTCCGGGTCGCCGGGAGCGTTCCGGCAGGGCGCAACAGGGATCGATGGTGCGGATGTGGACGGAACACAGCGGCGCTCGGGCTGCGGGACGATGGGTCCGGCGCTTGGTGATCGGCTGGGCGATCCTGGCGACGATCGGCTGTGGCACCGCGAGCGGTGGCAGCGACACCAGCGCCGCCGAGACCGAGGCCGGCGGTGACGGCGCCGTCGCGGACACGCAGACCGGCGTCGAGATCGTGCAAAGCGTCGACGGCGGCAACCCCGCTGTGGACGCGACGGTGGACGCCGCGATCGACGCCGCTCCGACCACCTGCGCGTCCGGGTGCAGCGGCGCGACCCCGTATTGCGACGACGACGCGGGCGTCTGCGTGGCTTGCCTCGGCACGCTGGACTGCACCCAATCCGGCCAGCGCTGCATCGACCACGCCTGCGTCGACGGCGCCGCGTGCACCAGCGACAAGGCGTGCATCGCGACCGACGGCGTCTGTGACCTCGACGCGGCCATCTGCGTGGATTGCCTCGCCGACGCCGACTGCGGCGAAGGACTGCATTGCGTCGCGAAGGTGTGTCTGCCGCCCGGCAAGCCGTGTGCGTCGAGCAAGGAATGCGCCAAGCTCGCGCAGGTCTGCGACAAGGTGGCGGGTGTCTGCGTCGACTGCGAGGCCGATGTCGACTGCCCGGACACACGCTACTGCCAATCGGGCCTGTGCCTTCCGGACGTCTGCGTGGCCGGCAGCAAGAGCTGCGTGGGCGACA
>JBEARB010000115.1:0-21357 GCA_041163625.1 Pseudomonadota bacterium | reverse complement strand
CAATCGACATGGATCCTCCAGCGACGGTCGGGCAGCACGCTGCCCGCCGCGGCGAAGGCTAACACCACCAACGCCGGTCGTGTAGGTACCGGGCTCGTTGCCGAATCGTGGAGCGTGGTCGCTAGAGACGCGACCAGAAAATGCAGCTTCGCATTTTCTGGCCGAGTCTCTCGTCTGTTGTTTGGGGGCTAGGCGCCCCTGGTCGCGAGAAGCGCGGTTCTCGCGAACCATCCCCCTCCACGAGCCGCGACCCAAATCTCGCCCCTGGCGATTTTTTGATCGCGTCTCTAGTGGACCTCGCGATCCCCGGGCAGCACGAAGCCGCTGGCGAGGTTCGTGTTGGCCTCGCGCTCGGTTTCGGGCTCGCCGGCGTGCAGATCTTCGAGCCGGCGCCGGAGCTTGTGGCGGCGCCGCGAGGCATGCTCGGCGGCGTCGGCGTCGACCTCGAAAGCGAGCCGCCAGCCCTCGGGCATCCGGACGTGGCCCTCGATCAGACCGCGCAGCCGCTTGCGCGAGAGGTCGGCGCCGAGCCACGCGGCCAAGCCCGGCGAATCGAGGAAGAGGACGAGCTTGTAGCCACGCAGTTCGACCCGCACGACGCAGCGCTGCAGCAGATCGCCGCCGAGCTCGCCGGATTGCGCGAGGTGCGCCGCGATCTCGGGCCAGCGGGCGGGCAGGTCGGTCGAATCGAAGGGGCGCTGCACGCGCGGGCGCGGCGCGCCGCCGAGCAGCGGGGCGGGGCGTTGGATGCGGAGCCCGAAGGGGGCGGGCGTCTCGCGCAGCATCGAGCCAATCGCCCAGGCGACGGCGTGTCGATCGAGGGTGAAGTCGCCCACGCAGGCCGGACAGCCGGCCTGGCAGCTGCAGTCGGTGACCAAGCCGAGCGCGGCCTCGAGCAGGTCGTCGGCGAGATCGAAGCCCTTCTGCGCGAAGCCCATGCCGCCGGGGTGGCCGTCGTAGAGCACCACGGCGGTGTGGCGGCTGCCGGCTACGTCGTCGACGTACGAGAAGCTGGTCGCCTGCAGATCGGCGGCCTCGGCCATGGTGCGCATCCGCGCGACCGCCCGCAGCGCGTGCACGACTCCGACGAGCAGGTCGTTGCTCTCGCCGCCGAGGACCGTCATCACCGGCTCGGGCATCGGAAACCACAGCCCCTCGGTCTCGAGATCCAGCGTCAGCGGCTCCTGCAGCACCTCGTAGCCGAGGTTCTGATGGTTGTGGAATTGCAGCATCTTGAAGCCGACGACCGACTCGTGGACCTGCACGTCACCGAAGATCGCGCGGGTCTCGCCGACGGCGCGCGACTCCTGCGTGTTGAGCACCTCGATCTGCGTGCGCACGTCGGGCTGGGTGTAGAAGTTCTGGTCGACCGGCACCACCACGGCGCGGTGCTGGACGAGATCCAGCTCTTCGACCAGGTACTGCTCGCCGTCGTGCAGATAGACCGCGCGTGGGTGCGCCTCCCGGTAGACTTGCGGCCGCGTCATCTCGGTCAACGTGCGCGCGGCGGTGCGATCGACGATCTTCCAGCGGCTGCCGTCGTGGTTGCGCAGACTGAATTCACCGGCGGGGAAGGGGCCGCCCTGCCAATACCAGGTGCCGGCGACCTCGCGCAGCTCGCCGGCGTCGGCCAAGACCGGCACCGCCTCGCCGATGTCGGGCCAGACGCTCGCGTCGTCCATCGTCAGCGGCAGCTCGGCGGCGGCGGCGCGGATATGCGCGAGCGCGACGGCGAGGTTGTCCGGATCGACGACGGCGTGCTCCGCTTCCTGCTCGAGCAGCCACTCGGGGTGCCGCGCGATGTATTGGTCCATCGGCGCCATCGCCAGGATCACGATGGCATGGGCGGCCTCACCGCGGCGACCGGCGCGGCCGATCTGCTGCCAGAAGCTCGCACGGGTGCCGGGAAATCCGCCCTGCACGACGACCGAGAGGCTGCCGATGTCGATGCCGAGCTCGAGCGCGTTGGTCGAGACGACGCCGACCAACCGACCCTCGATCAGGTCGCGCTCGACGCGGCGGCGCTCCTCGGGTGTGAAGCCGCCGCGGTAGGCGCCGAGCAGGTTCGACTCGTCGTGGGCGCCGTGCGTGCGGCTGAGCCGGTCGCGCGCCTCTTTGACCACGATCTCGGTCTCCTTGCGGCTGCGCGCGAAGGCGATCGTCTTCAGGCGCCGTTCGACCAGGTGCGGCAGCAGCGTCGCCATCTCGCTCGCGACGCCCCGACGCAGCTCTTCGTCGATGATCGGCGGCAACCAGAAGTGCACCTTGCGGCCGCCGGACGGCGAGCCGTCTTCGTCGACCAACTCGAACGGCCGGCTGCACAACGACTCGGCCAAGCCGCGCGGGTTGGCGATGGTGGCGGAGCTGCCGAGTACCTGCGGTCGGCTGCCGTAGTGGCGGCACAGGCGGTCGAAGCGGCGCAGCAGGTTGGCGATATGGGCGCCGAACGCGCCGCGGTAGGTGTGCAGCTCGTCGAGCACGACGAAGCGGACGTTGCGGAACAGGTGCGAGAAGCCCTGCCGCGCGTGCATCGGCAACATGCCGGTGTTGAGCATGTCCGGGTTGGTCAGCACCAGGTTGGCCCGTTCGCGGATGCGACGGCGCTCGGTCGGCGGCGTGTCGCCGTCGTAGACGCCGGCCTCGATGTGGCGGCCGCCGGCGGCGGAGATCTCGTCGCAGAGCGCGAGCAGGCTGCGCAGCTGGTCGTGCCCGAGCGCCTTGGTCGGATAGAGCAGGAACGCGCGCGCCGAGGGGTCTTCGAGGATCGCCTGCAAGATCGGCAGCAGGAAAGCGAGCGATTTGCCCGAGGCCGTGCCGGTCGTGATCACGACGGAGCGTCCGGCGCTCGCGGCCTCGAACATCGCGGCCTGATGGCTGTAGAGCTGGTCGATCCCGCGGGCGTGCAGCGCCGCGCGCAAGGCGGGATGCAGCGATTCGGGCAACGGGACCATCTTCGCCGGACGGCCCGGGATGGTGTGGGTGGCGACGATACGGTCGGAGAACCGAGCGAGGGGCAGGGCGTCGTCTCGAGCGTTCGGGTCGGGCATGATCGGTTCGTCTCCATCGCCGGTGGGCCGGCCGTGCGCGGCGTCCCGGAGGGTAGAAGATGCTGAACGGATGTCTAGTGCTCCTGCGTCGCCGCGTGCTGGTCGTCGTACTGCTCGGCATCGCGGCGTGCGCGGCGCCGAGCCGCGGCGGCGAGCGCCCCGGCGGAGCCGACCCCGCCGACGGTTCGGTCGACGTCGACCCCGCCGAAGCGATCGCCGGCGATTTTCCGCCGTTGCAGTGCACGTTGGCGGCGCCGGCGCTGGGCCCGGCCTGGCTCCGGCAGGCGGTCGGCTACCAGATCTGGGTGCGCTCGTTCGCCGACAGCGACGGCGACGGCCACGGCGATCTCGACGGGATCGTCGCCCGCCTCGACGCGCTGGCCGACGGCAAGGCCGGGGGGGCCGATCTCGACGTCGACGTCCTGTGGCTCAGCCCGATCTTCGTCAGCCCCTCCGATCATGGTTACGACGCTACCGACTATCTGCACGTGCAGCCGCAATTCGGCGGAGACGCCGCGCTCGGCCGGCTGCTGAAGGCGGCGAAAGCGCGCGGCGTCCGCGTGTTCCTCGATCTGGTGCTCAATCACACCAGCGATCAGCACCCGTGGTTCCTCGATGCGCGCCAGGGCAAGGGCGCCGAGCATCGGCATTGGTACGTCTGGCGCGACGCCGTTCCGCCTGCCGGCGAGGGCTGGGGGCAACCGTGGAACCCGAAAGCGAAGGTCTGGCACGATCTCGGTGCCGCCGGCGCCTATTACGGTTTGTTCTGGTCGGGCATGCCGGACCTGAACCTCGGCTGGGCGCCCGTCCGCGAGGCGCTCGACGCTGTCGTCGCGCATTGGGTCGGGCTCGGGGTCGACGGCTTCCGCCTCGACGCCGTGCGCTACCTCGTCGAGTCCGGTCCCGGTGCGGGGCAGGCCGACACGTTGCAGACGCACGCCTGGCTGAAGGCGCTGCGCCAAGCTCACCCCGGGGTCGCCTGGGTCGGCGAGGCGTGGACCGACACCGCGACCGTCCGGACGTACCTGCAGGGCGACGAGCTGGACGGAGCCTTCGACTTCGACACCGCCGCCGGGCTGCGCAAGGGGTTGGAGCTGCACTCGGCCGCGCTGCTCCGAAACGCGATCTGCAAGGGCGCGGCGCTGCCCGAGGGCGGCCTGCATCGCTTCGCGGGCAACCACGACATGCCGCGGCTGGCGGACCTCGCCGGCACCCCGCAGCAGCGCGTCCTGGCCCTGGCGGCGACCTTGCTGCTCCCCGGTCCCGCCTGGATCTACCAGGGCGACGAGCTCGGCTTGCCCTCGGGCGAGGTCGACGGTGACCGCGCCTGGCGCCTGCCGCTGCCCTGGCAACACGACGCGCCGGGGCTCGGCTTCAGCAGCGGGACGCCGTGGCTCCCGAGCCCCGCCAGCTACGCCGGCCTCGCGGTCGACCTGCAGGACGCCGACGCGACGAGCCTGCGCGCCAGGGTCCGCGACCTGGTGGCGCTGCGGCGAGCGCTCCCCGCGCTGGCCCAGGGACCGGCGAGAGTGCTGCTGCCCGAGGGCGAATCTGGACACGACGCCCTGATGTGGTTCGCCGGTCCGAGCGCCGACGTCCTGGTGGTCCTGGCCTTCACCGACGCGCAGGTCCCGCTGCCGGTCGGCTTCGAGGGGGCTTCCGTGCGCTGGACTTCCGCGTCGACACCGGGGCGTGCGCGGCACGACGGACGCGAGCGCGCGGTCGTGCAAGGGCCCGGCGCGTGGGTCTTGCAGCGACCGTTGCCACCGTGACTCACGAATCTTCCCGGGCCCGATGCCTCGCGTCGCCGGGCCGTATGTGGAGTGTTGGCGCCTCCGATCGAGTGCCCGAAACCCCGTTTGGCCGCGCGGGCATGGATTCGCGCGTTGGCGGGCGCTAGACTGCGGGCAGTCCGTCTGCTCATGCCTTCGAGCAGACACGGGGGGCAGGTCATGTTCGTACATCCTTGGAAGCGCTGGACCGTCATCGCGGTCGTCGGCATCGCCGCCGGCTGTTCCGGCGAGGACACCGTCGTCACGGGTCCCGGCGGAGGCGTCGACGCCATCGGAGACGGCAATGTCGGCGGTCTGGTCGACGCCGGCCTGGACTCGGTCACCGGCCTCGACATCGCCGATGGCACCGTGGCGCCGGACGGCACGGTCGACCCCGACGGCACGGGCACCCCCGACAGCAAGGACGCCACCGGTCCCGACACGCTCGGCCCTGACGGCACCGACCCGGACGTCGTGGACCCGGACGTGGTCGATCCGGACGGCACCGACCCGGACGTCGTGGACCCCGACGGTACCGACCCGGATACGATTGCGCCGGACTCCACGGACCCCGACGCGGTGGACCCCGACGGCGACGTGCAGCAGCCCAACTGCCCAGGTGAGGTCGGCTGCGCTTGCACCGAGGACGCCGACTGCGACAAGGATTGGTGCGTCGAGGGCTTGTGCGCCAACCCGTGCGTCAAGGGCGGCCCCGGCGAGAAGCCGTGCAACGAGGTCGACGACGACTGCGACGGCAAGACCGACGAGATCAACTGCCCTACGCCCGGCATCTGCCAGACCATCACTTGCGTGCAGGGGCAGGGCTGCGTCGTCGGTCAGGCGGTCTACTGCACCGACGGTAACCCCTGCACCGCGCTCGACCCCTGCAAGGACGGCGTCTGCACCTCGGGCGGTCCGAAGAACTGCAACGACGGCAACCCGTGCACCATCGACTCGTGCGACACGAAGACGGGCTGCGTGAACGCGCCCTCCACCGACGCCTGCAGCGACGGCTCGCTCTGCACCGAGAACGATACCTGTGCCGAGGGCAAGTGCGTCGGCGGCGCCGCCAAGACCTGCGACGACGGCAACCCCTGCACCGACGACAGCTGCGACGCCAAGAAGGGCTGCGTCGCGCTGCCCAACGCGGTGACCTGCGACGACGCCGACCCCTGCACCGAGGGCGACGTCTGCAAGGACGGCAGCTGCACGGCCACCAAGGCCTCGCCCTGCGACGACGGCAACCCGTGCACCACCGAGGACTGCGCCCCGGGCGCCGGTTGCAAGGCCACCCCGAACAGCAACCCGTGCAGCGACGGTGATCCTTGCACCGTCGGTGATGCCTGCAAGGAAGGCGAGTGCAAGAGCGGCGCCCCGCAGACCTGCGACGACAGCAACCCCTGCACCACCGACGCCTGCGACCCGGCGGTCGGCTGCACCGTGACCGCCAACGAAGGCTCCTGCAGCGACGGCGACCTCTGCACCGAGGGCGATACCTGCGTCAGCGGTGCCTGCGTGGCCGGCCCGAGCAAGGTCTGCGAGGACGGCAACGCCTGCACCCTCGACGCCTGCGACGCCAAGCTCGGCTGCACCGTGACCAACTCGACCGAGGCCTGCGACGACGGCTCGGCCTGCACCGAAGGCGACGCCTGCAAAGACGGCAAGTGCGCCTCCGGCGCGGCCAAGAACTGCGACGACGGCAACCCCTGCACCGACGACGTCTGCGATCCGAAGGCCGGCTGCACGACCACGCCGAATACCGCGGATTGCTCGGACGGCACGGTCTGCACCGAGGGCGACGCGTGCAAGGACGGCAAGTGCGTTGCGGGCGCCGCGCTCGATTGCGACGACAACAACGCCTGCACCGCCGACAGCTGCGACGCGCAGAAGGGCTGCATCAACGCCGCCGCCGGTGGCAGCTGCGAGGACGGCTCGGCCTGCACCGAGGGCGACGCCTGCAAGGACGGCGCCTGCGCGCCCGGCACGCCGAAGTCCTGCGACGACGGCAACGCCTGCACCGACGACAGCTGCGACCCGAAGACGGGTTGCGTGAACGCGGCGAATATCGCGCCCTGCTCGGACGACTCGGTCTGCACCGAGGGCGACGCCTGCAAAGACGGCAAATGCGCCCCCGGCGTGGCCAAGTCCTGCGACGACGGCAACCCCTGCACCGCTGACAGCTGCGACGCCGCCAAGGGCTGCATCAACGCCGCCGCCGGTGGTGAGTGCGACGACGGCTCGGCCTGCACCGAGGGCGACGCCTGCAAGGACGGCAAGTGCGCGCCGGGCGCGCCGAAGTCGTGCGACGACAGCAATCCGTGCACCACCGACGCTTGCGACCCGAAGACCGGCTGCAGCAGCACGCCGAACGATCAGGCGTGCGACGACGGCACGGTCTGCACCGAGGGCGACGCCTGCAAGGACGGCAAGTGCGTCCCCGGCGCGGCCAAGGATTGCGACGACAGCAACCCCTGCACCACCGACAGCTGCGACCCCAAGGCCGGCTGCCAGAACGCCGCCAACACCGACAAGTGCGACGACGGTGACGCTTGCACCGAGGGTGACGTCTGCAAGGACGGCGCGTGTGTCGCCGGCACCAAGCCGCAGTGCGACGACGGCAACCCCTGCACGACCGAGGATTGCGCGCCCGGCGCCGGCTGCAAGTCGACCCCGAACAACAACCCCTGCAGCGACGGTGACGCCTGCACCAAGGCCGATACCTGCACCGGCGGCAAGTGCGTCGGCGCCAAGGTCGACTGCGACGACGGCAACCCCTGCACCACCGACAGCTGCGACGCGCAGAAGGGCTGCGTCTACGCCGACAACACCGCCCCCTGCAACGACGGCAACGCGTGCACCGAGGGCGACACCTGCGGCGGTGGCCTGTGCAAGAGCGGCAAGCCAAAGGTTTGCGACGACGGCAACGGATGCACCACCGACCTCTGCGACGTGAAGACCGGCTGCACCGCGCAGAACAACACCGCGCCCTGCGACGACGGCTCGGCCTGCACCCAGGGCGACGCCTGCAAGGACGGCAAGTGCGCCGGCGGCGCCGCCACGGTCTGCAACGACGGCAACCCCTGCACCACCGACAGCTGCGACCCGGGCAAGGGCTGCGTGTTCAGCGCCGCCACCGGTAAGGCGTGCGACGACGGTAACGCCTGCACCGAGGGCGATGCCTGCCAGGGCGCCATCTGCACGCCGGGTAGCCAGAAGAAGTGTGACGACGGCAACCCGTGCACCTTCGACGCCTGCGACCCGAGCAAGGGCTGCGTCTCGATCGACGCGGCGCTGCCGTGCGACGACGGCTCGGTCTGCACGGTCGGCGACGTCTGCCAGGCCGGCAAGTGCGCGTCGGGCAAGGCGCTCTCGTGCAACGACGGCAACCCCTGCACCAACGACAGCTGCGATCCGAAGACCGGCTGCACCTACGCCGACAAGACCGGCGCGTGCGAGGACGGCAACGCCTGCACCGAGGGCGACAGCTGCCAGAGCGGCGCCTGCACGCCGGGTGCGCAGAAGGTCTGCAACGACGACAACCCCTGCACGCTCGACGTCTGCGACCCGAAGGCGGGCTGCAAGACCACGCCGACCGCGGGCGCTTGCACCGACGGCGACGCTTGCACCGAGGGTGACGCTTGCGCCAACGGTGCATGCGTGCCCGGCAAGGCCAAGGTCTGCAACGACAACAACGCCTGCACCGCAGACAGCTGCGACAAGACCCAGGGCTGCGTGTTCGCCGCGCAGGACGGCGCGTGCGACGACGGCAACGCCTGCACCAAGGGCGACGTCTGCAAGGCGGGGCAGTGCGCCTCGGGGCTGGGCGTGGTCTGCGACGACAACAACGTCTGCACCAACGACGCCTGCGATCCGAAGCAGGGCTGCGTGACGACGCCCAACACGCTGGCGTGCAACGACGGCAACGCCTGCACCGAGGGTGACGTCTGCAAGGACGGCAAGTGCCTCGCCGGCGGTACGACGAAGAACTGCGACGACGGCAACAGCTGCACCAACGACAGCTGCGATCCGAAGTCGGGCTGCGTCTTCGCGAACAACACGTCGACCTGCAACGACGGCAACGCCTGCACCAACAACGACGCGTGCGCCGGTGGCGTCTGCAAGGCGGGCGGCGCGGTCACCTGCGACGACGGCAACGCCTGCACCAACGACGCGTGCGACGTGGTCAAGGGCTGCGTCTACACCAACAACACCGCGCCCTGCAGCGACAACAACGCCTGCACCGTCAACGACGCCTGCGCGGACGGCAAGTGTGCGCCCGGCGCCGCGCCGAACTGCGACGACGGCAACCCGTGCACGACCGACAGCTGCGACAGCAAGACCGGCTGCGTCAACGCTGCCAACACCGCGCCCTGCGACGACGGCAACGCCTGCACCAGCAGCGACGTGTGCAGCGGCGGCAGCTGCAAGGGCGCGGCGGTGACGTGCAACGACGGCAACCCGTGCACCGACGACTACTGCGACCAGAAGGACGGCTGCAAGGTGACCGACAACGCCAAGCCCTGCGACGACGGCAGCGCCTGCAGCAAGGACGACACCTGCTCGGGCGGCAAGTGCGTCGGCGCGCCGGTGGACTGCGACGACGGCAACACCTGCACCACCGACAGCTGCGAGCCGGCGACCGGCTGCAAGAACGCCACGCTCGCGAACAACACCAAGTGCGGTGACGTCGGTGTCTGCCTCAGCGGCGCGTGCTCGCCGGGTGCCGACGTGACGCCGGCGACCTCGTGCAAGCAGATCAAGCAGGTCTGGTCGGCGGCGCCGAGTGGTACCTACTGGCTCGACCCGGACGGCGCCAACGGCCCCGGCGGCAAGTACCAGGTCAGCTGCGACATGACGACCGACGGCGGCGGCTGGATGGTCATCGACAACCTCTGGGCGAGCAAGCTGCTGACGCTGAAGAACCTCTACCCCGGCGGCATGTGCGAAATGACCACGACCTACTGGAAGACCTGGGACGGTTTCGCCGGCGCCACGCTCGACACGCACTTCTGCATCGGTGAGGCCTCGTACAACTTCCCGAGCTACCAGGAGATGCGGGTCGCGGCGGTGCAGCTCACGGGCTACACCAGCGGCGCCGGCAACACCTTCGACGCCTACCTCGAGTGCTACGGCACGCAATGGCAGGGCGCGTTCTGCTTCGGGCCGGAGGACGAGCTCAAGCCTGTGAACACGGCCAACATCCAGCTCAACAACAACCAGAAGTCGCCGAATTACTCGTACAAGGTGACGCTCAGTAAGGCGCACACCAACTTCTCGATCCGCTCGCGCGAAGAGGGACCGCAGAACGAGGGTGTGATTTGGGATACCGGCTCGTTCCTGATTCGGTAGCGTTCCTGAGCTGATACGCGCCGCAGCCGCAGCGATCCGGAATCGAAGGATCGCGGCGGCCGGCTCCGGCCGCTGGGCCGGCACACCATGTCCATCCACGCCATGCAGCGCCTGTTCTTCGCCGTTCGGCCACCGGACGACGTGCTCGACGACGTCGCTTCGTTGCAATGGGGCCTCGATCCGGACCGCTGGATCGACTTCGACCAACTCCACATCACGCTGCGCTTCCTCGGCGAGGTGCACGAGCGCGTCGCTCGGACGCTCCACGAGGGGCTCGGGCCGCTGCCGCTGCCACCGCTGCCGCTGCAGCTGCAGGGCGTCGGCCATTTCCCGTCGAAGGGGCGGCCACGGGTGCTCTGGGTCGGCCTCCGCGACGATACGCCCGCACACCGGCTGCGTGCCGCGCTCGACCGTCAACTCGCCGGGCTCGGCCTGCCGCCCGACGGCCACCGCCTGCATCCGCACCTGACGGTCGCGCGGCTGGGTGTGGCCGGCAAGCGCGACGGCCAGGTGGCGGAATGGCTCGGCGCGCGCGGGCTCTATCGCTCGCGCCCGTTCCAGGTGCCGTCGGTGGTGCTCTACCGCTCCATCTTGCGGCCCGAAGGCGCCATCTACGAACGTGTGCTGACGCTACGCCTCGCCGGCGAGCAAGCGGACCCGGTCGGAGAAGGCCCGCAACGCGGGTAGGTGCGGCGTCTGCGGGTAGCGCCGGTAGGCCGCGAAGACGGCCTGCATCCGCGCCACCGCCGGGCCGAGGCGCAGCGCCAGCCGCGGCACCCGCAACGCGCCCGAGAGCGTGCCGAGGAGCGCACTCGGGTCGGTCAGCGGCATCTGCTGCGCCAGGCCAGCCCGGGCCGAATCCTCGGTCATCATGCCCGCCGCGATGACGGCGGCTTGGTCGGCGGCCGAGAGGTTGGCGGTGTAGCGTCGGAAGACGTCGTAGGCCGCGGCGACCGCACCGATATCGCGTTGGTAGCGGGCCGTGGCGTCCCAGAGCACGGCGTCGTCGCCGGGATCGCCGCCGCGATGCGCGACGTGGTCGATGGCGGCACCGAGGTGCATCGCCGCGACCAAGCCGGGACCAACGCCGCTACCGTGGGCCGGGAAGACCTGGCAGGCGGCGTCGCCGAGCAGCATCACGCCGCCGGCGCCGAGCCGATCCCAGCTGCGGCGCAACGGGATCACGCCTGCGCCGCCGAACAAGCGCGCGCCGACGAAGGGGTGGCGGGCGACCGCGTCGTCGAGCAGGGCGCGGCCGGTGGGCACGCCGGCCGTAGCGACCGCGCCGGTCAGGATCTCGATGTGCTCGAGATCGGCGCTGGTCTGCATCATCACCGTCGAGAAGCCGCCGGCGACGCCGACGCGCGAGAAGGCGTCGCCCGGCTGCAGGCGATGGCGCTCGAGGAAGCGGCGCAGCGCCGCGCGGTCCGCGACGGCGTGCACCTGCTGCGCGGCGCTGCAGAGGTCGCTGCGGGCGATATCGGGCGCGAAGGCGCGGAGGTCCGGGACGACGTCGCGCAGCACACCGGCGAGTCCGGCGGCATCGACGAAGAGGTCGGCGACGAAGCGCTCGCCCTCGGCGGTGCGCACCGCGCGGACGCGGCCACCCTCGAGATCCACGTCACGCACGCGCCGATGCTCGCGGAACTGTGCGCCGGCCTGCGCTGCGAGGCCGCGAATCCGGGCGTTCAGCGCGCGCATATCGACCGCGAGGACGGGCGAGGGGCGCATGTCGACCCGGTGCGTGGCGCTCGCGTCGGCCATCACGAAGCCGGCGCCCGGGGCGCTGCGCAGCTCCTCGCCCTGCGGCAGCGCCAGACCGGCGTGCTCGAACATCCAGGGCGGCACGCCGTTGACCCAGCGCGCGCCAGCGTCGTCGAGGCCGCGCGCGTCGAGCACCGCGACCCGCAGCCCGCGCCGGGCGATCTGCCACGCCGCGGCGCTGCCGGCGCTGCCGGCGCCCACGATAATGGCGTCGAAGCGCTCGTTCATCGCGCCGCCTCGGCGCGCCGAAAGGCGAAGGGCAGGCAGACCAGTACGCCGATCAGGATGCCGTACGCCGCGGGCACGGCCGGGTTGAGCAGGCCGAGCTGCGGCGCCGCGGTGTCGAAGAGATGCGCCAGCGGACCCCAGCCCTGCACGATGGCGTTGAGATTCTCGCCCGCCGAGGTCGCGGCGCGCCCCCAACTCGAGAGCCCGACGTAGGTGCCGGTCGAGAGCAGCGCCGCGCCGAACGCGACGCGGCCGGGCATGCCCTTGGCGAAGATGCCGAACAGGATCGGCGGTGTGCTGCCGGCAGCGATGGCGAAGACGCCGATCTGCCCGAAGATGCTGATCAGCGCGGGCGGATCGAGGCTGATCACCAGCGTCGCGAGGCCGAGCAGGATGAGGATGATCTGGCTCGCGCGGTGGGCCGCCTTGCTCTGCGCCGCCGGACTCAGCCCCTTGAGCCAGCGGTCTCGGCCGAGCTCGAGGTAGAGGTCGTTGGCGGTGATGGTCGAGAGCGCGACCAGGATGCCATCGAGCGTCGACATGCCCGCGGCGAGCAGGGCGACGGCGATGACGGCCCGCAGACCCGGCCCGAAGGTGTGCTGGATGTAGACGGTGACGACGGCGTCGGCCTTGGGGCGCCCGGTGGCGGCGTCGAGGAAGGCGTCGGCGGGGATATCGCCGAGTCGGGCGTACAGGCCGATCAGCAGCAGCGCCGTGAAGATGACGGAGATCACGGTCGCGACGCCGAGGTAGGCGGCGACCTGCCGATCGCTGCGCACGTAGAGCGCCTTGGTCAGGATGTGCGGCTGGCAGACCAGGCCGAAGCCGATGACGAAGCCGGAGATCCAGACCGAGAAGGTCGAGGCGTACAGTGGGCTCTTCGGGTTGGCCGTCAGCGCGAGGTTGGGGTCGATGGTGGCGAGGCGGGTGGTGACGCCCTCCCAGCCGCCGGCGAGGGTGTCCCAGCCCGAGGCGACCAGGATCGTGGCGATGCCGACCATGATCACGCCCTGCAGCGTGTTGGTGTAGGCGTGCGCGTAGGTGCCGCCGAGGAAGATGTACGAGAAGACGAACCCGATGATCAGCAGCACGCTCGCGGTGTTGGAGAGGCCCAGCGTGAGCTGCATCACGATCGCCAGGCCCGCGACGATCAGCACCATGAAGGTGATCGAGAGCAGGTTCAGCGCCGCGAAGAAGACCGTCATCCCGCGGCTGCCGTAGCGTTGCCCCATCCACTGCGGGAGCGTGATGGCGCGCACTTCGGCGCCGACCCGTCGGAAGCCGAACGAGAGCACGAACAGGCCGACGATGACGCCGCCCGCCGCCGCGACGCCCAGGTGCATCAGCGCCGAGACGCCGAAGAGGTAGACCAGGCCCGGGTTGAGCACGAAGGTCGCGGCCGAGGCGATCGACGCCGCCAGCGTCACGCCGACCACCGCCGGGTGCATGTCGCCCTTGCCGACGGCGAAGGACTCGATGTCGTCGGTCTTCTTGTGGCCGAGCCAGGCCAGGTACGAGGTGCCGACCAGGTAGACGGCGAAGAGGCCCCAGACCAGCGGGTCGTTCGCCATCAACTCGAAGAGGTTCATCCCTGTCGCTCCCGTGCCGCGCGCAGCCGTTCGCGCGCAGCATCCACATCCAGCCAGCCGAGCAGCGCGTCGTCGGGTGCGCGACGGCGCAGTCGATGTCGCGTCCGCTTGGCCGCCGCCAGGGTAGCGAAGAACGCGAGGATGGCGAGCCTGCCGGCGCGTCCTGGGGCCGCCTCGCCGAGGACCAATTTCGTGTCGCTGCGACCGTCGTCGCGGAAGTCCACTGCGCCCTGGAGGGGCAGCCGAAGCAGGCCGTCGGCGTCGGGCGGCGGGAGGGCGCCCCAGACCACGACGTCGATCGGATCGCCGTCGGCTTCGCGGGTATCCGGCACCTCGCCGTAGGGGAAGGGGCACGGCAGCGGCGAGCGATAGTCGACGCTGCCGTCGGCGCGGCGCTTCACGAAGCTGCCGGCGGCGACGGTGATGCGAAAGGGCACCCGCTCGCTCATGCGTGCACCCGGCCGAGCCGGCGCCATCCGCCCCGTAGGAACAAGCCCGCGAGCAGCGCCGCCGCCACGATCAACGAGCCCGTCAGGCCCCACCACAAGCCCTTGGCGCCCAGCCCCGCCCAGAACGCCAGCGCGTAGCCGAAGGGCAGGCCGAAGCACCAATGGGCGATCAGGTTGGCGACCATGGCCGTGCGTGTGTCGCCAGCCCCGCGCAGCGCGCCGCTGGCGACCACCTGGATGCCGTCGGCGACCTGAAAGGCCGCGGCGATGCGCAGCAGGTCCGTGGCGCGTGCGATCACCTCGGGCTCGCCGCCGAAGCGCTCGGCGAGCAGGCCCGGAAAGCTCAGGAAGACCAGGCCGGTCGCGGCCATGAACGCGGCGCCCAGCGCCATCGCGACCTTGCCGGCGCGGGCGGCGTCGTCCGGTGCGCCGGCGCCGATCGCTTGGCCGACGCGGATTGCGGCCGCGACCGAGACGCCGACGGGCACCATGAAGGCGAAGGCGGCGAGGTTGAGCGCGACCTGATGGGCGGCGAGGGCTTCGGCGCCGAGCCAGCCGGCGAAGGTGCCGGCCGCAGCGAAGACCCCGAACTCTGCGGCGTTCTGCAAGCCGATCGGCATGCCGATGCGGAAGATCCGGGCGATTCGGGCGGCGTCGGGGCGGCGGGGCCGCAGATCCAGGCGCTGGCGGAAGCGCAGCAGATAGAGCAGCAGGGCCACGACCATCGCCCAGCGCGTGGTCGTCGTCGCCAGCCCTGCGCCGAGCGCGCCGAGCTTCGGGGCGCCGAACGCCCCGCGGATGAGGACCCAATCGGCCAGCGCGTTGACGCCGTTGGCGAGCAACGTCACGACCATCACCGGTCGGGTGATGCCCATGCCGCCGAGCAACGAGCGCCCGACCACGAAGAGTAGGAAGGGCATCACGCCGCCGGCCATGCCGCCGAAATAGGCCGCGGCTTGGTCGGCCACCGCGTCGGGCTGGTCGAGCAGCGTGAAGATCCAGCGACCGTTCAGGTGCAGGAGGCCGACTACGGCGCCGCCGAAGATCGCGATCCAGGTGCCCTGCCATGCCAGGATCGGCACCCGCTCGTGCTCGCCCGCGCCCCAGGCTTGGCTGATCAGTGGGTCCAGGGCGAGCAATACGCCGAAGAGCAAGGTCGCGAACATCCAATGAATCGAGCTGCCGATGCCGACGCCCGCGAGCGCGTCTGCGCCGAGCGGGGCGACCATGGCGATATCGACGAGGCTCATCGCCATCGTGCCGAGCTGCGTCACCACCACCGGCCACGCCAGCTCCAGCGTCGCCCGCAACTCCTGGCGTACGGCCGGGGAGAGCAGAGCCCCTCTCGGCGGCTCCGGGCTCGAGCCGGGCGGAGCGGACGCAGGGGTGGGCGCTGCGGGGGACTCGGCGACGGACACGGATCGAACTCCAACGGGGCGCGGTGGCGCGGGGCGAGCGGGCGCCCGGAGCGCGACGCCGCGCCGGAATGGCAGAAACGCGGGCGCGCCGCAAGGCCCGAAGCTCCGCGGTGTTTCCCGTCGGTGTCGAATCGGGCTGGCAGCTCGCGCGTCCTGGGGCATGATCCGGTTCGCCGCACGACGGCACGAGGAGGCCCCGATGACCCGCTCCACCCGATTCGCGCTCCCGCTGCTGCTCGCGGCGCTCGTTCTGCAGACCCAGGCTGGCTGCCAGAGTTGCAACGACGACGAGGCCATCTCCGGCAAGGCCAAGGCCGACGCCAACGTCGGCGGCGACGGTGGCCAGCTCGCCGACGGCGGAGCACTCGACCCCGACGCCGGCGGCGACGGCAGCGGCGGTGGCTCGGCCGTCGGCGACGACGGCGCCGGTAACGGCGACACCGCCGACACCGCCGACACCGCCGACACCACGGCCAGCGACGACGCGGGCAGCGATACCGTCGCCGGCCCCGTGCCCTGCACCCACGACGAGACCTGCGCCGCGACCGAGATCTGCGGCCTGTTCTACAACGGCGCGGCCGCCAACGCCGTCGAGCCGGCCCCGGGCTGGGCGCCGATCTGCACCGCGCCCGCGAGCGGCGGTGCCCAAGCGGGCCAGGCCTGCGATCCCTTCTCCGGCGACGCCGACACCAGCCTGCCGGTCTGCGGCAACCTCTCGGCCTGCATGCAGGGCGTCTGTACGGCGCTCTGCACCGCCGACGCGCATTGCCCGACTTCGACCCGCTGCGGCGTCACCCAGGCGCCGGTCGAGACCGACGATGGCAAGGGCGGCAAGGTCACGCTGAAGCTGCCGGTCGACATCTGCCTGCCGGCCGGCGCGGCGGACGCCGACGCCTGCAGCAAGACCGCCGATTGCAGCAACAGCGAGCTCTGCCTGCCGTGGACGCTGCGCAAGGACGGTGTCATCACGTCCGAGGCGCGCTGCGCGCCGGACAGCAAGGCCTCGCTCAAGGCCGCGGCGGGGGACGCCTGTGGCGTGGCCGCGAGCGCGACCGGCGTCGGCAAGCTCTGCAAGACGGCGATGTGCCTCTACGGCAGCGCGCAGACCGCGGGCGTCTGCACCACCACCTGCGACGGTGCCGCAGCGTGCCCGGCGACGCTGACCTGGAACGGCACCACCTTCCCGACCGCCTGCGCCGCGCTGCTGGTGCACGACGGCGCCACGACGGCGGTCGAGGACGACGTCTACTGGCCGCATTGCGTGGCGGTGAACGAGAAGTCGAGCGTCGGCGATTGCGCCGAGACGCGTAGCTGCGCCGGCACCGAGGCGTGCAAGCCCTTCGCCATCGCGTGGGGCCCCGATTCGGCCGCGAAGGTCGAGTACCGCTGCGTCGAGCAGGCGACCAAGGCGTTCCCGACCGGACCGGACAAGGACGACGGCGCGAGCTGCGACCCGAGCGCGCTCGAGACCGGCTGCAAGGGCGGGCTGTGTCGGGCGGTGGCCGGCGGCGGCGTCTGCACCCGCGTCTGCAAGGACGACGCGGGCTGCGCGAGCGGCACGACCTGCCAGATCGAGACGCTGATCCCGCGCACCGACGCGAGCAAGGCCGCCACCTACCAGGTCTGCAAGTAGGGCGGCTGCTCGCGCAGGCGGCTACTTCTTGGGCAGCACCGCCGGGACGATATCGTCCCAGCGCATGGTCAGGACCAGCTGGGCGTTGAAGCCGACGTCGCTGCCGACGTTGCCGGCGCCGCCACGGACGCTCAGGTCGAAGGCCTCGCCGAGGTGGAAGGTGGCGTCGACACCGGCACGCCAGCCGAAGCCGAAGCCGTAGTCCCAGCTCACCGCTTCGTCGAAGAGCTCGCGCAGCTTGTCCTCGCTGAGCTTCTCGTCCTTGCCGGTCGCCTCGTCGAGCGCCGTCGGCGAGACCTTGGCGTTGAAGTCGAAGCCGGGAGCGAGCTCGGCGTAGCCGTTGATCGAGAGCCAATGCGTCGGCGAGAAGGTCTGCACCGCGCCGGCGACGACGGGCACCCAGACGCGGCCGCCGATCGTGCCGAGGATCGCCGTCGGCACCAGGCCGCCGTAGAAGCGCGTGGCGCGCTTGGGCACGCCGTTCGCGAAGCGCTCGCCCTGCGAGACGATGTACATCGCGACCGCGCCCGCCGACATGCCCACGCCGAGACCGGTCTCCTGCAGCAGCAGCGCGTGTGCGCCGAATTGTGAGGAAAGTCGACCGGTCGTGGACGAGAACGCGGTGTTGTACGTCAGCGTCGTCAAGGCTTGGCCGTTGAACATCCGATGGCTCGCCGAGAGCGCCACCGACGATGCGCGCGAGTCGAAGCTGGTGATCGCCGGACCGTGGGTGCCGACCAGGGCGAAGGCGGGGGTTGCGACGAGCGCGGCGAGCGCGCACAAGCCGAGGGCAAGGGTACGGAACCGGAGCATCGGGGCCTCCATTGGGATGCTGGGCGCGAAGCGGGGGCAGCCGCAGCGAATCGTCAGCCTTCGGAGGCGTAGAACATCACGAGAGCAGCCACCGGGGCAAGCAGGCCGGCGGCGAGCAGCCAGCCGCCGCGACCGCGCAGGCCTAGGCGCCCTTGCGGCAACAAGACGCCCGAAAGCGCGAGGAAACACAGCGCGAGGCCGAAGAGGTCGGCGACCCAGGTCCAGGCGCCCTTGAGCGTGTTCAGGTGCAGGAGGTGCAGCTCGAAGAGCGGACGCCGCGGGGTGACGCGCTTCCAGGTGCCGTGTCCGTCGCTCGGATCGACCTTGATCTCGCTGCCGCCGTCGAGGAAGACGACGAATTGGCGCATCGAGGGTGCGTGGCGGCCGCGAATCTCGGCTGCGTCGAGGCCGAGGCGCTGCACGACGGCGGCTTCCCAAGTCGGCAGCGCTGCGGCGCCGCTCGCGTCGGGCAAGGCACCGAGGGCGATGGGCTCGGTCGTGATCGCGTACTTCGGGTTCCAGGCGTCGACGTGGTTCACGGCGATGCCGGAGAGGGCGTAGGCGATGGTCAGGCCGGCGACGAGGTAGCCGACGTCACGGTGCCAGCCGCGGAGCGTCCGCAGGCTCGGCAGCAGCCGGCTCAGGGCTTGTCCCGCAGCACGGCGCCCGAGCCGTCCAGACGCACGATGGTGACGGGCTCGGTCACGGTGCTCGGATCGAACTTCTCGCCCTTCTCTTCGGCCTGGTGGGCGAGGTAGCGCTTGCTGGTCTCGAGATCGAGCGGGATCTTGCGGACCACGCCCTCGGCCACCGCGTGCTGACCCTTGGCCGAGAGCGGGAAGACCATCACGCCGTCGCGGACCTTGAAGCGGATCGAGCTGCCGGGCGCGTCACCGGCCATCTCGAACCAGCAGCCCCGCATCGGGCAGACGTCGGTGACCAAGCCCTCGACGCGGACCTTCTTGCCCACCCAGGCGTCGATATCGCCGAGTAGGGTGCTGATGGTGACGGTGGTCGCGTCGGTGACGCCGGCACCGTAGACCTTGCCCTCGGGCTGCTGCGCGGCGGCGTTGGCGGCGGGCTGCTCCTGCACGGCCAAGGCCGGCTCGTCGCAGCCGGGGCTGTCCTCGTGGTCGCCGTGGCCGGCGTGCTCGTCGTTTCCGGCCTTGTCGGCGGCGGGCGCAGCGGCGGCGGCGGGGGCGGCGGCCTCGGCGGCGGGGGCAGCGGCAGCGGCAGGCGCGGCCTCGGCGACGGGCGCGGGGGCGGCGGCGGGGCCCGCGGCGACCGGCGCTTCCTTGGCGCAGGCGCTCGCGAGCAGCATCGAGGCGGCGGCGAGGGGCAGGGTGAGGCGGCGCATGATCGGCTCCATCGGGCCCGGCTCGGGCGCGGAAGGGGGCGGGAACATAGGCAAGCGGTCCACGCGGTGCAAGCAGATTCGCGCGTCTAGCCGACGCGGCGCCGGCGCACCAGGCCGAGCAGCGCCTCGCGGTCGGTCGCCGAGACCTCGCCCGTGAGCAGCAGCGCGATCCAGAACGCAAAGAAACACGCGGCGGCCTCGACCACGAAGAGCAGGCCGCGCAGCTCGAGGACGTGTCCGAGCGCGAACGCAGCCGCGGCGGCCAGCAGCGCGCGCATCAGGCTCGACACCGGCAGCCACGCGCCCAGCGCACGCTGCGTCAGCGCCGCGGTCAGCCCGGTGCCGAGCAAGAAGGCGACGGTCGTGCCGATCGCGGCGCCCATCAGGCCGTAGCGTGGCAGCAGCGCCCACACGCCGGCGCTCTGCAGTCCGACCAACACCACCGCGAGCAGTAGTGAGACGCGCGGCCGACCGGCGGCGTTGAGCATCGCCGTGCTGATGTGGAAGAGCGTCAACGCGACGTAGCCCGCGGCGAGCGGCGTCATCACGCCGGCGAGCGGCAGCCACTCGGGCTTGGACTTGTAGACGAACGAGAGCACGCCTTCGGGCGACGCGGCGAACGCGACTTCGACCGACAGCGCGAGCAGCAGGCCCAGGCGCAGGCTGTTGCGGACGTAGCGTGCAGCCGCCTCGGCGTCGCCGCTGAAGGTCGCGCGCGAGATCAGCGGGAAGACGATGAAGTTGATGCTCACCACCAACATGTAGGGGACCAAGCCGAGGTTGAGGATCGCGAAGTACGCGCCGGTCCAGAGCTTGGCGTCGGCCTCGGGGGCCATCCGCTTGACCCAGAACAGGTCGGCCGAGAGCGCGAGGTTGCTGACGAGCACGAACGCGACCACAGGCGCCGCGAAGCCGAGCAATTCGCGAGTCGGGAAGTGCCCGGGGCCCTGCGGCGTGGTGCGCCAGCCGTGCAGTCCGGCGAGCACGGCGATGGTCAGCGCCGCGATGGTGAAGGCGGTCAGCGAGCCGATCGCGTGGAATCCGAGCGCCGCCGCCCCGACGATGCCGCCGCTGCGCAGCGTCGCGTAGGTCATGTCGAGCAGACCTTGCGCGCGGAAGCGGCGTCGGCCGTTGAGCACGCCGACGAAGACCGCGTACAGGCCATACGCGAGCGGGATCGGCGCGGTGATGCGGAACAGCGGGGCGAGCGAGCTGTCGCGCAGCCAGCCGGCCAGCAGCGGCGCGGCGAGCGCCCAGACGACGGCGACGACCAAGCCGAGCGCGCCGGTGAAGCGCAGGGCGGTGCGGCGGACCGCGGCGGTGCGGCTCGGGTCGGCGGCGACGAAGCGGGCGACCGATTGCACCGCGCCGGTCGTCATCACCATGTTCACCAACGAGACGGCGCGATTGACCACGCCGTAGTCGCCGACGTCGTCGCTGTCGAGCAGGTTCGGCAGGCCGAAGTGCACGACGAAGCTGGTCAGCACGAACCAGACCTTGGCGAGCGGGATCCACAGCGCGCCGCCGACGCCGGGCTCGTGCGCCTCCTCGCGGGTCGGCTCGGCGCTCATCGCGTCTCCTCCTCGCGGGTGGCTCGATCCGCGACCTCGCGGTAGTGGCGCATCGGCACGACTTTCACCACGATCTGCAGGCCCGCGTAGCCGCAGTAGGCTGCGTAGAGCGGCAACGAGACGGCGAGGAACACGTCCATCCGGTCCAGTGCCACCGGCAGCAGGATCCACGACGGGTAGTTCATCAGGAAGCTGACGGCCTTCATCACGTAGCCGAGCGGAGAGCCGCCGCGCTTGGAGCGGTGCTGCTGGGTGGCGGCGCCGGTCAGCCCCGGGCTGCGCAGGAACGTCGTCATCATCAGGCCCGATGCCACCGCGATGGTGCCGGCGAGCGAGCCGTAGAGCATCCACGCGTCGGGCAGGTCGA
>JBEARB010000114.1:0-26286 GCA_041163625.1 Pseudomonadota bacterium | reverse complement strand
CCGACGACGCCGACGACGCCGGCTCGCCCGATACGACGCCGCCGCAATGCGTGACCAACGCCGATTGCGTCGACAAGGTCACGCTCGAGCCCTGCCACGAGGCGGTCTGCAGCGCCGGCATCTGCACCCTCGGCGCGAGCGCGGTCGGCAGCGCCTGCGACGACGGCAACGCCTGCACCAGCGGCGACGGCTGCGAGGGCGGGCTCTGCATCCTCGGCAGCAACATCGACTGCGACGACGGCAAGCCCTGCACCACCGATACCTGCGATCCGACCTCGGGCTGCAAGCACGTCGACAACACGCTGCCCTGCGACGACGGCGACGCCTGCACCGAGGGCGACGCCTGCAAGGGCGGCAGTTGCACCGCCGGCGGCGCCAAGGCGTGCGACGACGGCAACCCCTGCACCGACGACGGCTGCGACGCCAAGACCGGCTGCGTCGCCCTGCCCAGCAGCGCCACCTGCACCGACGGCAACGCCTGCACCGAGGGCGACGCGTGCAAGGCCGGCGCCTGCGTGCCCGGCCCGGCGGTCGGCTGCGACGACGGCAACCCCTGCACCCTCGGCGCCTGCGACGCGCAGAAGGGCTGCGTGCAGAGCTCGCTCGACGGCAAGCCCTGCGAGGACGGCGACGCCTGCACCGGCGCCGGCGGTCAGCCCGACGCCTGCGCCAAGGGCGCCTGCAAGGCCGGCCCGACCGCGAATTGCGACGACGGCAACCCCTGCACGACCGACGCCTGCGACCCGAAGAAGGGCTGCACCAACGCCCCGGCCGACGGCAAGCCCTGCGACGACGGCAGCGCCTGCACCGGCAGCCAGGCCGCGCCCGACGCCTGCAAGAACGGCGCGTGCCAGCCGGGTACGCCGGCCGTCTGCGATGACGGCAACCCGTGCACGACCTCGCAATGCGATCCGAAGACCGGCTGCCAGAACGTGCCGAACACCCAGCCCTGCGACGACGGCGACGCCTGCACCACCGGCGACGCCTGCGCGGCGGGCGCCTGCAAGGGCAAGGGCGCGCTCGGCTGCGACGACGGCAAGGCCTGCACGACCGACGCCTGCGACCCCAAGACGGGGTGCACCCACGCCTCGGCCGACGGCAAGGCGTGCAGCGACGGCAACGCCTGCACCAGCGGTGACGCGTGCGCGGCGGGCGTCTGCAAGCCCGGAAAGACGGTCTCCTGCGACGACGGCAACGCCTGCACGCTCGACAGCTGCCTGCCGGCCTCGGGCTGCAGCAACGTGTCGGCGCCGCTGGCTTGCGACGACGGCTCGGCCTGCACGCTCGGCGACATCTGCGAAGGCGGCAGCTGCGCGGCCGGCGCGCCGGCGGTCTGCGGCGACGGCAACCCCTGCACCGACGACGCCTGCGACGCCAAGCAGGGCTGCGTCTCGCTGCCGAACGACGCGACCTGCACCGACGGCAACGCCTGCACCGGTGCCAAGGGCGACAGCTGTGCCGGCGGCGTCTGCAAGGGCGGCGCGGCGGTGGTCTGCGACGACGGCAACCCGTGCACGGTCGACTATTGCGACGCGATCGCGGGCTGCAAGGCGATCGCGGTGACGGTGCCCTGCGACGACGGCTCGGCCTGCACCAGCGGCGACCTCTGCGACGCCGGCAGCTGCAAGGGCAAGGCCGTGGACTGCGACGACGGCAACGTCTGCACCACCGACGGCTGCGACGCCAAGAGCGGCTGCAAGCATCCGGCGGTGGCCGACAAGACGACCTGCGGCGATATCGGCCAATGCTTCTCGGGCCAATGCTCGCTCGGCAGCGACCTCGCTCCGGCGCCCTCCTGCCTGGCGATTCGCGACGGCTTCGGCAAGCTCGGGCAGAAGGCCAAGTCCGGCGTCTACTGGCTCGATCCGGGCGGCGCGGGCGGCGAGGCGCCGTTCCGGGCCTACTGCGAGATGGACCTGGACGGCGGCGGCTGGACGCTGGTGCTCAAGGTCGACGGCGGCAAGAACACCTTCCTCTACGACGCCGCGCTCTGGGTGAACAAGACCGGCCTCGCCACCAACGCCCCCGGCTACGACAAGACCGAGGCCAAGCTGGCGAGCTATTGGCGCGTCGCGTTCGGCGAGGTCCGCGTCGGCATGGAGTACCAAGGCCAGCGCAACTGGCTGACGGTCGCGGCCAAGGCCAACTCGCTCTACGACGTGCTCGTGCCCGGCACCTACAAGGGCTTCGACAAGGCTGCCGGTCGGCCCGCTTGGAAGAGCCTCATCGCCGGCACCTCGATGCAGAACAACTGCAACCGCGAGGGCTTCAACAACCGCGTGAACAACACCCACGCGGCCGTGCGCATCGGCATCCTCGCCAACGAGCAGAACGACTGCAGCTCGCCCGATAGCCGCGTCGGCTTCGGTGGGCGCAGCAACGTCTGTGGCATCGACCCGAATATGTCGGTCGGTGCGGCGGCGGGCTGCGGTGGCGACCTCGGCTCGAAGTCGCTGAAGGCGGCGTTTGGTTGGGTGTTCGTGCGATAGCCGCGTCGTCGTGCGCGGCCCGAGGGCACGACCCTAGAAGTTGGTCTGCCCGGCCGCGCCGTTGCTGCCAGCGCCGCCGTCCTTGCCGAGCGACTTGCCGCCGGCGCCGCCCTTGCCGGCCTTGCCGTAGAGCACGACGTCGTTGCCGCTCTTCCAGGCGCCGAGGTCCTTGCCGTCCGCGCCGGCGCTGAACAGGCCGTAGCTCGCGCCGCCGCAGCCACCGCC
Organism: Pseudomonadota bacterium; assembly: GCA_041163625.1. GTDB lineage: Bacteria > Myxococcota_A > UBA9042 > UBA9042 > UBA9042 > JACKFC01. The sequence goes on along the minus strand of JBEARB010000114.1, from coordinate 23,572 downwards.
GCCGCCGCCGCCGTGGCCGCCGTCGCCGCCCTGACCGCCGCGGCCGCCGGTGCCGGCGCACCAGGCGAGCTTCTTGGGGTCGTCGCCGCCGCCGTCCTTGCCGTCGCCACCGAGGCCACCGACGCCGCCCTGGCCGCCTTGGCCGCCCTCGCCGCCGTTGCCGGTGACGAAGGTATTGCCCGTGAGCGTCGGCAGGGTGGCCGGCGTCTTCGCGAAGATGACGAAGGCCGCGAAGCTGGCGCCGCCGCTGCTGCCGGCCTGGCCGCCGTTGCCGCCGCAGCCGCCCGAGCCGCCGCCGCCGCCGGAGCCGCCGACGTCGGGGTAGCGGAAGCCGCCGCTGCCGTTGTTCTTGGTGCAGGTCGCGGTGACGTCGACGCCGCCGCCGGCACCACCACCACCGCCGCCGCCGCCGTGGCCGCCGTCGCTGCCGTCGCTGGCGGTCGCCGGCTTCCACAGGCCCGCGACGACGCTGCCCTGGGCGATGCTGCAGCCGCCGCCGAGCGCGCCGGCTGGGCCGTTTGCGCCGTCCTTGCCCGGCAGGCCGATGCTGCTGAGGAAGGCGCCGCCGCTGTCCTTGGGCGGGGAGCAGACGTTGCAGTTGCCGGTGGCGCCGATGGTGCCGTCCAGGCCCGCGGTGCCGCCGTTGCCACCGTTGCCGTTGCCGCTGCCGCCGCTGGTGCCGGTGGTGCCGTTCTCGGCGGTCAGCGGGGGCTTGGCTGGCGTATTGTAGGCCGGACAGATGGCGGTGCCGCCCTTGCCGCCGCTCACGTCCTTGCCGCCGCAGGTCTTGCTGCCGCCCTTGCCGCCGACGGTCTGGTCGCTGCCCGGGTCGCACGCGGTCTTGCCGGTGAGGTCCTTGGCGTCGGTGCCGGGGCTGCCCGCGGTGCCGCTGCTGCCGTTGCTGCCGGGGTCGCCGCTCTCGCCGTTGCCCGCGTCGCCGGCGATCACGCGGCTGTCGCTGATCTGTAGCGCGCCGTCGCAATCGCGCAGGTAGAGGCCGTAGGTCGAGGCGCCGGTCGCCTTGACGTTGGCGGCATAGACGACCAAGCCGTCGACGATCGTGGTCTTGCCGGTGATGCCGACGGCGTTGACTGCGCCGGGCGCGACCGCGGTCGGGTCGGCGGCGACGAGCACGGTCTCGTAGGCGTCGGCGTCGTGGAAGGCGAAGTTGGCGCTGTAGCCGCCGTAGACGCTCACGCCCGCGGTCAGCACGATCGACTCGTCGTACACGCCCGTGGCGACGTAGACGTCGCGCTTGCCGAGCTGCTTGGCGAGGTCGATGCCGTCCTGCACCGAGGCGACCGGCGCCTCGAAGCTGCCCGCCGCGCCCTTCTTGCCGGTCTTGGCGACGAAGACGCCGTTGTTCTTCTCGCCGTCGATGCCGTCGCAGTTGTGGTCCTTGCCGTCGGGCAGGTCGGTGTTGCCGTCGAAGACGCACTCGCAGCCGGTCTTGGGGTTGTCGTCGACGTCGTAGGTGCCGGCGTCGCACTGCATCGCGCACTTGGCCGGCGTGCCGGTGGCGTCGCAGACCGGCGTCGCGTTGGGGAAGCTCTGGAAGCTGCAGTCGTTGCCGCAGGCGCCGCACGCCTTGGCGGTCGTGTAGGCGCCCTTGGCGTCGACGAAGCCCTCGTCGACCTGGCCGTTGCAGTCGTTGTCCTTGCCGTCGCAGACCTCGGCCTGCAGCTGGCAGCCCGACCAGCCCGATGCCTCGCAGATCTCGACGCCGTAGCAGGTCAGCGGGCCGGCGCTCTGCGCACACGCGCGCACCACGCCCACGCTCGCGGCGCTGCAGTTGCACGAGCCGCTCTTGGGCATGCACAGCGTCTGCGCGGCCTCGCCCTCGGTCGGCGTGACGCTGTCGCAGCTGTGGCTGCCCGGGCACTCCGGCAGACCGGCGCCGCAGCTCGGCGCGCAGAACTTCTCGCCGCCCTGCTCGACGCACCGGCCGCCCGAGCAGTCGATATCGCCCTTGCACGGATGGCAGAGCTTGCTCACCTCGGCCAAGCAGAGGAACGCGAAGCTGCCGTCGCCGAGCTTGACCTTGCTGCACGCGTGGCCGGCCGGGCAGGCCGCGCCGCCGTCGCAGGTCTGCGTGCAGACGAAACCGTTGTAGCCCTGCACGCAATAGCCGCTCTCGCAGTCGCCGTCGGCCTTGCAGGGCTTGCCGAAATCACCGACCGGGCCGGCGGTGGCGTCGTCGCCGGTGCCGGTGTCGGGCGCGCCGGCGTCGGCGTCGCCCTCGTCGCTGTCGGCCTCGCCGGTGTCGCCGGTGTCGCCCTCACCGAGGCCGTCGCCGTTGCCGTTGCCCAGCCCGTCGCTGGCGTTGCCGTCGCCGACCGCGGTGTCGAAGAGGGCGCCGGTGTCCAGACCGCCGGCGCCGGCGCCGTTGTTGGTCGAGGGCGTCTCGGAGCAGGCCGCGACGAGCGCGAGCGCCACGAGCAGGCCCAGCAGCGAGGAGGAAGTGCGAAGTCGGTCCATGGTGGGTCTCTCTAGCGGCGCAGGCCGAGGTCGTCGGCGAAGCAGACGCCGTCGGCGAAGTCGGCGGAAACGGGGAGGTCGAGCGTGCTGCGGCGGGCGCATTCGCGGCCACCGAAGGCGATGCGGCCGGCTTCCGGGCTGCGGAATCGGGTCGGGTAGATGGTGGCCTCGATGACCAGACCCCAGCCGCGCAGGTCGACGTCGGGCTCGCGGCCGAGCGCGCGGCGGCGGTCGTCGGGCAGCAGGTCGTCGAGCAGACGGTCGACGTCGGCCGGATCGAAGCGGGTGCGGTCTTGCTGCGCGAAGGGCTCGCTGCCGCCGCGGTGCGGTGCGGGGATACCGCTGTCGTCGCGCCAGATCGGCGTCTCGGCGGGGCTGCCAGCGAAGGGATCCACCAATACGCCGCCGAGCGCGACGTTGTAGTGGATGTGCGGTGCCACGAACGGGAACGCGGCCAGCGCGTCGATGCCCGAATACGCCGAGAGCGCGATGACGTCGCCGCGCCCGACGAGGTCACCGACGCGCACCAGCGAACGACCGAGGTGGTTGTAGGTGGTGAGCAGGCCACCGCCGTGGTCGACGTAGACCTTCAGGCCGCCGCGGTTGTACTCGTTGCGGATGGCGACCACCCGACCCGGCGCGCTGACGGTGACCGGCGAGCCCGGCGGCAGCGCGAAATCCGTGCCGTTGTGGCTGTCGTAGGTCATGCGCTGGCCGCGGAAATCGCGCACCTGCGTGCAGCGCACGCTCCAGCCCTGTTCGACCGGCGTCTGCGTATGGTTGAAGAGGTTGACGATCGGCACGCGTCGGCCGGTCGGGCGCCGCCCGGCCCAGGTCGCGATCGCCAGCCGCGGCGTGTAGATGCGCGTGCTCGAGAGACCGAACCGCGAGGGCGGTACGTTTGGATCGCCTCGCAGCGTCAGCCAGGCCTGGCCGAGCGCCTCGCGGGTCCAGCCGAGGGTCTCGGCGAGGCTGAGTCGAGGTTCTCCATGCATGACGTCGGGCTCCCGTGCGGCGGCAGCGGGGGGCGACTACCCGATCTGCGCCACGATCCCGTTCAGCGTCGCCGACGGACGCATCGCCGCGCCCGCCTTCGCGTCGTCGGGGCGGTAGTAGCCGCCGATATCGACCGGCTTGCCCTGCACCGCGAGCAGCTCGCCGATGATCGTCGACTCCTGCGCGCCCAGCGCCGCGGCGATCGGCGCGAAGGTCGCGGCCAGCGCGGCGTCCTTGTCCTGCGCGGCCAGCGCCTCGGCCCAGAACTTCGCGACGTAGAAGTGGCTGCCGCGGTTGTCGATGCCGCCGACGCGCCGCGACGGGCCTTTGTTCTGCATCAGGTACTGCGTGTTGGCGGCGTCGAGCGCGTCGGCCAGGACCTGCGCGCGGGCGTTGCCGTCGCGGTCGGCGAGGTGCTCGAAGCTGACGGCGAGCGCGAGGAACTCACCGAGCGAATCCCAGCGCAGGTAGTTTTCGGCCACGAACTGCTGCACGTGCTTGGGCGCCGAGCCGCCGGCGCCGGTCTCGAACAGGCCGCCGCCGTTCATCAGCGGGACGATGCTGAGCATCTTGGCGCTGGTGCCGACCTCGAGGATCGGGAACAGGTCGGTGAGGTAGTCGCGCAGCACGTTGCCGGTGACCGAGATGGTGTCCTCGCCGCGGCGGATGCGCTCGACCGAGAACAGGCAGGCCTGCTTCGGCGCGAGGATGTGCGTCTCGACGCCGGTCAGGTCGTGCTCGGGCAGGTAGGCGCGGACCTTGGCGATGAGCTGCGCGTCGTGCGGGCGCTCGGCGTCGAGCCAGAACACCGCCGGCACGCCGGTGGCGCGGGCGCGGGTGACGGCGAGCTTGACCCAATCGCGGACCGGGGCGTCCTTGACCTGGCAGGCGCGCCAGATGTCGCCGGCGGCGACCGTGTGCGAGAGCAGCACGTTGCCGGCGGCGTCGACCACGCGGACGGTGCCGTCCGCGGCGATCTCGAAGGTCTTGTCGTGGCTACCGTACTCCTCGGCCTTCTGCGCCATCAGACCGACGTTGCTGACGCTGCCCATGGTGCGCGGATCGTAGGCACCGTGCGCCTTGCAGTCCGAGAAGATGGCCTCGTAGACGCCGGCGTAGCTGCTGTCGGGGATGACGCACTTGGTCTCCTGCAGCTTGCCGGCCTTGTTCCACATCTGGCCCGAGGTGCGGATCATCGCCGGCATCGAGGCGTCGATGATGACGTCGCTCGGCACGTGCAGGTTGGTGATGCCCTTGTCCGAGTCGACCATCGCGAGGTCGGGGCCGGCGGCGTAGACCGCGTCGATGGCGGCGCGCACGGCGGCGGCGGTGTCGGCGGGCAGGCGGTCGAGCTTGGCGACCAGATCGCCGAAGCCGTTGTTCACGTCGACGCCGGCCTCGTCCAGCTCCGCGCCGAACTTCTCGAACACGGGGGCGAAGTAGGCGCGCACGGCGTGGCCGAAGATGATCGGGTCGCTGACCTTCATCATCGTCGCCTTCATGTGCAGCGAGAAGAGCACGCCCTGCGCGCGCGCCTCGGCGATCTGCGCGTCGAGGAAGGCGCAGAGCGCGGCCTTGCTCATGAAGGTGCCGTCGATGATCTCGCCGGCCTGCAGCTTCAGGCCGTCCTTGAGCACCGTGACCGCGCCGTCCGTGCCGACGTGCTCGATGCGCGCCACCGTGGCGGCCGGCACCGTCACGCTCGCCTCGTTGTGGAAGAAGTCGCCCGCGCTCATCGTCGAGACGTGCGAGCGGCTGTCGCTGCTCCACGCGCCCATCGAATGCGGGTTCTGGCGCGCGAACTCCTTCACCGCGCGCGGCGCACGGCGGTCGCTGTTGCCCTCGCGCAGGACCGGGTTCACCGCCGAGCCCTTGACCTTGTCGTAGCGCGACTTGGCCTGCTTCTCGGCGTCGGTCTGCGGCTCCTCGGGGTAGTCCGGCAGCGCGAAGCCCTGCTGCTGCAGCTCGGCGATCGCGGCCTTGAGCTGCGGCACCGAGGCGCTGATGTTCGGCAGCTTGATGATGTTGGCCTCGGGCGTCTTCGCCAGATCACCGAGCTCGGCGAGCGCGTCGTGCGTGCCGAACTCCGGGAACGCCGCCAGGATGCGGCCCGAGAGCGAGATGTCGCGCGTCTGCACCTCGACGCCGGCCGAGCTCGCGAAGGCCTGCACGATCGGCAGGAACGAGTAGGTCGCCAGCATCGGCGCTTCGTCGGTGATGGTGTAGATGATCTTCGAGGACATGGGAGGCTCCTTGGCGGTCGCGCCCCGAGAGACCAGGAATTCGGGACGCGGGCGCGCGCTTCTAGCACGAGCCTCGGGGGCGCGTCACCCTCCGGGCTTGGTCAACCAGGAGGTCGGAGCGCAGATCGAAACGCCAGCGCCGACAATCGGATAGCCGATACTCGGATGGTACATGCCGTAGGTGCCGTCGGCCGGATCGTAGACGAAGACGTTGGTCGACGGATCCTTCTGGCTCTGGAAGAACATCAGGTAGCGGCCCCCCCAATGCGCGAACGCCCAGTTCGTCACGCCGCTCATCGAGAGGCCGGTCAGCGGCTGCGACTTCACGATGGCTCCGCTCTGCTTGTCGATTTGCGCGACCGTGGCCGGCGAAGTCTGCGGGAAGAACCCCCACAGCTCGCCCAGCCCCGTACCGGTCAGCTCGGGCCAGCCAGGCGAGAGGCCAATCTTGCCGAGTACCTTGCCGCCGAAGGTCTTTGTGTCGATGGTCCCGAGCTGGCCCTTGGGGTTGGCCAAGAAGAGGGTCTCGTCGCTGCTGCCCGGAGCGTCGGCCACGAAACCCATGCCACATTCGATGAGCCCTGCCGTTCCCGGGACGAAGGGCACCTTCGCGCATTGTGCGGTCGTCGTGCTGACCACGAAGAGCTCGCCGCTGCTGTACATGACCCACGCGACGCCCTTGCGGTCCACCGCCATCGAGAACGGCGTCGTCGCGTATTCTGCCGGGCAATTCAGGGTTCCGATCACATTGATCTGCTTCTCTGCCGGCGCGTAAGCGAGCAACTGGTAGCTCTTGGTCAGCAGGTAGACCTTCTGCGTCTTGGGATCGCAGTCGTTCGCGGTGCCGCCGGCGTCGCCGGCGTCGTCGAGCGTGTCGCTCGGATCGATCGCGTCGAGCACGTCGGCCGTCTCGATCACCTCGCCCAGCTCGACCGCATCGCCCTCTACGCCCACGTCGCCGTCACTCGCGACGTCACCGGCCGTTCCGGACAGATCTTCCTCTCCCGCGTCGCCCGCATTGGCAGCGTCGTCCACGACGTCGAGTTCGTCGCCACCCGCATCGAAAGAGGCGGTGGTGTCTATGTCGCCGATCGTGTGGCCCGCGTCTCCCTCCGACGCGTCATCGGTCGCCTCGACATCGGCCGCTGCGACCGCGTCGCCGGGACCGAAGATCGTGCCGCTCCCAGCCACGTCGCCTCCGGTGAAGCCGAGGCCTCCGCCTCCGCCACCCGGTGCCGCCGTGGAGCAGCCGAGCAGCGCGGCCGCAATGGCCCAGCTACCGAGCTTGTGTGCGCTCCTCATCTCAAGCTCCCGCGCCATCGCGTCGCCGCGAGCGGGCGATCCAAAGCAGCCCGAGCGCCAACATCATCGCGACTGCGGTCCCCGGAGCGCGCCCCCGCTTGGCCGCGGTGCAGCCAGACGGTTCGGCCGGAGGAGGAATCCAAGCCGGCGCGCCCCCGTCGGCCGTGGCGTCCTGGCTGGCGAAGGGCTCGTCGCGCCAGGCGGTCGCATCTGCGGGCAAGGGGGCGCCGCTGCTGCCGCCAGGCCCGGTCCCATCACCTCCGGCGCCCCCCACAGCGTCTCCACCGGGCGTGAGTACGTCACAATCGCTGCCGCAATCACCCCCACCACTCACGTCGGTCGAACCGCCGCCACTGCCGCTGCTGCTGCTACTGTCGCTGCCGCTGCCGCTGCCGCTGCTACTGTCGCCGCCGCCGCCGCCGCCGCCATCACCGCCGGCTTCACCCGCATCGGTCGCATCATCCGCGTCGGTGTCGGCGTCGCCACCGTCACTCGCGCCAGCGTCCGCGCCGCCGCCTCCCCCGCCCGCATCGACGAGGCAGACGCTCGCGACACAGCTCGCCTGCGGCGCGCAATCGGCGTCCGACCCACAATCGCTGCGGCAGACCCCGTTCGGCGCGCAGGCGTACGCCCCGCAGCTGTAGGGCGCGCTCGGCTTGCAGCTGCCGGCGCCGTCGCAGGTGCCGGGGGGCGTGGCTTGGCCGTCGACGCAGCTCGCTTCGGCGCAGAGCGTTCCGAGCGGCAGCGGCAGCTCTTCGCAGAAGCCGGTCTTGGCGTTGCAGGCGGTGGTGCTGCAGGGGCCGGACGAGGGTCCACATTGGACCAGCGGTCCGCCGACGCAGCTGCCGCCCTTGCAACTCGAGCTCGCGGTGCAGGGGGCGCCGTCGTCGCAGGCTTTGCCGTCGGCGGGCGGGTGGGCGCAGACGCCGCCCTTGCAAGCATCGGTGGTGCAGGCGTTGCCGTCGTCGGCGCAGGCTTTGCCGTCGATGGGCGGGTGGGCGCAGACGCCACCTTGGCAGGCGTCGTTGGTACAGGCGTTACCGTCGTCGGCGCATGCCTTGCCCTCGGCGGAGGACCAGACCGTCGGCGTGGCGACGTCGCAGACGGCGCAGCTCGTGCCCGGTTGGGTCGCGCCAGCGGCGACACACGCGCCGCCGAGGTAGCAACCCTTGCCGTTGGGCTCGACTTCGCAGACGCCGGCGGGCGAGCAGACGTCGTCGGTGCAGGCGAGCCCGTCGTTGCAGAGCGTACCTTCGTCGACAGCACCGTCGCAGTCGTCATCCTTGCCGTTGCAGACCTCGGTCTTGGGCGCGCACGAGGAGGTGAAGGTGATCGTGATGTTGTAGGGACCCGGCTTGGGCACGCCGGCGTTGGTGCTCCAGGTATCGGCGACGACGTAGCGCTTGCCGGCCTGCACCGCGATGGGGCCGATGGTGGTGTCGTGCCGCGCGATGCAGCTCTTCGGGTCGAGCGCGGTCAGCAGGTGAACGTCCAGGTCGACGCCGATGCCGTCGCTCAGCTCGACCTTCAGCGTGCCGTCGGTGGGGATATCGAGCGCGTAGATGATCTCCGGGCCGAGCTCTCCACCCGAGGGCGGCGGGCAGGCGGCGCCGTAATCGTTCCAGATCGCCGCGCCGGTGGTGACGGTGTTGGCGCTGTGGCTGAAGGGGAAGGTCTTGACCGGGATGATGACCGGCGTCGGCGTCGTCCCGCCGCCGCCGCCGCCGCCGCCGCCGCCGCCGCCGCCGCTCGAGCCTTCGATGTTGTTGTAGCGCCGCGCGACGTAGCCGCTGAGGTAGGACCAGGGCTTGGTCGTGGCGTACCAGACCTTCCATACGCCGCCGGCGGCCTCGTAGAAGCGGGGGGCGCCGTTGCTGGCGACGCCGTCCCAGAGCACGACGTGCTTGCCGGCGTAGTTGTAGATATCGGCCTGCGCGATGCTGGTGGCCGGGATCTCCTTGGAGATCTGATGCATGTAGTGGGTGGTGTAGCGCTTGGGGTGCTCCCAGATGCGGCTGACGAAGCCCGAGCAATCGTGCCCGGCCGTGCAGCTCAGCACGCCGAAGCTGGTCTGGCTGCCCGCGCCGTAGCCCTTGGCGATCTGATCGTCGAATTGCGCCAGCGTCACCCAATTCGCGTAGTCGTAGGGCAGACCGACGTGCGTCCCCAAGCCGTATTTGGTCAGGAACGGGCTCACGTAGTTCGCGTAGCAGCTCACCTTCGCGTTGGCGGAGGTCGCCGTCCATTTGTGGTTGGCGAAGCTCTTGGCGTTGGTGATCACCTTGCTGACGGTGATCGCCTGCGCCGGCGCCGCGGCGAGCGCGACGAGGGCGGCGAGCAGCCACAGCGACTTCGGCATCGGTGTCGTGTGCTTCATCGCGTCACCTCCCGCCAGGCGTCGGCCGGGATGGCGTCGACGTGGACCCGACCGGGGCTGTGGTAGAGCCGCCAGACCACGCCGGCCGCGTCGACCTCGAGATCCTGCAGCCCCGGCGCGTAGGTCGCCGCGCGCCAACGGATCGCTGCGCGTCGGTCGGCCGCGTCGATGCGCACGACCTCTTCGGTCACCTCGAGCCGCCGCTCGCCGCCGAGCCATTCCACCGCCACGTACACGCGGCCCTGCGCGTCCATCCGCAGCGGCCGCACGCTACCGGCCCGCAGCCCCGGCGGTGCCTGCATCGCGAGGCTCCGGCTCGGCTCGACGCCCTTGTCGTCCGGCCGCGCGGCCCACGGCCAGAGCAGCACCTCGACCCGCGCCGGTCCGCGCCACAAGCCCGCCGCCTGCCACGCCGCGCCAATCCCCAAGGGCATCGCGTGCACGAGCGCCTCGGTGCCCCACGCCGGGCCGGCGAAGCCGTCGCCGCGCAGCGCCCAGATCGCGTCGGCGGGCCCGTGCACCAGGGCCACCGTCCCGCCCCGCAGCCGCCGCGCCAGCGCCGGGCCCGCCGCCATCGCCGAGCCGCGGCATTCGAGGCGCTCGGCGGCCGCGTCGATGGCGCAGAGCTGACCGTTCGCGCGTCGCATCAGATCCTGGGGGGCGATGGCGAAAGGCCACGCGCGCAGCGGTCGCAGGCTCCGGTCGTATTCGATGGCGCGGGAGGCCAGCGGATCGGCGACGAATACGCCCTTGCCGTCGACGGTCAAGCCCGCAGGCCCGAGCGTCTGCTGGTCTTCGCGGCCGACCTGCACCGTCGGCGCGAGCGCGTCGCGTCCGGACGGTAGTGGCGTGGCGAACGCGGCTGACGTTGTCAGCCAAGCCGTCAGCGCGACCACGAGCGCTACGCCGCGCGCCCCGATTCGCTCCATCATCAACGCACCCATAGCGAACCTCCCAGGCAATCGCCGACCCAGCCGTAGTGCATCGCACAGTTGTTGCGACCGTACAGACTCATCCGCTCGAAGCCACGGCTCGCGCCGGTATTGGCCGCGCCGAGGTAGTATTTCCAGTCGTCACCGTTGCTGAGGTTCACCCAGCTCGGCGTGGTGCTGTAGCTGCTCGCGCCCCAGACGCAATCGCTGTCGCAGCCGTCGGCGTAGCTGGTGCAGAGCGTGCACGAGGCCTTGCCGAACTTCTTGACGTTGTAGACTTGGCTCTCGTGCATCCGGATGCCGATGGCGTTGGCGTCCTTGGCGGTCGCCTTGAGCACCGCGTTCATCTGCGCGTCGCTCATCTTGTGGTGCACGTTGGTGCCGGGCTGCTTGGTGTCGAGCAACGCCGCCGCGTCGCCCTGTGCGCCCTTGCCCCAGCTGTGGCCGCTGCCGTCGCCGGTCTTGAGCACGAGCGTCCAGCCGCCGCCGTCGCTGGTCATGTCGCAATAGGCCTGGAACGCGGCCGCACCGCCCGCGCCGTCCGGGTCGATCCAGTGCACGCCGTCGGCGAGCTTGAGCGACGCGGCCTTGCCCTTGTCGTAGATGTCGAGGCAGGAGAGACCGGGTTTGCTCGCCGCGAAGCCGACCGAGGCGACGCAGGTCGGGCTGCAGCCGTCGCCATCGCTGACGTTGCCGTCGTCGCATTCTTCGCCGGACTCGAGCACGCCGTTGCCGCAGCTGTCCGAGAGCGCCCGCCAGACCGTGCCGTCGCAGTAGCGCAGCTTGGCGAGCTTGGTGTCGAAGTAGGCGTGGCCGACGCGCGCCGCTTCGCAGTCGAAGGGGGCCGCGCCGAGCAGCGCGAATTGCAGCGTGCCGCCGAGCTTGATCGATTGCGCGGAGGTGACGGTGCCGCTGACGTCGAAGGTGGCGATGGCGCCGTCGGTCTTGTTGGCGACGTCGCAGATGCCCTTGTTTTCCGGTATCTGCGCCAAGCAATAGGAGGTGTCGAGGACTTGCAGGGTCCAGATGCCCTCGAGCGATTTGCCGATCGCGTCGGCGAGGCTGCCGTTCTTCAGCGTCGACTTCTCGGTCAGCGTGACGTCGTAGGATTTGGCGTCCTTGTCGCCGCAGGGATCGCACACGACCATGCCGACCTTCTTGTCGTCCGGCGGCAGCAGCGCGATGCGGACCGACGAGAGGTCGGTGTTCGCGAGCTTGATGTGGACGGCGATGGTCATCGCGGTGCCGACCTTGCCGAAGCTCGCCTGCGCGACGGCCGTGACGCCGGTGTTGTCGGGGATGGCGACCGGCAGCGGCTCGTTCTTGGCGACCTCGGTGAAGACCGTCGTGACCATGCCGCCGAGCGCCGTGTTGCCGCCTCCGCCGGCGGCACCACAGACGACCGTGCCATCGGACTTGACCGCGACCACGGCCTCTCCCGTCTTGCACGTGCCGCCGGCGACCTGCACGCCCGTCAGCTTGCCGCCGTCGCCGACGAAGCTGGTCGCCGTCACTGTCTGCGCTGCCACGCCCTTGGCCTGCACGTCGCCCGTGAACGTCGCTCCGGCGGCCTTGATCGTGTTGCTGCCGAGGTCGAGATCACCATCGAACTTCAGCGCGGCGACGCCGACGCAGCCCGTGCAGGCGAGGCTTTTGGCGGTGTCGGCGACCGTCGCGGTGCTCGCGTTCGTGGCGCTCGCCGCGAGGTCTGCCTGCAATGCGAACGGCACGGCTCGCAGAGGCCGACGGGGCAACTCGGGGTCGCTGCCGACCTGCAGCCCGAGCCAGCCGCCCTGCGCGACGACCGTCGCCGTCAGCGGAACCTTCTCGCCGAGCGCCAGCGAGAACCGCCCGCCCACTACCTCGACCTGTAGCGGCCCCTCGGTCCAGACCGCGCTCCCGCCGCTCTCGGCCGTCCATAGACGTGCGACGACGGCGTAGGTGCCGTCCGCCGCGGGCCCAGCGTTGCTCTGCAGCACGCCTTCGAGCGCGACCGCAGAAGGCCCCGCTGCAAACGTCGTCGTCGCGGGCGCCTGCACGGCCAGGAGCGCGACTCCCAGGGTCGTGAGGGACCTTACGAGCCGGAAGCCTCGCTGTGCGACCGAGCGCGTGCTGACTCCGATGGTGCATGTCATGACTGACCTCCTGCGCGTGGCACTCGCACTCGACGGACCGCCGAGCCCGGTCGACTGTGTTCGAGTTGCGTCTCGAACACCACCGCGGCGTCGTCGGATGCCCGACCGCCGCCACCTGTGACCACTCTGCGCTGCGCCGCAGTGTCGCGACGCAGCGCAGAACGGGTGCCCCCAGGAAATTCCCATGATCTTGTTCAACGCGGCCCGGATCAACCGTCGAGATGTACGCAAGGTGTCGTATGTGGGCTGGTTTTCGCCGCGGAGGGGGGCTGCGGTCGCGTCGTTCGTCGGCTCGTCCGCGTTGCCAACTCGTCGGCGCGCCCCTAGCCTCGCCGTCTCACGACCGGAGGCCCCATGGCAGTGACGATGGTCGAATCCCTGCGTCGCGCGCTGGCCGGCCGCGGATGGCGCGCCGCGTTGGCGCTACCTCCCGCGCTGCGACGACGGATCTTCGGGACCCCGCCACGCAACGATCGCGGCGAGCCGTTCGACGACGACGCGCACGTGCTCGCGACGCTGTCGGAGTGGATTCAGCCGCCGCTGAACGACATCGACGTGCGGCGCTCGCGCGACGGCATGCGCCGCGGCACCGCGCTGGTCTCCCGACCGATCCCTGCCGACGTGCAGGTCAGCGAGCGCGTCCACGCCGGCCGCCCCGCGCGCCTGTACCGGCCCGCCGCCACCACCGATCGGCTGCTCGTCTACTACCACGGCGGCGGCTGGGTGCTCGGCGATCTGGACACCCACGACGGCCTCTGCGCCCGGCTCGCCGCCGAGCTGCCCGCGCAGGTGCTCTCCATCGACTACCGCCTCGCGCCCGAGCACCCCTGCCCCGCCGCCTTCGAGGACGCACTCGCCGCTTTCCGCGCCGCCCGCGATGCCGCCGCCACGTTCGGCTGCGCGCCCGACCGCGTCGCCGTCGGAGGCGACAGCGCCGGCGGAAACCTCGCCGCCGCGGTCTCCATGGCCTGCCGCGGCGCCAGCGAGCCGATGCCGGCGGCGCAATTGCTGATCTATCCGGCGACCGACCTGCGCCGCCTCACCGCCTCGCACCAGACCTGCGCCAACGGCCCGATGCTCACCGGCGACGACGTGCAGTTCTTCCTCGACGCCTACGCGCCGTCCGACCTGCTCGACCCGCGCGTCTCGCCCGGCGCCGCCGCGTCGTTGCAGGGGCTGCCGCCGGCGGTCGTCACCACCTGCGGCTTCGATCCGCTGCGCGACGAAGGCGAGGACTACGCCCGGCGCCTGGCCGAGGCGGGTGTGCCGACCCGCCACCTGCATCACAGCGGACTGCCGCACGGCTACGCCTCGATGGACGCGGCGCTGCCCGCGGCCGACCGCGCCGTCGCCGCCGCAATCGCTGCATTCCGAGTCCAATTCGGGACCAAATGAATATCGAATGAGTTGACGGGCTGCGACGCGCGTTCCAGGCTTTGCACATCTTCTGCCATCGGTCCGACATTTCGGTCCACAGGGAGTCCGCTATGCTTTTCCGTCGCTCTCTCGCGCTCGTCGCGATGCTCCTGTTCTCCACCGCCGCTTGGGCGCAGCCGGCCGCCGCCCCGCCGCCCGCGCAGCCGCTGCCGCCCGAGATGGCGCCGCCGCCCGAGGCGGCCGCGTTCGGCGTGAACTCGGTCAACCTCAGCCCGCTCGGCGTGCTCTTCGGCAGCTACTCGTTGAACTTCGAGCACCTCGTCGACGGCTACCACGGCCTGCTCGTCGAGGGTCAGTTCTCGCAGAGCAGCGACGAGAACTCGAGCTCGACCGGCATCGGCGGCGGCCTCGGCTACCGCTACCATTGGTCGGGTACGCAGGACTCGGGCTTCGTCGGCGCCATGGTCGCCTACCAGGCTGGCACCGCGGTCGCGACGGTGAACAGCCAGACCTTCGACATCTCGGTCGGCGCGGCGAGCTTCACCGCCAATATCGGCCGTCGCTGGGCCTGGACCTCCGGCTTCAACGTGACGCTGCGCTTCGGCGTGGGTCGTGCGATCTACGATATTACCAGCACCTCGACCGATCCGGACGTCCAGCAGGCGATCGACCAGGTCGACTCGCTGATGAACGCGCTGCCCGTCGCCTTCGACGGCGAGCTCTCGATCGGCTGGATCTTCTAGCGACCGGAGCGATGCGAATCCACAGGCAATGACCCGGCGCGGCGGCAGAAGCAATACACGAACGATTGCTCGCCGCCCGCCGGGGTGCGGTGGTGCTCCGCTGCGTGCCCCACCTTGACGAAGGCGTCGCCGAACGCGGCGTGGATGCCGTCCGCGTCGTAGCGCTGCACCGAGTCGCTGCAGCGCTCGGGTCCGTCCGGTGCGAACGTCGCCACGATCACGTGCCGCCCCGGCCGCACCGCCTGCAGCACCTACTCGACGTAGGCGGCGCGGTCGGCCGGGTCGGTCAGGAAGTGGAACACGGCGCGGTCGTGCCAGACATCCACGCTCTGCGGCTCGAATTGCGGCAGCGTCGGGTCGCCCACCCGCCAATCGACCGCGTCGGCGTCCGCGCCGAGTCGCGCTCGACTGTGCGCGAGCGCCTCGGCCGAGAGGTCGAGCACCGCGACGTTGCGGCGACCGGCGGCGAGGAGATCGTCGACCAGGGTCGAGGCGCCGCCGTCGATATCGACGATGCGCGCATCGGGCCCCACCGGCAGCGCGAGGATATGGTCGCGCGAGCGCTCGAGGTGCGGCCGGAACCAACTCACCCGATCGGGTGCCTTGTGACCGTAGACGTCTTGCCAATGCGCTTGCATGTCGACTTGCACGGGAACCTCCGTGGGCCGGGCATCGAGGTTGGGCCCGCGCCCCTCCCGATCGAGCCGACAAGCCTCCGTCTCATTAGACCGTCGCGGGCGGCTGCGCACTGTGCGAGATTGTCGCGCCCGGCGCCGCCTGCGCCGAGGAGGAGGTCGAGATGAAGGTGATCCGTATGCTGCTCGCGATCGTCGCGCTGGCCTCGGCCGGCGCCTGGGCGTCCCCCGCTGCCGCGAAGAAGATGGTCGACAAGCCGAGGCCGACGCCGGCGCGTCAGGTCCACGCCTGCGCCGACGCCGCCCGGGCCACCGCCCTGCAGCTGTTGCGCCTGCACAGCGACAACGACAAGCGCGCCGCCATCGACGGACGGGTCCGGAAGGCCCCGCAGGTCCGCAGCCCCAACGGCGCGGGCAAGCTCGACGTGCTCGAGGTCAAAGGCTTCGTCTACAAAGCCGCGTATCGCATCCGGGTGCTCTACCTGCCCGGGCAGGGCTGCGCGCGCGCCGGATTCGAGCTCATCGAGGTCGGCGCTGGGCGCTGAACGCCCGCTGCACCGCAGCGCAGCTCAAGGGGGGCTCACCCCGGCGCAGGTCACGAAGGCCGGGAAGCACTTCTGCTGCTGACAGCTCGTGCACGGTTTGCTGCTCGGCGCGAGGCACTGCAACGCGCAGTTCTTGACCGTACAGTCGACGATGCTCGCGAAGCAGACGGTGCAGCCGTCGCTCACGCTCAGCGCGTTCTGCAGGCAGCTCGAACACGTCGGCCCAGGCGCGAAGCACTTCGAGACGCACCCGCCGATCGCCTTGTCGGGGTCGGCCGCCGCGAGGGCAGCGATATCCGCGGGGTTGTCGCAGGCGCCCTTGCTCGGCGCGCCCGCGTCGACGGCGATGTCCGCCCCTTCGGCCGTGTCGGCCGTGTCCGTCTGTTGCGCTGTATCCGCTGGCTCGGCCGTATCCGCTGGCTCGGCCGTATCCGCTGGCTCGGCTGAATCCGCTGGCTCGGCCGTATCCGCTGGTTGCGCCGTGTCCTCGGCGGCCACGTCCGCACCGGTCGTATCGGTCGCCGCCGCGTCGGCAGCGCCGCCCGTTCCGTCCTCGGAGTCCACCGCGCTGCTATCCGCGGCGCCGGCGTCCAGCGTTGTGTTGGTGGTGAATCCCACGGCGCCCGAGCCGGCTTCGGTCCCGCAGCTGACCAGCAGCAGCGCGGCCCCGAGCAGAGCAACCCCTCGGCGGTCGAGGCAATCGAAGGCGTTCGCGATCATGCACGTTCCTCCACGGAGCGACGTCGCCCGAGCAGGAGCATGACGCAACCCAGGACTGCAAGCCAACCGGTGCCCGTCGCCGCCGTCGAGGGGCTGGCGTGGCAGCCCGCGGCGGCGGGCTCGACGATCTCCACCGGCGCCGGGCAGGTCGCGTCGACGCCGTCGGTCGGTGCCCACGGGTCGTCGATCGTCTCGTGGAATCGCTTGACCTCGTCGAGCAGCGGAATCACCCGCTTGATCGCGTCGGCGTCGAACTTCTCCACCGTCCCCGTCGAGACCCAGAGCTTGCCGGCCTGCCCGTCGAGGAAGCGCGCCGCGACGTAGTACGTCCCCGCAGCCGGAAGCGTCAGGGTCTTCTCCACCAGGATGCGCGAGTGCGTATCGGAAAAGGGCTCGTGGAAGGTCGGCGTGTCCTGCGCGACCGTCGCCTCGAAGACCTCCGCGCTCGCGGCGCCGCTGCCTTCGAGTCCGGCCGGGACGGTGTCGCCCAGGCCCGGTCCGAGCACCACGAGTTGCAGCTGCCGCCCGAACTGCCGCTCGAGCTCCGGCGTGCCGAGCTGCACGAAGAGCGCTTGGCCCGCGTCGGCCTGCAGTCGCATCCACAGCGTCGGCGTCTCGCAGCCCGCGCGGTGGTAGACGACCTGTGACCACTCGATGTCGCCGACCACGAAGGGCTCGCGCCAATCGGCGAACGCGCCGTCGACCAGCGAGGGCATGTGGGCTGCAGCCGGCGCTGCGAGCAGGCTGCACGCGAGCGCGGCAGCGACTTTCGATCGAATCCAACGTTGCATCGGTCTTCCCTCCCAGCCTGTTGGATGCGCCTTCGGCCTGCGCGGTGCGCCGGCGTCGGTCGCGGTGGCGCCACCGCGTACCGCAGCTTGACGCGCACCGACGCAAGCGAGCACCCTCGTTGCGATACGCGATGATTGGAGGTTCGCTGTGCAGGTTCTTCATCTAAGAGGATTCGACCCCGGCAAGCTCCGATCGTCCGTGGAGAAGGTCTGTGCCGCCATCGCCCGCGGCGATCTCCGCTCGGCCGACGTGCACAAGCTCCGCGGCGCGCCCTACCATCGCGCCAAGCTCAACGACAGCGATCGCCTGTTGCTGCAGTTCGTCCGCCACGAGCAAGAGACGATCTGCCTGGTGCTGGAGCTCGTCGTCCGCCACGCCTACGAGAAATCGCGCTTCTTGCGCGGCGCCAAGGTCCCGGACGATGCCCTGGAGTCGGCGTTCGAGCCGGACGCGCTGGTCGATCAGGCGACGCCGCCGCTGCGATTCGTGCCGAGTGGGCGCACCGAGTTCCGGATGCTGGACAAGCCGCTCTGCTTCGATGATGCGCAAGAGGCCGCGCTGACGGCCCGGCCGCCGCTGGTCGTGGTCGGCTCGGCCGGCAGCGGCAAGACCGCGCTGTTGTTGCAGGCGATGCGCGAGCAACGCGGCACGGTCGCCTACGTCACCGAGTCGCGCTGGCTCGCCGAGTCGGCGCGGGCGTTGTACGTCGCCAACGGCGGTGCGCCCGATGAGCAGGACGTCAGCTTCTTGAGCCTGCTGCAGCTGGTCCAGTCGATCGCCGTACCGCCCGGCCCCTTGGTCAGCTGGCGCCAATTCCGTGCCTTCTTCGAGACCCAGGCTGCGGGCAACCGGGTCTTGCGCGAGGCCGGTGCGGTCGCGGTCTTCGAGGAGCTGCGCGGCGTGCTCACTGCCGAGCCCGAGGGGCCGCTCACGCTGGACGCCTACCTCGCGCTCGGGGTGAAGCAATCGTTGTTCCCGAGTGAGCAGCGTGCGGCGGTGCACGAGCTCTGCTCGCGCTATCGCGATTGGCTCACGAGCGAGGGCCTCTGCGACCCGAACCTGCTCGCGCACGCGCTGCTCGCGCGGGCCGAGCCGGTTTGGGACTTCGTGTGCATCGACGAGGTGCAGGACCTGACCAACGTGCAGCTCGCGCTGGTGCTCGCGACGCTGCGCCCGCACGCGGGCTTCATCCTCGCGGGCGACGCGAACCAGATCGTGCACCCGAACTATTTCTCCTGGGCGGGGGTGAAGTCGCTGTTCTGGCGCGGTCGCGGCGCGCTCGACGAAGATCGGGCCGTGCACCTGCTGCGGATGAGCTACCGCAACAGTGAGCGCGTCACCGCCGTCGCCAATCGCCTGCTCGCGCTGAAGGTGCATCGGTACGGCTCGATCGACCGCGAATCCAATCGTCTGATGCAGTCGTTGCCCGGAGAGCCGGGCGAGACGCTCGTGCTTCCCGCGGGTGGCCCGGGCGCCAAGGCGCTCGCGGAGCGCTGTCGGGACTCGACCGAGGTGGCCGTCGTCGTTCTGCGTGAGGAGCACAAGGCCCAAGCGCAGCAGTTCTACGGTACG
Source organism: Pseudomonadota bacterium (assembly GCA_041163625.1). Classification (GTDB taxonomy): domain Bacteria; phylum Myxococcota_A; class UBA9042; order UBA9042; family UBA9042; genus JACKFC01. The sequence goes on along the minus strand of JBEARB010000114.1, from coordinate 4,725 downwards.
CCCCTGGTCTTCTCGATCCACGAAGCGAAGGGCCTCGAGTACCGCACCGTCGTGCTGCATCGCCTGATCAGCAGCGCCAAGAACCGCTATGCCGCCCTGGCCGAAGGCATCGACCCCGCCGCGCTCGACGCCACCGAGCTGCAGTACCGCCGCGCCAAGGACAAGACCGACAAATCGCTGGAGGCCGACAAATTCTACGTCAACGCGCTCTACGTCGCGCTGACCCGCGCCGTGCACGACGTCGTCGCGGTCGAGGACGATCCGAATCATCCGCTGCTCACGCTGCTCGGCATCCGCGGCGCCGAGTCCGCCAACGAGGTCGCCGTCAAGAAGGCCAGCCGTGAGGACTGGCAGCGTGAGGCGAGCCGGCTCGAAGCGCAGGGCAAGGCCGAGCAGGCCGAGGCGATCCGTCGCGACGTGCTGCACCAACGTCCGGTGCCGTGGCAGGTCTACGACCGGTCCGCCGTCGCGGCCCTGGTCGCCGATTCCGGCAACACCCACGCCCTCGGCGCCAAGGCGCGTGACCAGCTCCGCGAGTTCGCCTACTTGCACGACGACGCCAACCTGCTGCTCCTCGTCGATCCGAGCCGCGGCAGGCGTGAAGCCGCGATCGATGCCGAGACCCTGTACTTCACACGACATCGCTTCGGTGCTTCGCCGCGGACCGACGTCGCCAGCCGCCTGCACGTCGTGCAGCACCTCGCGCGCTTCCTGCCCGCCATGCGGCCCGTGTTCGACGCGCGTCGGCCCGCACTCGTGCAGTCGGCGTTGAGTCGATGCGCCGGAAAATCGCTGGCCGCACATCTGTCCGACACCGAAACGTACGGCACCGAACATCGCACCGTGTTCGGGCTGACGCAGCTCATGGTCGCGGCCTATCGCGGCGACTTGACCTGGATCGACGCCCTGCTCGAGCGCGGCGCCACCCTCGATCCGCTCGATCCCTACGGCAAGTCCGCGCTGAGTTGGGCCCTGCTCGGCGCCCGCGACCGGGCCGACCTCGGTTCGCTCGGCGAGCTGTGGGAGCGCCTCGCGCCGGCCGCGATCGACGTCGAAGTGGACGGCCACGCCCTGCAGCTCGGTCGTGAGATGCCCGAATTCCTGGTCTTGCAGCTCGCCATCGCCGAGCACACGCGCTGGTTGCGGACCAACCTCGGACGCCTGCATCCGTCGCGATCCGACCTCGTCGATACGCCCGAGCATCCCGACCAAGTGTTCTGGCCCACGTTCACGTCGGCCGGACTCTCGACGGATTGGTGGGAGGCGGGCCTACCGGGCAACGTCCTGGCGGCTCGACGCCAACGCCGGCCGTACCTCAACAGCGTGCTCGCCCGAGCGGAATGCGAGAGTACGTACCGCCCCGCGCGTCGGCTGTGGGTGCGCGCACGTCATGGCCGGTACGCCCTCTCGCCGATGCTGCGCGTGCGCCAGCGGGACGAGCGCTGGCTCGGCCTCGACGAGCTGCTCGGTACCGACCTGCTCGCTGCCACGCATCGGCATTTTCTCGGCGTCACCTTCGAGCAATCGTACGAGCTTGCCGCGCAGGCGTTTCGCGAGCGCTACGGCTTGCCGGAGCCCCTCGTCGGTACTCCGATCAAGCCGATCGCGCCGCGATTCGCGCGCCGCAAGGGCAAACGGCGCTGAATGTGCGCTCACCCCGTTGCGCCGCCGCACGCCAGAAAGGACCTCGATGGACATCGCGCTGGTCACCTGCAGCCAGCTCCCGACCTGGGAGATCGACGACGGACCGCTCTGGGCGGCGCTCGAGCGTCGCGGCGTCCGCGTGCATCAACCCGCGTGGGACGCCGACGTCGATTGGTTCGCCTTCGACGCCGTCGTCATCCGCACCACTTGGGATTATTGGAACCGGGGCGACGCCTTCCTGGCCTGGATCGACCGCGTCGCCGCGCATCCGCGCCTGTTCAATCCGGCGCCGGTGCTGCGTTGGAGCCTAGACAAGCGCTACCTCGCCGAACTCGCTGCCGCCGGCGTCCCGATGGCCGAGACCGTCTGGCTCGCCCCCGGCGATCGTCCCGACCTGCGCGCGCTGCTCGCCGAGCGCGGCTGGTCGCGCGCCTTCCTCAAGCCGTCGTTCGGCGCCTCGGCTTCGGGGACGCTGCGCTTTTCGGCCGACGACGCGGGCTTCGCGGCCGCCGACGCGCACCTGCGCGCGCACGGCGAAGCGCTGACCTACCTGCTGCAGCCCTACCTCGAGACGGTCGAGACCTTCGGCGAGGTCTCGGCCATCGTCCTCGGCGGCGTCTATTCGCACGGCGTGCGCAAGGTGCCGGTGCCCGGCGACTACCGGGTGCAGGACGACTACGGCGCCAGCGACGCGCCCTACGCGTTTTCGCCCGCCGAGCGCGCGCTCTGCGAGCGGGCCCTCACCGCCGCGGCCGAGATTCTCGGCCTACGCGAGCCCTTGCTCTACGCCCGCGTCGACTGGCTGCGCGGCCCGGACGGCAGGCTGCTGCTGACCGAGCTGGAGCTGGTCGAGCCGAGCTTGTTCTTCCGTCACGGGCCGGCGGCGGCGGAGCGGATGGCCGAGCTGATCGTCGCGCGGGTGAGGGCAACCGGCCCCGTTTGACGCACTTCGGCGCCGTGCCTACGCTGAAGCCCAAGGAGGCCACGATGCCGCAACGCGGACCCATCGAGATCCTACAAGCGCACCGAGAAGAGCTCGAGGCGCTCGGCGTCGCTTCGTTGGATCTCTTCGGCTCGCATGCACGCGGTGAGGCGGGACCCGAGAGCGACGTCGATTTACTGGTCCGCTTTCGTGAGCGAGTGACCTTTCAGCGCTACATGCAGTTGCAGCTTGCTCTGGAGCAATGGCTCGGGCGGCGGGTCGACTTGGTGACCGAGGCGAGCCTGGCGATGAAGCCGCGTGCCCGCGAGCGCGTGATGCGAGAGTTGTTGCGTGTCGCGTGACGTGAGCGATCGCCTCGACGACATGATCGAGGCCGCGGAACGGATCGTCGCTTGGATGCCCGAGGCTGGCGCCTCGGCGCTGATTGCCGACGTCCGCTTGCGCTACCAGATCGAGCGCGCGGTACAGATTCTCGGTGAAGCGGCCAAGCACGTCCCTGCCGAGTGGAAGGCCCGGGCACCGGAATTCCCGTGGCGCGAGGCCGCGGGGATGCGTGACGTCCTGGCGCACGCCGATTTCGACATCGATCCGTAGGTCCTCGTTTCGGTCGGACAAGATGCGTTGCCGGCGGTATTGCCGGCGCTGCGTCGCCTCCGCGCATTGGCTGCGGCAGAGTCTGACCCGTGACGACCGCTTGACCCCGTCCCGGGCAGCTTCCACCCTGGATCCGAGCGCGGGCGTCGCTGCCGATGCCCACCTCCCGGAGCGCGCGATGCCTGGCCTGCCCGAACCCAAACCCGCGACCTACGACGATCTGCGGGCCTTGCCCGAGAACGTGACCGGCGAGATCTTGCACGGCGAGCTGCATGTCAGCCCGCGGCCCGCGCCACCGCACGCCTTCGCAGGATCGGGCCTCGGCGCCGACCTGCACGGCGCCTTCCACCGCAAACCAGGAGGCCCCCATGGCCCCGGCGGCTGGTGGATCATCGACGAACCCGAGCTGCACTACGGCCGCCATGTGTTGGTCCCGGACCTAGCCGGATGGCGCCGCGAGCGGATGCCACATTACCCGCCGACGCCCTATTTCGAGCTCGCGCCGGATTGGGTCTGCGAGGTCGTCTCGCCCTCCTCGCAGCGCCGCGACCGCGTCGTGAAGATGGCGCTCTACGGCGAGTTCGGCGTCCGCTTCCTCTGGCTGGTCGACCCGCTGCAGCGCACCGTCGAGGCCTTCGAGCGCGACGGCGAGCGTTGGGTCTTGGCCGGCGTCGCGGTGCAGGACGAGACCGAGGGGCGGCTGCCGCCCTTCGACGCGGTGGCGCTCGACGTCACGCGCTGGTGGGAAGGGGCGCCGCCCGCGTGACCCCACCGGAGCCACAAGCCACCGCCCGCGTCGTCGGACAGCAGGGCGAGCGCCTGCGCCTGCGCGGTGGCGGCTTCGACGGCTACGGCGTCGCCTCGGGCACCCTGCGCGCCATCGCGGCCGAGACCGGCGAACACGTCGTCGTCGGCGACCGCGTCGCCATCGGCGAGACCTTCGACGCCGGCTACGACCTGCCCACCGTCCGCATCGACGCCGTCCTGCCCCGCCACGGCGTGCTCTCGCGCGGCGCTGCCGGTGGTCGCGGCGCGCAGGTCCTCGCCGCCAACGTCGACGTCGCAGCCGTGGTCGTCGCCGCCGACGCCGCCCGCAACCGCACCCGCGTGCACCGCTACACCGTCGCCGCCCGGGCCTGCGGCGCCGAGCCGCTGGTCGTGCTCTCCAAGGTAGACCTCCTCCCGGACGCCGCGGATATCGCCGCCGTCGTCGCCGAGCTCGAGGCCGACTTGCCGGGCGTCCGCGTCTGCGCCGTCTCGACGATGCCGCCAACCGCCGACGCCCCCGACGCCAGCCACCACGACGGCGTGCAGCCGCTGCGGCAGGCCCTGCGCCCCGGCGAGACCTTCGTCCTGCTCGGGCCGTCCGGCGTCGGCAAGAGCTCGCTCGTCAACGCCCTGCTCGGCCACGACGCCCAGCGCTCCGGCGAGGTCCGGCAGGCCGACGCCAAGGGCCGCCACACCACCACCGCCGCCGTCCTCTTCGAGCTCCCCGACGGCACCGCCCTCATCGACACCCCTGGCCTGCGCGAGCTGCGCCTGCT